>CAZOYK010000092.1:0-9169 GCA_964584065.1 uncultured Anaerolineaceae bacterium | reverse complement strand
GGTTCGAGTAAATCTGCCTTTAGCGGAGTTACCTTTATCAAAGAGGAAAAGAGACTGAGGGGGTGTGAAAGATGATGGCTTTCTTGTGAAGGATATGCTTGTTGAGCTAAGGTGGATTTGGGGAAATGGATCATCCTGGAAAGACCAGTAAAAGCTTTCTGAATTGAGAAAACTTCATGCATTTTTTGCTCCAGGATTTGAGGACTACAATTATTATACTGAATATTTGCAATTATTCAATAATGAGTTTCATTCCCACAAGGACGATCAAGGTATTTTTCCCAATTCCATCAAAATACCTGTATTTCTGAAGCTATCGCTGTTAAGAATAGCGCACCCTTACCCAAGTTGAGGGTTGAATAACACAATCCAGCTTATGGGGTTTCTGGGAACAAGATTAGGCAGACTGCCTCACTTCGCTCGCGATGAAAAGTAACATTCCTTTTGGGGAATGACCTTGGGACATGGACATCTATAGTTATGGAAAGAGCCGGGTTCAACCCCGCCCCCCGGCCACCGGGTAAGCAAGCATCCCCGCCCAACCAAGCCGTGGACATACTATGGGGGGGGGGGGTGTTGAGGGTATAATTTAGTCATGAACATAGCGGTGATCGGGGCAGGACCAGCAGGGTTGATGGCTGCGATCCAGGCTGCGGAGGGGGGCGGCAGGATCACCCTGTTTGAGCATAATCCCAAAATTGGTCGAAAATTACTGGTAACTGGCAGCAGCCGCTGCAACCTGACGAATGACGTGGTGGACGCGGCGGCGTACACCTGCGAGGATCCGACCTGGATGGAAGCCTTTTTGGGCGTTTTCGGGGTGGAGGAGTTCAGGCGCGCGCTTGATCGCTTGGGGATCCCAACCCAAAAAACCGACGACGGTTGGTATTACCCCAGGTCGCAGTCCGCGCAGGCAGTGGCAGAAGTTTTGGGGGAAGCGCTGGCTGAGCGTGGGGTAGAATTGCGCGTAGCCACTCACATTAATGAAATTCTTTATATAAAGAAGCAATTTCATTTACAAGTTAGTGCATTAGGATTACATCAAACGGAGTCTTTTGATCAACTTGTGCTTGGGGCAGGGGGCAAGGCATACCCGGAGCTTGGCTCACGCGGGGAACTTTTTGGCGCACTTGAAAAGCTTGGGCATACCGTAAGACCGCTTGTGCCAGCGCTTGGTCCGATTTTTGTAGAGCTTGGTGCGTTTAAAGAGCTAAAAGGGCAACGCTTTGACGTGCTGGCGAGCATCTGGCATGGCGAGGAGAAACTTGGGCAGGCCGCGGGCAATATCATCGTCAACCAGGACGGCTTCAACGGTCCCGGGGTCATGAACATCAGCCACCTGGTGGCTTTACACCCTGGCGCCGATCTAAGTCTGCAGGTGAACTTTATCGCCCCGTTTTGGTCCGATTTTGCGGATATTCTCACGGGGCAGGTTGCCAACCCCCGCAGTTTGCGAGCCGGCTTGCTGCGTTACTTCTCACCAAAATCTGCAGATTTCTTCATCAGGCAGGCAAGGCTGGACCCAGAGGCAAAACTTAACGCCCTGAGCGAAGAACAAATCCGCCAGCTGCTGGAGGTAAGCGCTGAAGCAAAGTTCAGAGTAACTGGAGCTGGAAGTTTCAAGAACAGCCAGGTGAGCGTGGGGGGCGTGCCAGTGGGGGAGGTGGATCCGCTGAGCATGGAATCCAGGCTCATCCCTGGGCTTTACCTGGTGGGAGAGACTTTAGATGTGGCTGGACCTTGCGGGGGCTTCAATTTGCATTTTGCATTTGGCAGTGGTTACCTGGCCGGGGTGCACCTGGCTGGTTTGCAAAAACAAAAATCCAAGGAGAGAACATGACCATTCCGTTTATTGAGCCGTTTCGCATCAAAGTCGTTGAGCGCGTGAAACTCACCACAGAGGCAGAACGGGAAACTGCCTTGAAGAAAGCTTTCTATAACATTTTTAATGTGCCAGCGGAAGATGTTTTTATTGACCTGTTGACCGATAGCGGCACCGGCGCCATGAGTGACCGCCAGTGGGCAGCCATGATGCAGGCGGATGAATCCTACGCTGGCGCTAAGAGCTATTACCATTTTGAGCGCGCGGTGCAGGACGTGCTCGGCTTCGAGTATGTGCTTCCCACTCACCAGGGTCGCGCCGCTGAGGGCATGCTCTTTTCCACGCTAGTCAAACCCGGTCAGTATGTGCCGAATAACCGCCATTTTGATACCACCATGGCAAATCTGCTGGTTTTGAACGCTAATCCGGTTGAGTTTACCATCGCCGAATCGGAAGATTCGAGCCTGATCGCGCCATTCAAAGGCGATATGGACCTGGTGAAGCTGGAGCAGTTCATCCGGGAGACTGGGGTTGAGAATATCCCGATCGGTATGATCACGATCACGAATAACTCTGCCGCGGGTCAGCCGGTTTCGATGGGAAATATCCGCGCGACTGCAGAGATCTATCACAAGTACGGCATTCCGTTCTTCGTGGATGCCTGCCGCTTTGCAGAAAACGCCTGGTTCATCAAGATCCGTGATCCGAAATACAAGGATGTCAGCGTGCGCGACATCGTACGTGAGATGTTCTCGTACGCGGATGGCTGCACCATGAGCGCCAAGAAGGACGCAATCGTGAATATCGGCGGATTTATCGCCTTCAGGGATCCTGAATTGAA
Source organism: uncultured Anaerolineaceae bacterium (assembly GCA_964584065.1). GTDB lineage: Bacteria > Chloroflexota > Anaerolineae > Anaerolineales > Anaerolineaceae > Mesolinea. The sequence continues at coordinate 6,506 of CAZOYK010000092.1, read as the reverse complement.
ACAGCGCATTGCCCAAAACCTGATCGTGCATGAGGGTTTCCTGACCTACGGCGGGCTCTCCGGGCGGGACCTGGAAGCCGTCGCGATGGGTCTGTATGACGGCGTGGATGAATCTTACCTGAACTACCGCGAGTCGCACACGCGTTACCTGGGCGAGGTGCTCAGGCAAGCTGGGATGCCGGTTTACCTGCCGACTGGCGGGCATGCGGTTTATGTGGATGGCGGCAAGGCGCTGCCCCATATCCCCGCGAGCCAGTTCCCGGCAGTGGCACTGGGAAACGCGCTGTATTTGGCAGGCGGCGTACGCACCACTGAAATTGGCAGCCTGATGTTCGAGCACAGCGATCCTTTAACTGGCGCGCCGATCTTCGCGCCTTTGGAGCTGCTGCGTTTTGCCATTCCGCGCCAGGTTTACACCCGCAGCCACCTCGATTACATCGGGGAAGCTGCCACGAAATGCATGCGTGAAGCGGAGAATATCCGGGGCTTGAGGATTACCTGGGCACCGAAAGTTTTGCGCCATTTCATGGCGAAACTTGAACCAGTAGATTAGAAAATTGCGGAGCGAATTCTTGCGATCTCTCTAAGGTAATCGCTCAGGTATAATAGAGCAGATAAAAATTCGAAAGAGGCGATATGCGCGTACTGATCATTGGAACAGGATATGTTGGACTAAATACGGGGGTGATGCTGGCTTACCTGGGCAACGACGTAACCTGCATTGACCTCAACCAGGAAAAAGTAAAACGACTGCGGTCGGGCGAGGTTCCTTTTTACGAGCCCCATCTTGATGAACTTTTTGCTGATGTCCACCAGAAGATTCACTTTGTAAGTGACTATGTTGAAGCAGATATCCCCAACCAGGATGTCATTTTCATTGCAGTTGGGACGCCATCACAACCAGACGGCAATGCTGATTTGAGTTATGTCCGCATGGCGGCAGAGTCCATTGCGGAGAACCTGGGGGAGAAATTTGTGGTGGTAGTTAACAAATCGACCGTTCCGATTGGCTCGGGCAACTGGGTGGAGGCGATTATCCGCGAACACTATTTTGAGGTCCATGATGCCAAGCCAAATGGATTATTCAACGTTGTCTCAAGCCCGGAATTCCTGGCCCAGGGCGCGGCACTGCAAGGCTCGTTTTATCCCGATCGGATCATAGTTGGTTCAGAGCATCAGCCCAGTATTGAGCGCCTAAAGGAATTGTTTGGTCCGATTACGCGGCAGGACTTTGAGGCTCCGGCTTGCCTGCCAAGACCAGCCGGGCTGACCGCAGTTCCCATGCTCGTCTGCGATCTGACTTCAGCAGAGATGGTCAAGTATGCCGCCAATTCGTTCCTGGCGCTGAAAATTTCCTTTATCAACGAGATTGCGCACCTGGCGCAAAAGGTAGGCGCGGATGTTTCGGCGATCGCAAAAGGGATCGGGCTGGATAAGCGTATAGGCAATCGCTTCCTGGATGCCGGAATTGGCTGGGGAGGGTCCTGCTTTGGCAAGGATACGGCCGCGCTGGTGGCAACGGCGAAAGATTACCATTTAGACATGCCCATCATCCGTGCCGCGCGGGATGTGAATTATGCCCAACGTGTGTGGGTGGTGGACCGTTTGCAGGAGGAGTTGAAGATTCTGAAAGGCAAGCATATTGCCCTGCTCGGGTTCAGTTTCAAGCCGAACACGGACGATCTGCGCGACGCGCCCTCGTTGGATATCAGCAAGCTTTTGGTGCAGCGAGGCGCGATTGTGCGGGCGCACGACCCGGTGGCTTTAGAAAATGCGCGTAGCCAATACCCCAACATCGGAATCACTTATTCAAATGACCTCAAATACACACTCGACGAAGCAGATGCGATCGTTCTGGTCACCGAATGGCCAATCTACCGTGAACTCGACTGGGAGACAATCTCACCTGTATCTGTGATCGACGGACGAAATTTCCTCGACCGTGAGCACCTTACCCAGTTGGGTTTTACTGTTATCGGCATTGGTAAGTAGATTGGTATTAATAAAACATCTTACTGATTAGGGGCAGCTTGTCTCCACGTGATATCGATTTTTGGTGTATCATATAAGCAGTTTTTAAATCTTCTAGTCTTTAAAAAAAGGAGTTGTAATGAAAAAGTTTAGTTTGATAGTTCCCATTCTTCTCGTTGCTGTATTGGTGGTCGCCGCCTGTCAGCCTGCAGCACCGGAGCTTGGAACGGAAGCAAACCCAATTAAATGGGTCTTCGTTCCCTCAGGTGAAATGGAATCTGTCGCTGCAGGTGCTGACGCAGTTGCCGACATGATTTTCGAAGAAACAGGTTTGGTGGTGGAAACTTTCGTAGCCACCGACTATACCGCCGCTATTGAAGCGGAATGCTCCGGGCAAGCCCACATGGGTTCCCTGGCAACTTTTGCCGCCATCACTGCTGCGGATCGCGACTGCGCCTATCCGGCCCTGGTCGCCACGCGCTATGGCAGCCCAACCTACACCGGGCAAATCATAGCCCATGTTGACAGTGGCATCACTTCCGTAGCAGATCTTGCAGGCAAAGTCTTCTGCGCCACCGATGAGACCAGCACCAGTGGCTGGATCATCCCCAGCATCATGATGCGCGCAGCCGGCGTGGATCCGGACAAAGACGTCGAAGTCATCTTCGCAGGCAGCCACGACGCCGCCGTGCTTGGCGTGTACAATGGTGACTGTGATGCCGGCGCTTCCTTTGTGGATGCCCGTACTTCTGTCGAAGACGAATTCCCGGATGTGATGGACAAAGTTCTCCAGGTTGAGATTTCTGTTGAAATCCCCAACGATGGTGTGCAATTCGCCAAAGACTTCCCTGAAGAGATTAAGGGACAGCTTGTTGCCGCACTGCTCAAGATCATCGGTACCGAAGAAGGTAACGCAGCCATGGACGCCGCTTATGAGTGGGATGGCCTGGAAGAACACGATAACACCTTCTATGATGCCTTCCGTCAGTTGTTGGACGCTGCCGGAATCACCGCTGAAGATCTCTAAGATTTTCGGGTTATGTAATCTGTTTATGCAACGGGGGACCAATTTCGGTCCCCCGTATTAATTTCCAGGGTGAGTGATTATGCTCGAAATTCGAAACCTAACAAAAATTTATGACGACGGGACGGTGGCTTTACGCAACGTAAGCTTCACGGTCCCGGACGGAGAATTCCTGGTGGTGATCGGGTTGAGTGGGTCGGGAAAGTCGACCCTGCTGCGCTGCATCAACCGCCTGATCGATCCGACTGAAGGGCAGATCCTCTGGGATGGCGTGGATATCACGGCACTCAAAGGGGATGACTTGCGAAGGATGCGCAGACAAATTGGAATGGTTTTCCAGCAATTCAACCTAGTGAAACGCTCAACAGTCATGACCAACGTGATGGCTGGCAGGCTGGGCTATATGCCCACGTGGCGCAGCATCACCAACCAATTTGATGAAGCAGACAGGAAACGGGCTCAAACCGCTCTGAAGCGCATGGGCATTACAGATCAGGCAAACAAGCGGGCTGATGAACTTAGCGGCGGTCAGCAGCAGCGAGTCGGCATCGCCCGGACGCTGATGCAGGAACCTAAACTCATCCTTGCGGATGAGCCTGTGGCCAGTCTGGATCCAGTTTTGGCACATTCCATTTTGCAACACCTGGAAAGCCTGAATCAGGAGGATGGCATCACAATCATCTGCAGCCTGCATTACCTTGACCTGGTGCAACGCTACAGCACGAGTGTGATCGGCTTGCGTGAGGGTCAGATAGTCTATCAGGGTAACAAGAAACAGATCCTGCGCATGACCGACGCGGAATTTAAAACAATTTATGGCGAAGAAGCTGAGCGGATGGGGGGCATCTCGGGAGACATTGCCGACGAAGAAGAAGTTTCAGCCGGGGAGGAGGTGGCAGAATGAGCGAGAAAATTAAACCAGTTGAAGAAAAGCCCAGTCTGGTTCCTCCAGTCCTGGCGGGATTGATTTCCCTGGTTTTGCCCGGTTTGGGGCACATGCTGGCACGGCAGTTTAGGAAGGGTCTGGTTTTGCTGTTGGTGTTTCTTTCTGCAGCAGGTTTGTGGATCTGGCGGGTCAGTGATGCGGCGAGGCGGGAAGTTGGTTTTGCCGCCATGTTCAAAAAGGCTATCCAACTCCAGCCCATCCTCTTTGTTATCTTAATCCTGCTCGTTTTGCTTTATTTACTGATCGCTTATGATGCATACAAGACCGCTGCCAGGACAAAACCGAGCTCTTTCTTGCTGTGGGTGTTTGTGTTAGCTTCATTCTTTATTTTGGGATGGCAAATCGGTGAGATCAGACCAGCAGTACTCGTTCGCGACGGCAAAAACTCACTTCCACTGCTGATGCGCGTGCTTTGGCCGTGGGAAAAAGCTCTCTATTACCCTGAAGAGCTCCTGATTGGAAGCGCGGATGTAGTTATTCCCTGTACTGAAAATGCTGAAGTGCCGCCGCGCGTGGTTGAAGAAGGCGATCCTTACGTAGTTGTGACACCAACTTGCGGCGATCTTTCAGAAATTTCCGGGGCTGAGGGTACCAAACTCCACATGGTCGGCGGCAATTTCGCGCCTAATGATGAGACGGAAATCTGGTGGGTGGACCAGGTGCGGAATGAATTCCGCTATCGTTCCGAAGGTGAGTATGTCAAGATCATGACTGACGAAAATGGCAGTTTTGAGCTGGACGTGATCATCCCATACCGCGTCATTCCAACCACCGGCGGAAAAGGATATGCTGTCTGGCAGGTAGAGGCGCGCCAGGTTGCCGCTGTGGGCGAGCCGGTATTGAGCGAGGAATTGAAACTCTCGGTTGAAAAGATGATCGAGACCATCTTCCTGGGCATGATGTCTACTTTCTTTGGCGTCATTCTCTCGATTCCGGTCAGTTTTATTGCCTCACGCAACCTGATGTCGGCAAATTGGTTTACGAAAACAATATATATGGTGGTACGAACCATCCTAAACATCGTGCGATCGATTGAGTCGCTGGTTTGGGCGGTTATTGCCATCATCGCGGTAGGGTTGGGACCTTTTGCCGGCATCCTCGCGTTAACCGTGCACTCCATCGCTGCCCTGGGCAAGCTTTATTCCGAGGCGATCGAGTCTATTGATCCGGGACCAGTGGAAGCCATCCAGGCGACTGGAGCGAACTGGCTCCAGACGGTCTGGTATGCGGTTATTCCACAAATTGTGCCGCCTTTTGTCTCCTTCACCATCTACCGCTGGGACATCAACGTGCGTATGTCCACCGTTATCGGCATGGTTGGCGGCGGCGGTATCGGTTACTTGCTGATCCAGTGGATCAGGCTTTTGGATTACCGTTCGGCCGGCATTGCAATCTGGTTTATCGCCATCACTGTGGCGATCCTGGATTACGTCAGCTCAGAGATCCGCAACCGCTTTGTGTAGTGTAGTTTTGATTGTTATCGAGAGCGCCAATTATCCTGGCGCTCTTTTTTTGTATATCCAGTTGCCAATAATCTTTGTTCAGAAAACAACTTGTCTGGTGATTGCTGGTATTATGACCTAATTGGTAGTATATGCTGTATAATCAGGATACGATTGTGAAAAAAACTACAAGGAGATCTCTATGACCGAAATGTTTTGTTATCAGTGCCAGGAAACTATGAAAAATTCAGGCTGCACCCGGCGCGGCATGTGCGGAAAATCCGCTGAAGTTGCCCGCCTGCAGGACACGCTGGTTTACCTGCTTAAAGGTATTTCTTTCTGGGGCACCCGTGCCCGCCCAATGGATATAAAGGACGATGAGACTGATCTCTTCGTTGCCAAGGCGCTTTTTGCCACCATCACCAATGCAAACTTTGACTCCGATCGCTTCGTTAAATTGATCAAGGAAGCCATTGAGCGCCGGGATGACCTGCGCAAACGTGCCCAGGCTCGCTGTAACGAGCTGCACAACTCCAATTGCACCGGCAGCGGTCCGGATTGGGCTGGCTGGCATCCTGAGAATTATGAAGTCGAAACGCTACTTGCCAAGGCACGCACGGTCGGCATCATGGATGACCCTGATCTGAACGAAGATATCCGCTCGATGCGCGAAGTGGTCATCTATGGACTGAAAGGCATTGCCGCTTACGTGGACCATGCCTACCTGGTGGGTGGTCGGGACGAAAGCATTCTGGCATTTATGCAGGAAGCGCTGGATGCCACCACGAATGACAAACTGGGTCAGGCAGAAATGCTGGCGCTGATCCAAAAGACAGGCGAATTCGGAGTCAAGGCTATGGCATTGCTGGACGCCTCCAACACAGGTCGCTACGGCAATCCGGAACCGACCCAGGTCTTCCTTGGGGTCAAACCCGGTAAAGGCATTTTGGTTAGCGGACATGACCTGCCTGACCTGGAAGAACTTCTCATTCAGACTGAAGGAACTGGTATCAACGTCTACACCCACGGCGAGATGCTGCCAACCAATGCTTATCCTGAATTGAAGAAGTACAAGCACCTGGTTGGAAATTATGGCGGTTCGTGGTGGAAACAGGCTGAGGAA
>CAZOYK010000091.1:0-9212 GCA_964584065.1 uncultured Anaerolineaceae bacterium | reverse complement strand
CAATATCTATGCCGAAGGCTATCCCCGCCCTGAAACCCGCTACCAGGACGAAGAGACCATCATGGATTACGCCTACCAGCTTGGTCGCTATCGCCGCCACAGTGATCCGCGTTATTACAAAGGCGTTGAATATGTGGACATGTTGGAAGCCCTTGCACGCCGGCGTGCCGCGGAACTCTTCGCTGCCAACGATCTCAATGCTGACGATCTTTGGGTTAACGTCCAGCCGCTTTCAGGCGCCCCAGCCAACACGGCTGTTTACACCGCGCTTATCCAACCGGGCGATGCCATCCTGGGTATGGACCTGCTGGTTGGGGGTCACCTGACCCACGGCTCACCTGTCAATCGCTCCGGGCTCTTCTACAACGCTTTTCACTATGGGGTTGACCCCAAGACCGAACGGCTTGATTACGACAAGATCCTGGAACAGGCAAAGACCTGCAAACCCAAGGTCATCGTGGCAGGCTACACCTCCTTCTCCTGGATCCCAGACTGGCAAAAATTTCGCGAGATTGCGGATGAGGTCGGCGCCTGGCTGTTGGCAGATGTCTCACATATTGCCGGTCTGATTGCCGCCAGGACAGTGCCCTCACCAATCGGCATCGCTGACGTGGTCAGCTTCACGACGCATAAAACTCTCTGCGGTCCCCGCGGAGCAGTGCTGATTGCCCATGACCGTGAACTCGGCGAAAAAATCGATAAAGGCGTCTTCCCAGGCGAGCAGGGTGGTCCTCATGTGAACACCATTGCTGGTATGGCACTCACCTTCAAGCTTGCCAAAACTGAGCAGTTCATTGAGCTTCAGAAACAAACCCTGCGCAATGCAAAAGCATTGGCTGACCACTTCAAAGATTTGGGTGTTCGCGTTCCTTACGGTGGCACTGACAGCCACATGTGCCTGATCGACTGCAAGTCCTACAAAAGCCCGTCTGGCATTCCGCTTAACGGCGATATGGCAGCAAGGATACTCGACCTGGTTGGCATAGTGGTCAATCGCAACACAATCCCCGGCGATCGTTCCGCGTTAACTTCCACAGGCATCCGAATGGGCGCCACCTGGCTGACCCAGCGCGGATTCGTCGAGAAGGATTTCGCAAAAATCGCGGATTTGATCCACGAAGTCTTTAGCGCGACAATTCCCTATCACATGATTGGGCGGTCTGGTAAGCTCACACGTGCCAAAGTCGATTTTTCGACAATCGGTAAAGTGAATACAGAAGTTCGCGCCCTGGCAGATGTAAAACCCGCCATGGATGACATTCATCAGCGCCACGGCTACCCGCACTATTTTTACAATCAGGATCACCCTCGCCAGGGAATTGGCGCGTTGATGGTGACCGGAGATAATGTGCGGGCTTTCCTCAACTACACCATGACCAGCGACGTCGAAGCCCTCGAACCAGGCGATTCACAGCTAACCATGATGCACACCACCAACGGCGATATCGAAGGTATCCTGACCTGCAACGAATGCAAACGCTTCACCCTGACTGTGCCGGCGGAAAAACTCGGCCTTGCAGGCAGTTGGTTGGTGGGTATTTCAAGCGCTTTTATTTATTACGATCCTGATCTCACTCAGAGAATTCCAGGCCCTGTCTCAATCCTAAAAGCCGACCCGGTTTGGGTCAAGCCCGAAAATGAAAGGGTCGACCTGCGCAAACCATATTTTGTTGGCATGCCAACGGATGTGAGTCTGCCCGGATTGCCGGAATTTGTCTGGGTGGAACCTGAAGAAGAAGGTCTGAAGCACACCCCTCTGTACAAAAACCATGTTGACTTGGGTGCGAAAATGAGCGGCTTTGCCGGCTGGGAGATGCCTCTATGGTACTCCTCAGTCCTGCAGGAACACCTTGCCACCCGCAATGCAGCTGGTCTGTTTGATGTGACCCACATGGGTGTTTTCCAGGCTGAAGGACCAGATGCTGCAGTTTTCCTGGATGTGGTTTGCGGCAACGATACCATGTCCCTCAGGATTGGCAACTCGCTCTATACCCACTTTATGGATCCGCATGCCAACGTGATTGATGACCTGTTGGTTTATCGCCGTGATACTGACAAGTACCTCGTGGTGGTAAACGCCGCCAACGAAGCCAAAGACTGGGCATGGTTAAACGCAGTCCGCGATGGCGAGGTCATGGTGGACCCGGACCGCCCCTGGGTGCGCGCGCCTGGTCGCAAGGTGATCCTGCGCAACCTCAAAGACCCCAAAGAGGGTGAAGATCAACTGGTGGATATTGCCCTGCAAGGTCCGCTCAGCCGCGAAATTTTGCTCAAGCTGGCTGACCCTGCTGAACAGCGCCGCATCCGCCGCCTCAACCGTACCCAGCTATGCGAGGCAGTCCTGGATGGAATGAACGTAGTTGTATCACGAACAGGCTACACCGGTGAACCCATGTGTTTTGAACTTTTCGTTCATCCTGATGAAGCAGTCAAACTATGGAACGCTCTTCTTGAGGCAGGCAAACCTCTTGGGCTTGAGCCCTGCGGGCTTGGCGCGCGCGACTCCTTGCGCACTGAAGCAGGTCTACCGCTTTATGGGCATGAAATGGGCGGAGATCTAAACCTGACCATTGCCGAAGCAGGGTTTTTGCCTTTCTTAAAACTGAACTCTGCCTGGTTCATTGGAAGGAAAGCAATCGTGGAGCGTGAAGAAAAACGCACCGGTGTGGTGGCACGCTTCCGCTTCGACGAAAAAGCTGTTCGCATGGCGCACCACGGCGATCCCGTCTGCGACCTCAAAGGACGCATGGTGGGCGTCGTTACCAGCTGTGCCATTGACCAGGAAGGCTACCTCACCGGACAAGCCTTCGTGGATAAAAAGGTGGCAGTGGAAGGCACCAAGGTCTTCATCTTCCAGAATGCCCCTGATTGGAGACAAAAACCCCCTGCCGAACTCACTCAAGGAGATCGGGTTGCACTTCCAGGTGCAGCGACCATTATCAGCCGGTTCTTGAAAATCTAAAGCCGGAAGCATGAGATAAAAAAGGAGAGAGAAAAATAATGCCAACACCCTGGGAACTAAGATTTGCTCATCGAACTGAAGGTATTAAGAGCTCTTTTATCCGTGAGCTCCTGAAAGTTACCAACCAGCCTGACGTCATCTCTTTTGGCGGTGGTTTTCCTGCTGCCGAGCTATTCCCTATTGAACAAATGCGGGCAGCCTGCGACAAAGTGCTCACCCAATACGGTCGCAAAGCCCTTCAATACGCTACCACAGAGGGGTACAACCCTTTGCGTCAGTGGATCGCGGATGATGCCAAAGCAAATGGCATCAACGTTACCCTCGACAATATCATGATCACCACCGGCTCGCAGCAAGCCCTCGATATTATCGGTCGCATCTTCATCAACCGCGGTGATCGCATCCTGGCTGAGTCTCCCACTTACCTTGGCGCTATCCAGGCTTGGAATGCCTATGGTCCGCAGTACGTAACTGCAGACACCGATGCGAATGGGATGGTTACTGATAACCTCGAGAACCTCATCAGGCAAAACGTCAAATTTATGTATGTGCTGCCAAATTTCCACAATCCGCTGGGTGTCACGCTTACTCTGGAACGGCGAAATCGATTAATCAAGCTTGCCAACCGCTACAACGTGCCGATGATCGAAGATGATCCTTACGGAAAGTTGATCTTTGAAGGTGAAATGCTGCCGCCAATTGCTGTGCTGGATGCTCAGTATCATGAATGTGAGCATACAAAATTTGATGGAAACGTCATCTACACCAGTACCTTCTCCAAAATTCTTGCCCCGGGGCTGCGCATTGGCTGGGTTATCGCTCCTGAAGAAGTGGTCAAAAAGATGGTCCAGGCCAAGCAAGGTGCAGACTTGCAGTGCTCCACCTTCGACCAGTATGTCGCTTATGAACTGATTGCCGGAAACTGGCTGCCTGACCACATCCAAACCATCCGTCGCGTCTACAAGGAACGCCGCGACGCCATGATCCAGGCATTTGAAGAATTCATGCCCGAAGGCACCACCTGGACCACCCCGCGTGGCGGGCTTTTCCTCTGGCTGCGCCTGCCCGGAAACTGCGACAGTCTCGAACTCTTCCCGAAAGCCGTGGAAGAGAAGGTTGCGTACGTACCCGGCGTGCCGTTCTATCCCAATGGTGGTCCCAATAACACCATGAGGCTCAATTTCTCTGCTGCCAACCCCGAAACCATCCGCGAAGGCGTCCGCCGCCTTTCGGTGATGATCAAGAAAACCATGGCATAAGCCAAAATTCTACCGATGATAAAAGAGACCGGTCGTTTGACCGGTCTCTTTTGTGTGTAGGTTGAAAAGCATTTACCTTGTCCAAAGCTTGAAATTGGTCAGGATCGAACCGCCGATAAATTCGCGTAGAATCGAATTGTCCGGCACGTAATCCGTCCCGGTAGGCAAAAACCATTCCAGGAATTTCAAGAGGCGCTTCGCCTCGATGTGCTCCGGCGTGCCAAACGGCACCTGGCGCAAAAGTGGTTCCACCAGCGGTTTAAGCGTGGTCAGTTCATAAGCCAAAGCAGAATTAAACATCGCGTCCGCATTCTCCTGGTAGGGGAAAATGTGGAATTTTTCGCCTGCGCGCACCGACTCCCAACGCCGGATCGTATCCGCCGCTGAATAGCCGCGGTCGCGGGAGTCACGCAAGATGCGCCGCAACATACGTGTGTCGGTGGTGGAAATGCGATTGTGGCGGTCCAGGTTGAGCTGTGTCAGGCAGGAAACATAGATCCTGAAAGTGGTTTTGGGATCAATATCTGTCAGCAAACCTGGGTTTAGCCCGTGGATGCCTTCCAGGATAACCACATCGCCTCTATTAAGCTGAACCCTTGCTCCGTCACCGCTTAAACCAGTGATAAAGTCGTAACGCGGCAGCTGCACTTCTTCCCCTGCCATCAATGCCTTCAGATCCCGATTTAAACGCCCCAAATCAAGCGCTCGCAAAGACTCGTAATCGCGGTGACCATTCGCATCGAGAGGTGTCTTCTCCCGGTCGATGAAGAAGTTGTCCATCTCAAGTGCAAAGGGGGTAATTCCCTTAGCCAGCAATTGGATGCCAAGGCGCTTCGAGAAGGTGGTTTTCCCTGATGAAGACGGTCCTGCAATCAGAATTACACCTACACGATCGCGTGCTTCATAGATCTGGGCGGCTATCTGGGCAATTTCCATCTCGTGCAGAGCTTCAGAGACCAGGATGACCTCATCAATATGCCCTTCCTGGATGGCGTCATTCAAGGAACCGACAGAATGGATGCCGAGAGTAGTTAACCAATCGCCGTAGTCCTTGAAGGTCTTCAGCAAGGTTGGGTAGTTATCCATGGGCAGCACCTCAGATGGTGCATGCCGCCTTGGAAAGCGGATAATAAAGGCTTGATCCAGCAAAAAGAAATCAAACCACTTAAGATAGCCCGACGAAGGTACCATGTAGCCATGGTGATAGTCACGTGTTTCACCGGCACGGTAAAGCACCAGATCCTTGCGCTTTCGGTACTTGAGAAGCCGCACTTTGTCATCCTCACCACTTTGTTTGAAATAGGCTATTGCCTCCTCCAGCGGAACAGTTTCGCGCACGAATGGCACGTCCTGATCTACAAGTCCTTGCATCGCCACTTTGATGCGGTCGAGTTCCTCCTGCCCAAAATCAGGTAAATTGCTGACTTCGCAGTAGTAACCGCCTGAGGAAACGGAATGGTCAATGTTCAAGCCCCCATCCGGGAAGCAACTGCGAAACGCAACTTCCAGCAAAAAAACCAGCGAGCGGCGATAGATGCGTGCTCCATCTGAATCCTCCATGGTAAGCAGCGTTGCCCGCCCATCTTGTGTTACTGGATAAGTCAATTCACGCAACTGCCCATCCAGGATTGCTCCTACAATCAGCGGTTCCTCTGGTTTCTGCACCGTGCAGATGAAGTCTTCAAGCCGGCCACCTCTTTTTCCAGTAATGATCCTGCCATCGCTCAGTGTTAGTTCCACGCTTTCGCGCGGTTTGTCGGTTAGATAAAAATCCATGATGCTCTCTTTTTAGTTATTTAGTCACAGCGATCAAAGGAATGATCGCGAAATCTTCGGGTCCCATGCCGTCAACTGACTGCGTGGATGAGGGATAAGTCCCCAGCAAAGTTGCCTGGTCAGGAGTATACGATGCAGGCAATGCCAGGTCAATGATGCGGGTGTGATTGCTGTCAAGCGGCGCACCGCCGAAGCGGTAGCTTTCCGCATTTTGGCTGACATCCCGAACGCGCCAGACGCCTTCAGCAGGATAGCCTTCCTGCCCGAGCACAACCGCCGCATAGCTCCATTCAGCAGGATCGCCCTGACCGAAAAATTCCACCGGCACACTGGCAATAACCGCGTTTTTGCCAACATCCACGTAGACCTTCATGGCTGAGCTGGCTTCGGTATCCTTCACCGGATCTGCCAATGGGTCCTCACCCGGGACTACTACTTGCGGCGTCCAGCCTTCCACCCAAAGAGCAATGTCCCAGCCATTGCCAGCTGCCAACGCTGCGTTTCTGCCAGGCAATAACAAGCGATTACCAGTGCCGGCACCGGGGTCTTGTTCGATGTAAACGTCAAAGGTCTGCACCGAGAAGCCTGCCGGTGAATTCCAGCCGTTGGTGATCGGAGCTTTCATCGTAAAGCTGAAATAGAGATTCGCGCCATCACTGGAGACTTCAAAAGCAGTCAGGTCAAAATCGCCAGCCTTAAAAACGCCATCTTTGGGATAGGTGTAGCTGCCAGGACCGTTGTCGTCCCCTTCAGGGTCTTCTACGAGCAGCACGCTGGTGAGTGGCTCAAAACTGAAGTACTGAATTGCCAGCGGTGCCTCTGCTTTGAATTGGAACGGCTCTTCGCCAGTTATAACAATCTGTGCAGGAACAATGCTCCCGGCAGATACTTCACCGAGGACTGATTTGTCTAAAGACAGTTCAACTATCTTTCCGTCAACAGCTAACTCTCCATCCAACTTCTGTGCAGGCTCCCAACCTGAGCCATCTGATTTGTAGAGCGTAATCGGATTATTTCCGGTCATAAATTCAATCCAACGGGAAGCAGGTGAAACCAACCGGGTTTCGCCACCCACACCAATCATCAGCTTATCCAGATCACCAGGAGCATTGAGATAGACCAGTAAGCGCCTGAAATCTCCCAGGGGTTCCGTCAAATCAAAACGCAGGTAAAGCTTTTCCTGATCCATCCCATAGGCAAAAGCCTCGATTGGGTCGCCTTCTTCGCCTTCGTAGACTGCAGCAGTGCTCCACTCATCCTCTCCGAGGATCCCATCGACAACAGGGGTGGTCGGACCACTGATCGCGGTGGTCGGCTTGAGCGGCTGGGGCTGAATGACAGGGATGTCCAGAAACGCAGGATATTCCCCACCCAATGAGGTGTAAACGCTCTTCAGGAGCGCTCTGTAGCCCTCATCAAAGTAACCGTCCTGCCCGGAATCCTGGTCAGTGCCGTACCACCAGAACCAATCTGAGCCTTCCGCCAGGTACATAAAGTCCTGCGCCTCAGCCAGTGCTTCGGGGCTGGCGCTGAGCGTACCATCTTCGTACTGCGCCAAATCCGCGCGCACACGGGCAAGCAGGTCCCAGCCATCAGCTTCTTCGCTTTCACCAATCCAGGTGTTGTAATTCGCGCTGAACCATGCCCCCGGGAACAAGACGTCCAACTCCCGCTGTTCGGGGTAAAGTTCGAGGTATTCCGAAGGGGTGATGGTTTCGAGGATTTCACTCTCAGCCAGTTTTTTGTAGAGAGCGTGGAAGAATTCCTTGCCGTCATTGTCGTAGTTTTCCCAGGCATTCTCGCCATCCACAACGATGGTCACAATATGCGGACCTTCCGTGCCCTGCAGGCTCGCGTGGATCGCTTCAAGCGAATCGATCATGTCCTGCGCGGCGGCTTCGCCCGCCATGCCTGAATAATTGAAACCAATCTTGTCCGAAATAACCCAGTCGCGGAAGAAGATACCTACTTTTTCGCCGCTTTCGCCTTGTACAAAGTACGGACGGTAGAAGGTATCGGGATCCTTGACCACGCCATCGCCATCCCGGGCGAAGCGGTCACCAGCAAGCCCAAGGCTCGCCACGAGCACAGGTTCGCCGGTTTGCATCCACTTGTAACCAGCCTCGCTGACCAGCGGCACGATTTCTTCTGCCACAGATCCCTCACCAGGCCAAAGCCCGCGTACATCCCGCTCAAAGATGCTCTCGTACATCTCCACGCTCTTTTGCAGGTGGAAAGCCGCATCTTCAGGGTAGCTGAAGTGCTGTTTGGGCATGATCGCCTTGGGATTGCCAACTAATGCCAGGTCCGAGTCGTAGATCAGGGGCAAAATCGGATGTGCATAGGGTGTGGTCGTGATCTCCAAAATGCCAGCATCCTGCAAGTCCTTGTGGGTTGGCAAAACGCGTTGGATCAACTCCAGAATGCCATCGAACAGGGTTACTTTGTCTTCTTCGGTAAAGTCCCGGCCTTTATCAACCAGGGCTTTAAATGGTGCCTGGGCCAGGTAATCGGGATCGACCCATGCCAGGTTAAACCAGATTTGCAGATCGCGAAAATCCTGTTCGGTGAAGCTTTCAACAGCCGCAGCAATTGCGGCTTCGTCCGTACCGCCGCGCAGGTCAAGCAGTTCCTGGTAGCGCGGGTGAACCGCGATGATGTGGTCCCAGTTGGCGTCATAGAAACGCTGCAAGATGAAGGTCTTCTGCTCCACGGTCAATTCAGCCGCCGGCACTTCCGCCAGTACCCAATAAAGGTCCTTCACACCGTTATCGGTGAAATCCTGGATCTGACGGATCAAAGAAGGGGTCAGGTTGATAGCTGCCTTTACGCCTTCCTCTGCGGCGATCATTTCCGCCATGTCGAGGTAATCCTTGGTGGCATGCACGCGCACCCAGGGTCGGGTGTAAACGCCGTTCTCATCTTTGTAATACATTGGTTGATGCTGATGCCAGGTCAGATTGACATAAAGCGGGTACTCCACCGCAACAGGCGCTTCCGTCGCTGTTGGCTCTTCAACCACAGGCGCTGCCGGTTCAACAGGCACATCCGTCGGAGCGGGCGTCGCTTTTTGCGCAGAGCAGCCTGCGATGACTGCCAGGCTTAGAAGGATAGCAAGTAAGAGCTGAAGTTTTTTCATCGTTCCTCTTTTCGTATCTTGATTAAGGCCGTGTTAGTTTCAGGACAAATGTTTCTCCACCGTCAAGCATCTCCGC
>CAZOYK010000090.1:0-9225 GCA_964584065.1 uncultured Anaerolineaceae bacterium | reverse complement strand
TCGCTATTCATTCGCCGCTTTCAGCAGCACGGGTCTGAGGAAAACGCATGAAATACCCTTGGAAGCAACTCCTCCCCCGCTACCTCATCCTGATTGTGTTCATGCTGGTGGTGCTGGTTCCTATCTGGGGTATGTTTACCAGTGCCTTCAAGACTAGCACAGAAGTGATGGAGGGACCCTTCTCGCTTCCGAGCCAATGGAGCCTCGAAAATTTCGAGCAGGCATGGCAGGTTGGACGTTTTAACATCTTTTTCAAAAACAGCGTGACCGTTGCGACTGCAGTTGTGATCACGAGCGTTTTTTTATCGACTCTCAGTGGTTACGCCTTTGGTTCTCTGCCTCTGCCAGGCAAGAACTGGCTCTATCCACTAATTCTCATTGGCTACATGGTGCCTTTTGAGGCAGTCATCATCCCCCTTTACAACCTCTTGGATAAGATTGGCATTACCGACACGCTCTGGGCGCTGATTCTGCCTCAGGTTGGTCTAAGCGTCTCATTTGGCACAATGTGGATGTCCTCGTTCTTTGAAAACACTCCCCGGGAGTTAACTGATGCTGCCACGATTGACGGCTGTTCCAGGTGGCAAACGCTTTGGTACATCCTCTGGCCTATCGCAAAACCAGCTGTCACCACGCTGGTCGTCCTGATCTTCATGTGGACCTGGAACGAGTTTCTCCTTGCACTTGTCATGGTGCAAAATGAGAGCTTGCGCACCCTGCCAGTGGGCTTGGCTTTCTTCCAGGGCAAGTACACAGCAAATATCCCCCTTATGGCAGCCGGAGCGATCATCGTCGCCCTGCCAACGATCCTGATTTATGTCCTTTTCCAACGTTTCTTCATCCGCGGCATGCTCGGCGGCGCTGTAAAGGGCTGATCAACCTCAAATTTTCATTAACAAAAGCATCATACCTTTATTTCCCCTGTACAATTTTTTGCCTCTCCCTCGTTCGCTCCCTATAATTAATCTAAAAGTATGGATGGAAGGCTATGGATAATTTAAAACAAAATTTACCTTTATCACCGGAAGAACTGATCGCAGACTATCGTCTGGGATATCGCTCAAGACAAGCTTCCATCATCGGGCGCCGTGAGGTCCTGACTGGCAAAGCCAAGTTTGGCATCTTCGGCGACGGCAAGGAGCTCCCCCAACTGGCAATTGCCCGCACATTTGGAAAAGGCGATTGGCGTTCGGGCTATTATCGCGATCAAACCTGGATGATGGCGCTGGATTTGCTGACGCTTGAAGAATTCTTCGCGCAACTCTACGCGCATACAGACCCTGAATTCGACCCTAACAGCGGTGGTCGCAACATGAACGGGCACTTCTCCACTCAGCTGATCGACGCGGAAGGCAATTGGCTTAAGCAAACCGAGCGCTACAACTCCTCAGCCGATATCGCCCCCACCGCGGCTCAAATGCCCCGTGCAGTCGGTCTGGCATACGCCTCAGCGCTCTATCGCAAAAACGCGGAGCTGAAAAAGTTCGACAACTTCAGCCAGAACGGCAACGAAATCACCTGGACCAGCATTGGCAACGCCTCAACTTCTGAAGGTCTCTTTTGGGAAGCGGTCAACGCGATCGGCGTGCTCCACGCCCCGGCAATTATCAGCATTTATGATGACGGCTACGGCATCTCAGTGCCCAACGAATTCCAGATGGTCAAAGAAAACATTTCCGCCATCCTGCAAGGCTTTCAGCGCATTCCTTGCCCGGCCGAACAGTGCGACCGCGGTTATGATCTCTACCAGGTGCAGGCCTGGGATTACCCGGCTCTCTTACAGACTTACGAAGAAGCTGCCGACACAGCCCGTAAATATCACATCCCTGCCCTGGTACACGTCACTGACGCCACCCAACCCCAGGGGCACTCCACCTCTGGTTCGCACGAACGCTACAAGTCCAAAGAACGCTTGGAGTGGGAGTACGATAACGACTGCCTGCGCGTTTTCCGCCAGTATCTGATAGATATCAACGTGGCGACTGACGAGCAGCTCAGTCAATTTGAGGCTGAAGACAAGAAGACCGTCGAACAAGCCCGCAAGCGGGCCTGGGAGAGCTTCCAGGGTCCCATCAAACAGTTTGTCAAGACTGCTTCACAAAAACTCACTGATCTGGCTGCCAGCACGTCCACCCAAAAAGCAGAAATTGAAACCATCAAGGATCGCCTTACCAGCATTCAGGACCCCATTTTCAGTGATGCCGCCACCGCCATACACCAGGCGCTGGTTCTGACCAAAGATCAAACCACTGAAGCGCGCAAAGCCTTGGTAGAACTCTCGACCAGTCTTGAAACTGAAAAACAGGCTTATTACAACAAATTCACCTTCTCAGACTCAGACAAATCACCCCTTAAAGTGAAGCCGGTTGAGGCAAAATTCAGCGAAAGCTCGCCCACCCTGATGGGCTTTGAAGTGCTGAATAAAGCCTTCGATGAAATTCTTGCCCGCCAGCCCCTGATGGTTGCCTTCGGTGAAGATGTTGGCAATCTTGGCGATGTCAACCAGGCATTTCGCGGGCTGCAAGAGAAGTATGGTCCATTACGCGTATCTGACACTGGCATTCGCGAGGCTACCATTCTCGGTCAGGCGATTGGCTTGGCCCTGCGCGGCTTCCGCCCGATCGCCGAGATCCAGTATCTCGATTATCTGCTCTATGCCCTGCAGATCATGGCAGATGACCTCTCCAACCTGCGCTGGCGCACGGTTGGTCGCCAGCAGGCTCCGGTGATCATCCGGACGCGCGGTCATCGTCTTGAGGGTGTCTTCCACTCTGGTTCGCCGATGGCGGGCATCATCAACCTGGTTCGGGGCATCCACGTGGCAGTCCCGCGCAACATGACCCAGGCGGCAGGTTTCTACAACACGCTCATCGAGGGCGATGACCCTGCCCTGGTCGTCGAGGTTCTGAATGGCTACCGCCTCAAAGAACGCCTGCCGGACAATATTGCCGAATTCAAACTGCCCCTTGGCGTGCCTGAAGTGCTCAGGGAGGGCAAAGACCTGACACTGGTCACTTATGGCGCCACAGTACGCATCGCCCAGCAAGCCGCGGAAAGACTTGCCCAGGTTGGCATAGATGTTGAGCTGATCGATGTTCAGACTCTGCTGCCCTTTGACCTCAATCACATGATCGTCGACTCGCTCAAGAAGACCTCGCGTGTGCTCTTCGTAGATGAGGACATGCCCGGTGGCACCACCGCCTACATGATGCAGGAAGTGCTCGAGAAGCAAGGCGGTTACCAGTGGTTGGACTCTGCTCCACGCACGCTCAGCGGCGCCAACCACCGCCCGGCTTACGGTACTGATGGCGATTATTACAGCAAACCCAACGCGGAAACGATTTTCAACGCGGCTTATGACATTATGCGGGAGAGCGACCCCAATCGCTTCCCTGCCATTCTTTAGGAGGATCAATGGCTACAAAATTAATCGCCCCCAGACCGGGCGAAGGTGTGGAAGAACTGACAGTGGTTGCCTGGCTCAAACAAGTCGGCGATCAGGTGGAAGAATTTGAATCCGTGGTGGAGCTCGAAACCGACAAAGTCGTGACAGAATTCCCCAGCCCGATTTCGGGCACTCTGCTGCGCATTGACGTAGCGGCAGGTGATTCAGTCCAGGTAGGTGAGAGCATGGGTTGGATTGGTGAACCCGGAGAATCGCTGGAAGAAGATAAAGAGGAAGCGAAACAGATCCCTGAACCTGAAGAAGTTGCAACTGAGGCAGTTGAGCAGGAAAAACAAGTGGTAGCTGAAAAGCCAACAGACAAATCTAATTTTCTTTCCCCGCTTGTCCGGAAAATGCTTGAAGAACATAAGCTTAATCCGGATCAGATTGAGGGCACTGGCTCAGGCGGTCGCATCACCAAGCAGGATGTCGAAGCGTTTCTGGCCGGCCCGACGAAAGAAGCGGCTCCAGCCCCGAAACCCAAACCGGAGTTGAAAGAAAAGCCAGCCCAACCTGCCAAGGCAGCGCCTGTACCCACAGACATACCTGGCACCCTTATCCCCCACACCTCCACGCGCAAACAGATCGCTGCCCGCATGGTCGATTCAGTGCTCACTTCCCCGCACGTTCTGACCGTCATGGAAGTGGACATGACCCGTGTGCTGGCGCATCGCAAAGCCAACAAAGCTAAATTTGCTGCCGATGGAATTAACCTGACCCTGACAGCCTATTTTGTGGCAGCAATGGCCAAAGCGCTAAGTGAGCATAAAATCGTCAATGCCACCTGGACTGATGAAGGCATATTTGCCTTCAGTGACGTCAACATTGGCATGGCGGTGGCGCTGGGTGAAGGTGGGCTGATCGTGCCGGTCATCAAGCAGGTTCAAAACCTGTCTTTGAAAGGCATCGCCTCCCAGGTTAACGACCTGGCTGAACGCGCCCGCAGCAAAAAACTCTCACCGGATGATGTCCGCGGCGGCACCTTTACGCTGACCAACCACGGCACGGCAGGCTCATTGTTTGCGATGCCCATCATCAACCAACCCCAACTGGGCATCCTGGGCACGGGCGCGATGCAAAAGCGCGCGGTCGTGATCACTGATGCGGACGGCAACGATTCGATTGCCATTCGCCCGATGGTTTACCTCTCGCTCGTTTTCGATCACCGCGCCATTGACGGCGAAAGCGGCGACAATTTCCTGGCTGACGTCAAGAAGATATTGGAAAACTGGTCAGAGTAGTCTTTGCGGTTTTTCGTAGGCCGGAATGAACCCGTAGAAGCATTCTTCAATCTTGAATACTTAACGGGTTCACTCCGGCAAATCTGTTCGAGTAGAAGACCTGTCAAGACAAAACACAATAAAAACAAGGTCAGCGTTCCGTAGAAAAAGCCTTGTTTTTTTTAATTACCTCTTTCGCAAACTACTTCAAATACAAAGCTGCACAAAAAGAGTCAAGCGGTACTCATCGGCATTTCCCCTCAACCTCTGATAGAATTCAGCCAAGGAGAATACACATGACACAAAAACAATGGACGAAAACCCCTGAGTTCAAACTCGATTTACACAAAAAGTACTCCGCCATCCTCAAGACCGACCTTGGCGATATCGAAGTCAGCCTCTTCGCCGATAAAGCCCCCAACACCGTCAACAATTTCGTCTTCCTGGCGCGTGAAGGCTACTACGACAACACCATTTTCCACCGTGTTATCAAAGACTTCATGGCTCAGGCTGGCGACCCCACCGGCACCGGTCGGGGTGGACCCGGCTATTCCTTCCGTGATGAATTCGGTGCCGGGCTGAAGCACAGCAAACCCGGCATGCTCTCCATGGCAAATGCCGGTCCCAACACCAACGGCTCGCAGTTCTTTATCACGCACGTCCCAACCCCCTGGCTGGATGGTAAACATGCGATTTTTGGTGAGGTTATCAAGGGTTTGGACGTCCTTCTCTCCATCCCCGAGCGTGACCCCATGCGCATCGGATCACCTGCTGTGAAACTACATACCATCGAGATCATCGAAGCCTGATTTCAACGTCAAAAGGAGAGAATCCATGGCTAATCTGGCGCTTAACGGTTACTCACTCACCCTCGAAGACCTTGTTCAAGCCGCGAGAAATCCCAACACTCAGGTCACCCTCGCCCCTGAAGCCATCCCCGGCATCCAGCGGGCGGCAGAAGCGGTTGCGAAATTTGTCAGCGAAGGACGCATTGCCTACGGCATCACCACCGGCTTCGGCGCCTTCAAGGATCGCCTGATCCCGTCTGAAGACGTTGAAAAGCTGCAGGAAAACATCATCCTCAGCCACGCCGTTGGCACCGGTCCTGAATTGCCAGCAGAAGTCGTACGCGCGATGATGATCATCCGCGCCAATACTCTCGCCAAAGGACATTCCGGCATCCGCCTTGAGACTCTCCAGCTGATGCTTGCTCTGCTCAACAAAAACATCCTGCCCATCATCCCTTCGAGGGGTTCCCTGGGCGCCAGCGGGGATCTCGCTCCGCTTGCCCACATGGCGCTGCCGCTCATTGGGAAAGGCGAAGTGCGTTTTGAAGATGAAGTCAGAAATTCTGCCGAGGTCCTGAAAGAAAATGGCTTGAAACCGGTCAGGTTGGGCGCCAAAGAAGGGCTTGCCCTGACCAATGGCACGACAATGATGACGGCTATCGGTGCTCTCCAGGTTTATGACGCACAAGTGCTATTGAAGTCTGCTAACTGCGCCGCGGCACTCTCCCTCGAAGCGCAAAATGGCACTCTGCGCGCCTATTCTCCCCAGATCCACGCCAGCCGACCGCAGCCGATGCAAGCCGAAACCGCTGCCAGCCTGCGCGAGTTATTGGCCAACAGCAACCTGACCCGACCGGACAATTCCAAGAACGTCCAGGACGCTTACACCCTGCGCTGCGTTCCCCAGGTGCATGGAGCAGTGCACAGTGCTATCAACTACGCGCAAAAGGTTATTGAAACAGAGCTTAATTCCGTGACTGATAATCCCTTGCTCTTTTTTGATGAGAACGACGATGTCACCATCCTTTCCGGCGGTAACTTTCATGGCGAGCCGTTGGCATTGGCGCTGGATTTCCTATCCATTGCCATGACCGACCTCGGCAACATTTCTGAGCGGCGCATCGCCAAACTGATCGATAATCACCCCGAGCACTATCCTTCGTTCCTGGCAGCCCAGGGCGGGCTCAACTCAGGCTTCATGCTCCTGCAATACACTGCAGCGGCATTATGCTCGGAAAACAAAACCCTTGCCCACCCCGACAGCGTGGATACCATCCCCTCTTCCGGCAACGTTGAAGATCATGTCAGCATGGGCGCCAACGCCGCATTGCACTGCCAGCAGATCGTCGAAAACGTACGCACTATCATCGCCATCGAATTAATGAGTGCCGCGCAGGCTATAGATTTCAGGCTCCAAGACAATCCCAACCTTAGTCTTGGTCAGGGCACTTCGAAGGCTTATATCGCCATTCGCAAAGTCGTGCCATTTTTCGAACAGGATGCCTACTTCAAACCCAGCATGGATGCGGTCACGGAGCTGGTCAAACTAGGTAGTTTTTGTTCTGTATAGGGGTCAAAAAATTAGGTTCAGATAAACAAATTTACCAGACGCCTGCAATTCTAAATCCACACTTCGGGCACGCGTCTTTGTTTAAATGCACAACCGGGTCCAAATAGCCCATGCGCCGGACTACCCGTTCCCCACAGTCAGGGCAGTACGTGACCGTGGAGGTCTGCAAATTCCCTCCATACACATATCGCAATCCTGTGTTTCGCCCAACATCCATGGCATGATAGATCCGCTCAGGCGGCGTCGCGGGGATCTGGTGGAATTGCGGTTGAGGGAAGTACCGGCTGATATGCCAGGGCACATCCAGGCTGAGTTTGGTAGCAATAAATTCCGCCAGTCCCTCCAGCTGTCGATCATCATCGTTTACACCGGGCACCAGTAGCGTGGTCACTTCCAGCCAAACGCCCGCTTTGAGTAATGCCATACAGGAATCTAGAACCGGTTGTAGATGCGCTCCGGTGTAGCGCCGATGGACCTCTTCATCGAAGGCTTTGATGTCCACATTGGCTGCGTCCAGTGTTGGAATGGTCAGCTCAAGCATCTCCGGGGTCATATAGCCATTGGTAACGTAAACGTTTTTCAGTCCTGCGTCCCGCGCCATCTGGCTGACTTCGAGGTTATATTCAACAGAAACGGTCGGTTCTGTGTAAGTGTAAGAGATGCTTTGGCAGTGTGAAGCAATTGCCGCTTCCACCACGCGCTCCGGCGGCACAAAACGCGGTCGCGTCGGTTCATTGCTTGAGGAGATCTGAGAGATATCCGCATTCTGGCACCACTGGCAGCGAAAGTTACACCCTGGAGATGCGATCGAAAAGCTCAAACTTCCAGGCATAAAGTGATAAAGCGGTTTTTTCTCAATTGGGTCCACGTGGGAGGCTATCAAACGCCCATAAATCAGGCTGAAGAATTCTCCCCCGCGGTTCTCCCGCACCTTGCAGAGTCCCTTTTGCCCCGGGCGGATCAGGCACCTGTGCGCGCAGAGTTCGCAACGAACCTTTCCGTCCTCCAGTTGACTTACCAACAGCGCGGGGTGGTCTGACATCACAACCTCCGTGAGAAAAAACCTGGTCTGCCAAGGCAGACCAGGTTTCATGTGTTCTATGCTCCGAACTTTTCAAGCCTTCCGGCCAGTGCCAGCGCCATTGGCATCAGCTCAGTCCCATCAAAGCGCGATCCCAGGCTGCCCTGAATGCAAGCGCGTTCGCCAAAACTGGTTATACCATCCGGGCGGGCATCCTTCGCATACAACAAAGTCGGGATGGGATGCCAGGAGTGCGCCTTCAGTTTCGCGGGCGTGGAATGGTCGCCAGTGATGATCAGCACCGCCGGGTCCAAAGCCAAAATGCGTGGAAGGAGGGCATCCACTTCTTCGATAATGTGCACCTTGGCGTCGAAATTGCCATCCTCGCCATAGCTATCCGTTTTCTTGATGTGCACAAAGAAGAAATCATAATCGTTCCAGTTTTCCTCGAGCATGCTGATTTCATGGGACATCGATTCAGCCGGCGGCATCACGGTCATCCCAACCACCTTTGAAACGCCGCGATACATCGGGTACATTGCGATCGCGAGCGATTTAACGCCCCACACGTCCGGGAATTTCGGCCAGGCCGGCATGCCGGCAAACCCGCGCAACACAAAGCTGTTGGCAGGGAATTCATTCTTCAGGATCTCGTTGCCCTGGCGCACAAATTCGCGGATCAGTTCCGCTGTGTGCTCCGCTGCCGGGTTGGTTGCCGTGGCAATGTGAGCTTTCTTGCCAACTGCTTGTGGGTCGGTGTCCGAAACATCACCGCTAAGCCCTTCGCCCCGTAAAACAAAGACAAAACGATATTCCTTCTCAGGTGTCAAAAACAGCTCCACATCGGGCAAATGAATATTTTCTTTCAGCAATTTGCACAGCCGCTCACCAACCTCGGTCGGGATGCGTCCTGCCCGGCGATCAGTGATGATGCCGTTTTCGTCCACCGTGCAGAAGTTTCCCCGGGCTGCCACATCGTTTGGACCCAGGTCAAAGTCCACACCAAGCGCGCTCAAAACACCGCGCCCGATCTCATATTTCACCGGATCGTAGCCAAAGAGTCCCAAGTGCGCCTGTCCGCTACCGGGAGTGATGCCGTAGGGCACGGAATGATGCAGACCGAGCGAAGATTTAGCCGCCAGGGCGTCCATGTTTGGGATCTGGGCAGTTTCGAGCTCGGT
>CAZOYK010000089.1:0-9230 GCA_964584065.1 uncultured Anaerolineaceae bacterium | reverse complement strand
TCATGTAGGGATCTGAAGGTTCCGAGACTTGATCGAGGATCTCCGTAAGCTGCACGAAGCTGTACGAACTTATACGTGACTCCGAAAGTTGCCGGCTGCCGTTGTTTCCATACAACCCGTTAAGCGTGGTAGCAAACGCGTTGTTGGAGAGGTGATTCAGATTCTCACAGTTACTGCATTGCCTCAGTGAACGCGTGTCAGTGATAACAGTGATGTACTCGGAATAGGATGGCGGCTGAGCAAGCAAACCAGCCAGGAATTCCTGGGAGGGAGCCACCAAGGTTACGCCTTCGCGGGCAGTTTTCAGACTTATAGAAGCTGACTTACCAACAATTTCCAGATCTTCGGCGGGTGGCAAAACCCGCTCAATGTTGAAATCCGGGTAGCGGGAAAGTTTTTCTGCCAGGATGCGCCTCACAGAGTCATCCACTTGCTGCGCAAAGACGCTGTCTTCCTGGTATTTGTCAGTAAAGGAGTCCAAGGTTCGGAAAATGGTGGTGAACGCATCCAAATCATTCTTCGCGCGAAAATTGTCAAGATAAAGCATGTCGTTTCCCGCCAGGAAAGCGGTGCGGGCGATGTTGATTGGATCAAACTCACTGCCCGTCGGATCAAAGAAGAGCCGCACGGCACGACTGCCAAGACTATCGCTGACGGTCAATCCCCCAGACTGGCGCCAGGTTGCGATTGGCTCCACGCTTAGCAACTGCGTAAGGGCAGCCTGATCAAAACTGACCGGCTTGGTTGTCGCGCGAATATTGCCTTGCAAACCCTGGAATCGGATGTGCGAGACCATAAAGCCATCTGCCTGGTGCAGTTGATCTTCTGCCCCTGCGACTGCCATAAAGGGTGATAATTCCACCTGCTTGAGCTGCTCGAGGGTTTTTTGGATGGTGGACACTTCTTCAAGCGGCGGGCGGTCTGCCGCGCCGAGCCCAGGGAAGTGGCGCGCGATGACGCTCATCTGCCCCTTGCTGCCGCTGTGCAGCCCTGCAATGTAAGCCTGAGCCAGCAAGCCCACCCAGTAGGGATCGCCGCCGAAAGTCTCGGTGCCCGCGTTTGCTGCCTGGAGGAGATCACTGGTGTCGACCACATCCAGGGAGGGACCCAGGTACAGGTTGAAGCCCAGGGCAGTCAGTTCGCGTCCCAATGCCTGACCCACCTGCAGGGCATTTTCCTCCGACCAGGTGGCACCAATTGCCATTGGGTTGGGCAGTTGGGTAAGATCCTGCAGGAATTGGTCCTGCTTACCAGTTTCATCTTTTTGTGAAATACCAATGTAAAGGGGAACGTAAACAGGCAGGTCTTGATCTCCAGGCTGAGAACTATTGGGGTCAACTGCCGCCTGGCTGTTCTGCCAGGCAAGCTGTTGGAGCGTTTCGATCAGCACCCTGGTTGAGCTTGCTGTATCCGTGCTGCTAAAGTTGTCATGCGAGCTGCTGAGCACCACACCCCCCACGTGGTAATCCTGGATCAGTTCCGCCAGGGGACCATCGGATGGAACCTCTCTTCCGTCAAAGGTGATCAAAAAAAGCTGCCCAACTTTTTCGGCTGGGGTCATCTCAGCCATCAAAGCATCAACGTCACTCTGGGCAAGAATCGGATCCACAGAGAAAATTGACGCCAGCGGTTGCAAAAGCAAAGCGAGCGCGAGCGCAAGCAGCAGCAGCCGGCGGGCTTTCACCTTATCCCTCCAGGATTTCACGGGCATGAGCAGGATCATTACAGATGATCATGTCCACGCCAAAAGATTTCATGCGCCGCAAGTCCTCTGGCGCATCCACAGTCCACACATTCACTTTTTGCCCCAATTTATGCCTGGATTGCACCATCCCGGCTGAAACATCACGGTAGTAAGGATGCAGATCATCAGCCCCAAAGCGCCGCCCCATGAAGCCGCGCATCGGCAGCCCAAGCACCCCCGGCAAGGTCAGCAACCCGGTTCTGATTTCAGGTGCCAGGGACTTCGCGCGCGGGAGGTTGCGGGCATTGAAAGAAGAAAGCAACACGGAATCGCTGAGACCATGCTTTTTTACCAGAGCAACCACCAATTCGGGTAGTTGATCTTTGGGGGTTTTGTAGTTTTTTAGTTCAACATTGATCAGAAATTTGCCGCCAAACTCAGCGAAAACCTCATCAAGTGAGGGGATGTGTTCACCTTTGAATTCCGGGCTGAACCAACTGCCCGCGTCCAACTCACGCAGTGCTTCCAAAGGCAAATCGCCGACCTTGCCATGCCCATTGCTGGTGCGATCCAGCGTGTCGTCATGAATGACCATCAGTTTTTGATCAGCCGAGAGCATGACATCCAGCTCGATACCGTCTGCACCGTTTTCAAGAGCCAGGCGGAACGCAGCCAGTGTGTTTTCGGGTCCGTTGGCAGAATCCCCACGATGAGCAACAATGAGCGGTATGAAATGAGTGTTTTTTGACATAAGCGCAATTATAGCATGCACAGCTTTTCCACAGCAGGTTATAATCCGACCATCATGCCGACCACAGAAGCTGCGCTTACTTCAGTCAACAGCATCCTCGGGCTCAACCTCGACGGCGAGCGACTTCTGATCGTCTACGGCAGCCCCTCCGGCAGGGTTCAGGAAAAACTCACCGCAGGCATCCCTGCCAGCAGGAGTTTTCCGTCAATCCTTGAGCTCATCACCTCCTCGGCGGACCGCCTGCTGATGATCACGCAAGCCCAACGCCTGCCCCTGCCCGACTGTGTTTCAGTTTCGGTTAGCGGTAATTATTATTCGCTGAGCGGTTTGATTGAAAGCTCTGCGGATTTCTCCGAGTGGAAGTCAGAGCCGCTGAAATCCCAACTTGGGCTGCGTTTTAACTTGCCAGTTTTCATCGAGCAGCGCCCTATCGCGGGTTTGCTGGCTGAGATGCTTTTTGGCTCCTCCGAGACTGGCGGTACGCAGATGTACCTCAGTTTCAATCCAACCTTGCGCGCCAGTTTTTCCCTGAATGGGGTTGTCTATCAGAGTCCCGGGGGAAACGCCGGCGATATTGGCAGGATCTTCACCTGCGATATGCCTGATCCACGCTTAAATCGCCCATTGACCTTGAATGATCACGTGAGTTTGGATGGATTAGCCTCACAGGCGCTCCGCCTGCAGCCTTCGCATTGGGACCTGAACACCACTGGCAGCCAGGTTCTTCAGGCGGTGGTTGAGGGCGATCCCTATGCCATCGAACTTGTTGAACAAGCAGCAAAAATGCTGGGCAACAACCTGGTACCCCTCATCCACATGCTTCGTCCCAGGCAAATCATGATTGCCTACCCCGTCTCGCTGGTTGCTGAAAACTTTCTGCCGGTCCTCCGATCAGCCGTCACAGCCGCGAGTGGGCTCGGCAGTCTTGAACTTCCCCAAATAACCGCCTCACAATTGGGTCATCATCAGCCCGAATTGGAAGCTTTAGCGCCAGCGGTATCTGCCCTTCGTCTTCGCTCAAGCAGCCGTTAAAGAAAAACAGGCAGCCCTGAGGCTGCCTGCTATATCTCTGAGAATGGTGAACCTTAGATGGTGACCCCGGAGGAACCATCCTGAATGCTGTTTGCGTGTTTCTTTGCTTTCTTCGCAGCCTTTTTTTCTGCCTTGCTTAGATTTTTAGGATCTGTCTCTCCAAGCTGACGTCGTTTGAGTGCCTCACCATCTTCGTATGCCAGCTTGTTGCCTGTGGTGATGACCTGGTAGATGTAATAAAGCAAGAAAAGGATGGCGAATATCCCAAGCACGAGCGTGCCAAGGTTGACCGGAATCGACTGGGAGGCTATTGTAACTTCAAACAAGCTGCTGCCAGCGCCAACAAAATATACCACTGTATTGAGAGCGATAATAACCAGGCGCATTTCGGTCGGTCCAATCTTAATGCTGGTCATTTCGAAGACACCAGTTGCATGGGTCTTTAGATAGACTTGCAACATCAACAGCAACCAGCCCGAGAGAGCGATCAGGGTAACGTCAAATCGTGCCATTCCAGAGAGTCCGATACCAACAAAAACCAGGAATGTCGTAATCCCATCGATAGCATGGTCGGTATAGTATCCATAATTTGGACGCGACATATTGCGATAACGAGCCAGGCTGCCATCCAGGCTATCGCCAAACCAGTTAATCACAAAACCCAAACTTGCTACAAACAACCATGGGTTGCCCTTTACTTCTTTCAACCCAACCAAGGCATAGGCTACTGCTGCCAATACCGATCCAAGCAGGCCTAACACGGTAAGCATGTCTGAGTTGACCCATTTTGGCATAATCCTGCAAAAAAAAGCCAGTGCCGGCCTTTCCAAGGGTCCCAACAGAATGTCGTTGGTGCGTTTATCTTTTTCAGTGCGAATCTTTTTTGCCATAATCACCTCTTAGGTTATTTTTTCTACAAATGGTAAAACTTCAGGCCAGACGGGGTGCGGCATGCACCACTGGGACTGAGCTCCCCGGATAAAATCTTCTGTTCGGCGCAACACGCTCTCAGCATTGAGCACGTATTCTTCGACCAGATCGTTCCTTTTTTCCATTGGAATAGGATCTGTCGCATCGACAAAATAGCTCCCATCCCCACGGCGAATGCCACATGCTACACGTAATGAGGCATTGGTTTCAAGTGCGAGTCGGCCATAAAAAACCGGCAGGGCGGCCTCACGCCCAAAAAAGCGCGGGCGATACTTGGCATCGTTCCCCTCCGGGAGGGGTCGGTCCAGACCGGTTACCACGCAAAATCCTTCTTTCAGAGCCTTTTTTGCCTCGCGAATGGACGAGAAGGAAATAGGGTTGATGCTCATTCCTACAGCCTCACGCATACGGTTTTGGGCTTTGTAGGCGTTGTTGGGGTTGGGGTAGGAAAGCACGTACGGTCGAACTCCCAGCCAGGTCAGTGACATCCCAAAGAGGTCAAAATTCCCCAGGTGAGGACCCAGAAGAATGGTTGGCTCTTTTCTTTCGATGGTATCACGCAGAGTTTCCTGTGCTCTGGAGGAGAGGACAATTTTATTTAACCCTTCTTCCTTATGCTGATAGTAATAAAAATATTCTGCCAGAGAAGTTACGACGTAATGAATAGTCTCGCCAGTACGCTCCTGCAACTGTGATTTGCTCATGCTTTCGCCAGATATCACCCATTGGTTTGCACTAATATTGCGAACCAGAGAGCTGTTGCGACGCCTTGCCAAGGCTGAGCCGATAAAATCTGCAAGGTGATTTAAACCCGTCAGCTTGCAATGCTTACCAAGCCACAGGCCGGTTTTGACAGCCGCTGAATCCTCAAGAAATGCCTTAAGTCCCATGTTTTGATTAAATTGTACTCTCTAATCTTAAAAACACGTTAAGGCAGATATAGTTCTGCTGCCTGGATTTGTTAACAGCTGTTTGAGTCATGCCATCGGACGGGTTGTAAGTTTTTTGATTGCAGCAGCTGCCAGATAGCTCAGTGCCGCAACCAAAATAATGACGGAACCAGCTTGCAGATTAAGCGCAAAAGACACAGCCAGACCAACCATAGAAAACAGCCAACTAAGCCCAATCGAGAGCAGCATCATACCCTTCATGTCCTTCAGGAATAGATTAGCAGTTGCCGGGGGGATGGTGAGCATCGCGATTACCAT
Source organism: uncultured Anaerolineaceae bacterium (assembly GCA_964584065.1). Lineage (GTDB taxonomy): Bacteria > Chloroflexota > Anaerolineae > Anaerolineales > Anaerolineaceae > Mesolinea. The sequence goes on along the minus strand of CAZOYK010000089.1, from coordinate 3,625 downwards.
GATCAAACCTACCACGCGCATTGCCACCACGACGGTCAACCCAATCATAACCAACATCATCAGGTACAGTACCGCTACCGGCAGGTTGCGAACGGTGGAGAAGGTTTCATCAAAAGAGATCGCCTGCAAACTCCGGTAAAAGAGCACCACAAAGACAATCACAAGCAGTGCCACCAGCGCCATCACCAGCAAGTCCCCGCCAGATACCGCCAGCAGGCTGCCAAACAGATAACTCATCAGATCCGCCTTGAATCCCGGCGTCAGGCTGACGAAGATGATCCCGACTGCCATGCCAATCGACCACATCACCCCGATCAGCGTATCGGAGCGGGCTTTGGTACGCAGGTGCACCACGCCCATGCCAAGCGCGGAGAGAATGCTGAAAAGAATGGCTCCCAGCATCGGGTCCTGCCCAAAATAGTAAGCCAGGCCAATGCCCCCATAGGCTGCGTGCGCGATCCCCCCACCCAGAAAGACAATGCGATTCAGTACAACCAGTGTGCCGATCAGACCGCAAACCACCCCCACCAAGATGCTGGCAATTAGCGCGTTGCGCATGAAATCGTAGACGAAAATGTTTTGGATGGTATCAATCATGGTCATCTTCTTCTTGATGCGGAGGCAAAACCCGGTGCGGCACGCCGTGCGCCACCAGGTCAATCGGGCATTCATAAGCAGTGCTCAACATCTCGCTCGTGATCTCTTTTTGCCCGTTGTACACCAGGTGTCGATTAACGCAGCCAATCGATTTAACGTAAGTGGAAATCGCGGTTAAATCGTGCGATATCAGCAGGATGGAAATGCTCTTGTTCAGCTCAGCCAACAGATCATACATCTGCGAGCTGGAGCGGGAATCCACGCTTGAGGTTGGTTCGTCCAGCAAGAGGATCTTGGGCTCGGCAGCCAGTGCCCGCGCAATTGTAACCCGCTGCCGCTGCCCGCCTGAAAGCTCATTGATCGACCGTTTTGCCAGATCAAGGATATCCATCTGTCTCAGGGATCGTTCGATGATATTTTTGTCAGCATCTTTTAAATACAGGTTTTGCAGGAGATGAGGTTTTAGCCTTCCCATGCTGACCACATCCCAAACCTTGATGGGAAATGCCCTGTCACCCTGCTGGATTTGGGGCACATAGCCGATGAAGTGGCGACCCTTCTCCGGGCTGACGCCCATCACCCGCACCACACCCCGTTCAGGTTTGATCAGCCCCAAAATAACCTTGATCAGCGTGGTCTTTCCGCCGCCGTTGGGTCCGATCAGCCCAACGTAATCGCCGGCTTCCATTCTGAAGTTTACTGCTTCCAGGACACGGTCACTCTCGTAGCCCGCCCAGACATCTTGGAGTTCAATTACTGCTTGCCCTGTCACCATATCTCCTAATTCAATGCCTGGTTGAGTGTTTCGGCAATCATCAGCATGCTTGCAGGCCAGTCATAAGCCATCGGATCCCATTCCACGATGGATTGAATACCAGCCTGTTCGGTGATGGACGTGGCGAGCCTGACGTTGCTGCCTTTCTCGACCACCAGGGTGTTTATCTGAAATTCTTTGGCTAAGGCGATGATCTGCGAGAGAGTCTCTGGAGGCGGTTCGCTGCCGCCAATTTCGACTGCCAGCATATGCAGCCCATAATCCGCTGCCACGTACCCCCAGGCAGGGTGTACCACCATAAAATGATCCCTTTGCGCACCTTCCAGCTGCTTTTTGACCTCAGCATCAACCAAATCGATTTCTTCTAGCAAAACGTCAAGATTTTCCTGGTAGTAATCCAAGTTTTGCGGGTCAGCCGCTTGCATAGCTCCAGCCATAGTCTGAGCCATCTGTTTCATGCGTGAGGGAGAAAACCAGATATGGGGGTCAGTTTCTGCGCCAGTAATGGCAGGCTCCTCAACTTCCTCCTCCGTGTGATCGTGTAAATAAAGCGCGGGAATAAGCTTGATCCCTGCTGCTGCATCCACCACTTTCATAACAGGGTTTGCGGACTCAAAACGCGGCAGCCACACGGCTTCAAATTCCATGCCTATCGTGAAGTAAAGATCAGAGGCTGCCAGGTTGGTCATCTGCTGCGGGCTGGGCTCATAGGTATGCGGATCATCGCCGCTGCCCACCATCGCCTGGGTCCGAACGCGATCTCCACCTATCTGATCCACAAACCATTGCTGGGGCAGAATGCTGACGCTGATGGTCAACCTATCGGAGGCATCCTTGGGTACTAAATTAGCGCATGCGGTTATTGCAAGCACCAATATCAGGCTGAAGAGCAGCACTTTTTTCAATTTTCCTCCCCATTCTCAGCCAATACCTTCTGACAATCAGGGCAAATTCCGTACAACTGTAAAAGGTGATCACTCACGCGATAATGTGTTTCTTCCTCAACCCTTTGGATCAAACTGCTTAGGTCTTCAGAGCCAGCAAATGCGATCGCCTGGCGGCACTTTTGGCAAAGGATATGGTGGTGGTGCCCGACCCCACCCGCCACATAGCCGGCACTGCCATCATGGTCATAGACCACACAAACCAGCTCCAGTTCTGTTAGCAGCTCCAAAGCCCGGTAGACGCTGACCATCCCCAAAGCGCGTCCGGATTGCGAAAGTGCCTGGTAGATCGCCAGGGGGGTCATCGGGTGAAGGTTACTTTCAAGTACCTGCATCACTAATTTGCGCGGTCCTGAAACACGATATCCATTTTCAGTCAGAACTTTCTGCCAATTCATATCAACCTTATTGATAATATTTTTCAATAAGCTGATTTTAGCTGCATCAGGCAAGCTTGTCAAAGACTTGTAGGGGACAAACATGATAAATCTTTTATAAGAAAAACCCCTTGCCGAATGCTCGCGCCTTTTCCACGCTTACAGTCTGTTATAATCATCCGGCGCGGGAGGACTACCCCGCAGATAGAATGGAGAAACATGGAAGAAAAATTACTGGATACCATCCAAAATGATCACGTCGTTCAGATTGCCTATAACCTCAGTGTGGATGGCGAAGAAGTTGAATCAGACCTGCTTGAGTACCTGCACGGGCACGGCAACATCATCCCCGGGCTTGAACAGCCCCTGACTGGTGCCAAAGTTGGCGATAAGCTTGAAGTTATTGCCAAAGCTGCGGATGCTTATGGCGAGTTTGACCCCGAATCGGTGATCACCGTTAGCCGGGCATCATTCCCCCCTGATTTCGAGATCCACCTGGGTGAAGCCATGCGTTTGCGCGATGCAGCAGGGCACATCTTCCAGGGTGTCGCAACCGCCCTTTCAGAAGATTCCGTGGAACTTGACCTCAACCACCCGATGGCTGGCAAGGATCTGCACTTCAATGTCAGCGTCCTGTCCGTGCGCCCTGCGACTGACGAAGAACTTAGCGCTGGTCATCTGCACTACGGTGGCTGCGAAGGTTGCTCCTCCGATTGCGGTGATGGCTGTTCCTCTGATTGCTGCTAGAAAGAGTTATTCTTAAACAAAAAGACCGGGAGTTTAAACATTACCGGTCTATTTATTTAACCAGAACAAGCCGTCGTTTCTCATCCTTGTCAGCGAAATGAATAACTAAACATTGGTTATCAACATCGTGCGTAGATACCGTCTTGAAAGTCAAGCTGAATAATTGAATTGGCGGTCATATTCAG
>CAZOYK010000088.1:8280-9265 GCA_964584065.1 uncultured Anaerolineaceae bacterium | reverse complement strand
ATTCCTCGATCTCAAAACCTAATTTGTTCAATGCCTCAAGCTGCTGCTCCAAAATTCCGGACTTCTCGGGTGTCAGTTCAATCACCACCGGATCCAACAAGGCCTGCGAGGGGATGCTTTTGGCGTTAAATTGCGCCATCAGCTGGTCAAACAGCACGCGTTCATGCGCGGCATGTTGATCAATCAGGTAGAGCCCATCCGGACCTTCAGCGATCAGGTACGTGGATGCCACCTGCCCCACCAGGCGCAGCAACGGCAAGTGGCTGCCCGGCAATGGCGGCTGCGGTTTCGCGGTTTCAAATTCAGATCCAGCTCCAAACTCTCCCCCGCCGGTTACTTCACTTTGCCCACCTGCAACGTTCAAATTGCCTTGCTGCCAAGACCGTTCTCCCTCCGTTTCAGGCAGGCTCCTGCCCCACAAGCGGGTTGCGTTCAAATCGGGAATGGGAGTGAAAGCCAGCAAACCCCGGCGGATCGCCCTCTGCACACCGCTGAAGACTGCGTCCTGGTCTCTGAAGCGCACTTCCGCTTTGGCAGGATGCACATTCACATCCACCAGTTCAGGTGGAATGCTGATAAACAAAACTGCCACAGGATAACGCCCCACCATCAGCATCGTGTTATAAGCGCGGATCACTGCCGAAGTCAACATCGGGTCCTGCACCCAGCGTCCGTTGACGAAGATGGTGATGTCTTTTCGATTGGAACGGGTGAGCGACAAACTGCTGATGAAGCCTTCAAGCTTGAGACGACGTTCCTCAAAGGAAACGGGCATCACTTTTCCGGCTTCAGCCGGACCAAACAGCGCCTGCAAGATCTCAAAGCGCTCACCGCTTCCGGTAGTCTGAAAGATGGGTTTGTCGTCCTGGGTCACGGACCAGCGAATGCGCGGATAAGCCAGCGCGTAGCGGGTGACCAAGCCAGTGATGTGACGGTTTTCGGTCGTATCTGATTTCAGGAATTTGAGCCTCGCCGGCAGGTTGAA
>CAZOYK010000088.1:0-8270 GCA_964584065.1 uncultured Anaerolineaceae bacterium | reverse complement strand
AAATCCTCCACGCTCACGCGCGTGCCTGCCGCTGCGGCGATGGTGCACGTTTCAGCGTGCTCGCCACCCTCCACCGTCAATTTGGCACCAACAGGATTTTCGTGTGTGTTAGTGATCATGGTTAGACGGGAAACAGACCCAATCGAAGCCAGCGCTTCGCCCCTGAAACCCAGTGTCTGGATATTAAACAAATCCTCAGCACTATTCAGCTTGCTGGTTGCATGACGGCACACTGCCAGCCCCACCTCATCCGCGGGGATGCCAGATCCATCGTCTGTCACCTGGATCAGGCGCCTGCCTGCCTGCTGAATCTCGATCTCTATTTGCGTCGCACCGGCATCTATCGCATTCTCCAGCAGTTCCTTAACAACCGAAGCTGGTCTGTCTATTACTTCTCCAGCGGCAATTTGTGAAGCGATCGTTTCAGGCAAAATTTTGATTGGCATATTTCCTCTGCTGAGGATTATACCAACCGACACCCTATTCTCCTATTCTTTGCTAATCTTTATCTGCTAAAATTCGCCTATGACAGATTCTGAGAAGATCAAAAGCATCCTGGCAACCTTACCGGATAAACCTGGTTGTTACCTGATGAAAGATGCCGATGGCACCATCATTTACGTTGGCAAAGCCATCAACCTCAAGAATCGCGTCCGCTCCTACTTTCAGCAATCCTCAGATCACACCTACAAGACCCGCCAGATGGTCCGCAAGATCAGGGATATCGAATGGATCGTGGTCGCTTCGGAACTCGAAGCGCTGATCCTCGAGATGAACCTGATCAAGCAGCACCGTCCCTTCTACAATGTGCGGTTAAAGGACGACAAGCGCTATCCCTACATCAAGGTACATTGGGCGGACCCTTTCCCCAAGTTGTCGGTCACGCGCAACATGGTCAACGACGGCTCCCGCTACTTCGGACCATACACCTCTGTTTGGGCAGTGCACCAAACCCTCGACATCTTACGCAAAATCTTCCCCTACCTCACCTGCGCGCGCGAGATCACCGGCAAAGACGAACGCGCCTGCCTGTATTACGACATTAAGCTTTGTTCCGCCCCCTGCATTGGCGCGGTCAACCAGAATGAGTACCGCCAGATGATCGATGATTTGTGCAAATTCCTTGAAGGACGTACGGACCCGATCATGAGCCGTCTCAAAGAATCCATGGATGAAGCTTCGGAAAAACTCGACTACGAAAGAGCCGCGGTCTATCGGGATCAGATCCAGGCAATTGACCGGGTAGTAGAACGCCAAAAGATCATCTCTGATGAACGCAAAGATTCTGACGTGATCGCCATGGCACGCTCCAAAGGTGAGGCCTGCGTGCAGGTCTTTTTCATTCGCTCGGGTAAGCTGATTGGTCGGGAATACTTCATCCTCGAAGGCACCGAAGCCGAAGAAAATTCCGAGATCCTCGAGGAGTTCATCAAACAGTTCTACTCCCAGGCGGCTTACGTTCCCAACAAGGTCATGCTCCCCCAGGAAGTTGAAGAAGCCCGCATCATCAAAGAGTGGCTCAATACCCGCCGGGGCGGTGAGAAGGTCCAACTGACCGTTCCCAAGCGCGGTCAGGGCAAGGAATTGGTGCAGATGGCAGCGGAAAATGCCCGTGAGACGCTCAAATCCCTCGAAATTCGCTGGAAAGCCGACAAAGACCGTCAGCATCAGGCATTGAGTGAAATCCAGTCGGTTTTGGGCATGCCAGAAGCCCCCAACCGAATCGAATGCTACGATATCTCCAACACACAAGGCACCGCCAGTGTTGGCAGCATGGTGGTTTTTGAACAGGGCGTGCCGGCAAAAAAGAATTATCGTCGCTTCAACATTAAAACGGTCAATCAACCGGATGACTTTGCCTCATTGCGCGAAGTGCTCAAACGCCGCCTTGCGCGCTACATCACCGAACAGCAGGAAAAAGAAAAACCCGGCTACAAACCGGACCTTGCCTTTTCTCTGCTGCCCGATCTCCTGATCGTGGATGGCGGCAAAGGGCAACTGCGCCAGGCCATCGAGATCATCGAGGAATTTGGACTCCAGGGTCAATTTACCATCGCGGGTCTGGCGAAACAGGAAGAAGAACTCTTCCTACCGGGAAAGTCAGACTCAGTCCGCCTGGATGATCATTCCCAGGGGTTCTATCTCATCCAACGCATCCGAGATGAGGCGCATCGCTTTGCCATTACCGCCCATCGCAACCAGCGTGGTAAAATCGGTCTGTCATCACGCCTGGACGCGATCGGTGGGGTCGGTCCTGCCCGCAGAAAAGAGCTGATTAACCGCTTTGGATCCATCGACGGAATCCTTGCCGCGTCAGTGGAGGAAATCTCGCAAATCAAGGGTGTTTCCATGGAAATGGCCCAGGCAATTAAAGCACAATTGGAGTAATAATGGCAAAAAACACGAATAAATCCGGTCGAACTTACAATATCTTGATGGCTGTCCTGGCGATCATCATCGTTCTCGCCATGATCCTTTCCATGTTTCGTTTTTAGGAGGCAGCATGCCAAAGTATGAACCAGCCGGTGACGCGTTCCAGCATGCAAGCAGTGACGCGAACATGGGTCCTTCTCCAGAGGACCTTGGCGAACCATTTCCTCAGTATCTGACCCAGCCTGACCCTAACCTAAAGCAGTTCCAACTTCCCGATCCTGCACTCTTCACACCTACAGAAAACAACTTTAAGCAGTTGGTGCTCAACCGCCGCAGCCACCGCCGCTATGACACTGAAGCGATTCTCACCCTGGCTGAATTTGGCTATCTGCTTCAAATGACACAAGGTCTGCGAGAAGGCTCACAAACCCAGAAGCTCACCCGCCGCAATGTGCCCTCGGCTGGTTCGCGTCACCCGTTCGAGACTTACCTTGCTGTCCAACAGGTGGAAGGGCTTGAGCCGGGCATCTATCACTATTTGCCCGAACAGCATGCCCTTGAACTATGGAAATCTGGCACAGAGGCTCTGCAAGCCGCTCAGGCATCTACTTATAACCAGAAACAAGTCCTGAATTCGGCTGTGACCTTCTTTTGGATTGCGGAGGTCTATCGCACATCCTGGCGTTACGGAATGCGTGCCTACCGCTACATCTACCTCGACGCTGGTCACGTTTGCCAGAATCTTTACCTGGCTGCAGAATCGATTGGCTATGGGGTCTGCGCCATTGCTGCCTTTGACGATGAACTGGCCACAAGCGTGTTTGAACTGGATGGCAAGGAACGCTTCATGGCCTACATGGCATCTGTTGGCAAGAAACCACCCGCCGCCTGATCATGCCTCTTGATATCCTTCCAATCCTGGTCAGTGCCAACAGTGAGTGGAATTCAGTTATCAACAACCTGCAGCCATCGTCAATCCAACAAAGCCCGATGGGAGCATATTTTCAGATTGAGTTGGAAGGTCAGTCCTGCCTCTTTTTTCATTCAGGTTGGGGCAAAATCGCCACGGCAGCTTCCACACAATACGTCATCGACCAATATCACCCGGGTTTGATCATCAACATCGGCACTTGCGGGGGTTTTTCTGGTATAAGCCAGGTCGGCGAAATACTACTGATCACAGAAACGCTGATCTACGATATTGTCGAACGCATGGGGGATCCCGTTGCGGCTTTGAACAAGTACCGAACGGCGAATGATACTTCCTGGATCACCAATCCGCTTCCTGAAGGAACCCGCCGGGCTCGCATTGCTTCTGCCGACCAGGACATTGACTTTCGAGCCTTTGACCTTCTGACCAACACTTACCAAGCGGATGCCGCGGATTGGGAAACGGGTGCTTTTGCCTGGGTGGCTGCGCGAAATCAGGTCCCCTGGCTTGGCCTCAGGGCAGTTTCCGATCTTGTTTCTGCTCAAGGCTCAGAAACAGATAACGGCGTTGACCTCTGGCGCTCCCGCCTTGGTCAATTGATGCGAAACATCCTTGCCAATTTGCCTTTTTACTTCTCGAAATTTGAACGCAACATCTTTTCGTAGGCCGGATTGCGTGTCACCTGCCCCTGAGCGTAGCGAATGGGGTTCAATCCGGTGTTCGTTTTCTTTCGTAAACCTGTCATCACAATCTGTTGCAATTAAAAATCGGATTTATTGTCTTCCACAATAAAGGATCTCACAGTACGGGCGAAGCATCCTTAAACAATTTAGTTGCGAAACCAAACACGGTCTTTAAAGATGCTTCGCCCCTACCCGGAATCGGAATAATAACACGTGGGTCAGGTTCTTCTGCCTGCGCTTGAGATAAGCGAATGGGGTTGAACCTGACGCCATAAATATTGGCAAATAATGCATTCAACGAAGTTAGCTTTCCAATGTCAGGTTTAACCCCGCAAAAATACACGGGGCAGGCTGCGCAACCTGACCTACGATAATTAATTTATTGATGCGATTGCGTAGGTCAGGTTCTTCCTTTGAACCTGACATCACAAACGCTGGCAAATAACGCCTTCAACAAATGAGGTTTCCGCCGTCAGGTTGAACTGCGCAACCTGACCTACGTCTGTCTTGATACTCATCGGAAGTAAAGAGAGACGCGCTGTCTTAACTGGCAGCGCGTCATCTACTTGGCAAATGTTTCAACTAATCGCTCGGTTTGCCCAAGCGATCGCGTTCTTCTTCAACAATTTTATGATCAAGCTTCTTAATCAAAGGCACAGGCTGGTTGAAATCCCTGCCCGCTTCGAGAACTGTTGGCTTCCAAACATCCTGACCAAGATTGCTATTGTCCAGCCCCAGGATTTCGTGTTCGCCAAGCGCGTCCTGCTCGAAGCGTGAAAATTGTTTTCCAAAAAGCGTCTCCCCATGCGCCAGCAACTGGTGCAGGGTTTCACTGGTGTTGGGCAGGAAAGGCGCGCTCATAATTTTGATCCATTCGATCGCCTGGATCGCGGTGTAGAGCGATTTTGCAGCCTGTTCGCGGTCGGTCTTGATCTCAAACCAGGGCGCATGCACATCCAGGTACTTGTTGACCTCAGCAGCCAGTGCCATCACTTCTGCCAGGCCTGCTTTCAGCTCCACCTGTTCCAATTTTGCTGCCACACTGTCGAAGCCCGCCCTGATCACCTGCAGCAGTTCTTCATCACTCTCGCGTAGTTTTCCTGGGTTGGGTATTTTGCCGTCAAAATTCTTGAAGGTAAAGGACAAGACCCGGTTCACCAGGTTGCCCCAGGTGGCTACCAGCTCGTTGTTATTGCGCTGGAAGAACTCCTCCCAGTCCCAGTCGGTATCGCGCTGTTCTGGCATTGCATTCGTCAGATAGTAGCGGATCGCGTCCGCGTCATACCGCTCAAGGGCATCCAGACCCCAAACTGCCCAGTTGTGGCTGCCGCTGATCTTCCTGCCTTCCAGGTTCATAAACTCATTCGCCGGTACATTGTACGGCAGCACCAAGGGCTGCGGATTCTCCGTCCCCATCCGGCGGTCGAAGCCATCGCCCATACCCAGCAATTCCGCCGGCCAGGTGACGGCGTGGAAGGTAATGTTATCCTTACCAATGAAATAAAACGCTTTCGCGCTCGGATCGATCCACCAATCCCGCCAGGCATCAGTGTTCCCTGTCAGTTTGGACCATTCGATCGCGGAGGAAAGATAACCCATCACGGCTTCAAACCAGACGTAGAGACTTTTGCCCTTCCAGTCTTCCAGCGGCACCGGGATACCCCAATCGAGGTCACGGGTGATGGAAGTCGGTTTGAGCCCAACGGACTGGATCGTCCCCAGGGACTGCCTGAGCACGTTCGGACGCCAGTAACTTTCGCGCGCCTTCAGAAACTCCTCAATTTGCGGCTCCAGGGAGGACAAGTCCAGGAAGAAGTGCTCAGTTTCCCTCAGTTCCGGCGTGGATCCATCCACCTTCGAGCGCGGATTGATCAACTTCTCTGCTTCGAGCTCATTGCCGCATTTCTCGCATTGATCACTGCGCGCATCCGGATTGCCGCAGATGTAGCAGGTACCCTCCACATAGCGGTCCGGCAGGAACCGGCCGAGCGTGGGGCTGAACCACTGCCTGGAGACGATGGTTTTTAGATAGTCGTTCTCAAGCAGGGTCAGGAATACCTTCTGTGCCACATCAAAGTGGTTCTCGGTGTGGGTGGAGGTGAAAATGTCGTAACTGATACCAAGCTTCTTGAAGAGTGCGATGAAGCGCGGATGGTAGTGCTTGTAGATTTCTTCCGGGGATTTACCAAGTTGATCCGCCTTAATCGTGATAGCAGTACCGTGCGAATCGGAGCCGCTGACCATCAACACATTTCGTCCGCGCAAACGATGATACCGGGCGATGATATCTCCCGGCAAGTGCGAGCCAGTGATATTCCCCACGTGGATATCCGCGTTGGCATAAGGCCAGGCAATGGCAACCAAAATGTTCTCAGTCATGGCAAAACTCCTCAATAAAAATCGATGGACAATTTTATCATCCATCGCAATCATAAAAACCCTCGATTAGTTATTCAAAAATGATGCGGCTGTCAGTGTGCTCGCAAGTCTCCCGGTTGAGGTTTACGCCGCACTCCACGCAAATCCCCTTGCAATCCGGTTTGCAGATCAGGTTGATGGGTAGATCCAGCAGGAGATAATCCCGGATGGGCTTCCCAAGGTCGATGTAGCCATCCTCAGGGATCACTTCCTCATCAAATTCCTCTTGGGTGCGGCTGCCAAAGACGTAGAGCTCTTCAAATTCAGTAGAAAGCTTTGCCCGGAAAGGATCAAGGCAGCGACTGCATTGGCTGTCAATTTCAGCCTCAAAATGTCCTTGCAAAAGCAGCCCCTCGCGGGTACGTGAAAACGTGTAGTGACCGCTCAGGTTGTAAAGTTGCAGATCAGGTTCAATGAAAACTTCCGGATTTTCCACGGTGAATTCGCGGGAAAAACCGAGGGGTTTGTTGAAAAAGTATCCAATATTAGTGCGTAGGGGATGATGTATTTTTTCCATAGTAAGTTACAATTCTCAAATCTTGCTAAGATTATAACATCCCAAGCATTAATTTCTTATAAAATTTAGGCCCGAACTATGACCGCCACACTGCTGCTTGCCACCAATAACCCCCACAAAGTCCAGGAGTTCAGATCCATCTTTCTGCCTTACGATGCTATTCTCCAAACACCGGCTGAGATTGGTCTGTTTAATGATGTGCTTGAAAGTGGGAACACTTATTTCGAAAATGCTTGTCTTAAAGCCCAGGCATACTGGCAGGATGGGCAAAACCGGGTTCTGGCAGATGATTCCGGGCTCGAAGTCGAAGTGCTCAATGGCGCCCCCGGCATTCACTCGCATCGCTTCCTGCCGGACCCCAACGCCACCAGCCACGACCGCTGCCTGTATCTTTTGAAACGCTTGATGGATTTTCCCCGTCCGTGGCGTGCAGCCTTTCACTGCGAAATAGTGCTGCTCACCCGCAGGGGTGCCATTCTAACCAGTCACGGAGTTTGCACGGGTGAGATCATCCCCGAATTTCGTGGGGAAAACGGCTTTGGCTATGATCCGATCTTTTTGGTTGATGGAACGGAACACACTATGGCAGAGCTCGAACCTGCCGCCAAGAACCGCCTCAGCCATCGTGGCAAGGCTGCATTGGGCTTGATCGCCCAATTGGGACTTCCATTACGCAAGGTCTAAGCTAAGCCTTATACCCGATCATCCGCAGGAATCCCTTGCGCCAGGCGATCCCATCCTCATCCTCAATCCCCTTCGGCGCAAAACCGTCCACCACGCCCATGATACCGCGCCCAAGTTCGGTTTCCATGACGATGACCTCGGTCGGGTTGGCTGTCGCGCAGAAAAACCCACAGATCTCCGGTACATTCTGCAGTGTCTTGAGAATATTGATCGGATAATATCCTTCCCCTAAAAAGAGGATAAAGCTGTGACCAGCCCCAATCGCCAGGGCGTTTTCCTTCGCCAGCTTGATCATCTCCTCGTCCGTGCCTGTCCACCGCACCAGGCATTCTCCAGACGCTTCGCAAAAAGCCAACCCAAACTTGATCCCGGGCACTGTGCTTACCAGTGCCTCATGGATATCTTCAACCGTTTTGATAAAATGCGATTGCCCGAGCACGAAGTTGATCGCTTCGGGCTTTTCAATCTTTACCAGGGAAATTTCCATTTTTACCTCCGGACTTTTCTTGATTTTAGCATAACGTCGTAACAACACCACAAGCCTGGTTGTAAATATGAAATCAATCGTATGCAAAAAAGATTCTCCCAAAAAATGGTGCTAATTATTGCAATCAGATCAATTTATTGATCTAAACACAATTTCTTGGTAGGGTGGGTTGGCGTC
>CAZOYK010000087.1:0-9268 GCA_964584065.1 uncultured Anaerolineaceae bacterium | reverse complement strand
TCTCGATGAACCTGACCAATTTCCACCGCTCGCCGATGGCGCAGGTGACCGAGTTTATCCGTCGGGAAGCGCAGCGCTACGGCGTGGGCATTCACCACTCAGAGATTGTTGGGCTGGTGCCTTCGCAGGCGATGGTGAACGCCGCCCGCTACTACATGCAGATGGATGGTTTTGAGAACGACCAGCTGCTTGAGAACCGGCTGTTTGGTTTTGAGGAAGAAGGGGAGGCAGCTGTCGGCAACAGCGTTGACTTTATCGACCAGGTGGCGGAAGGCACCCCGGCACCCGGGGGCGGATCGGCAGCAGCCCATACCGCGGCGCTTGGGGCCGCATTGGCGCTGATGGTAGCGCGGTTGACGGTTGGTAAGCCCAAGTACGCGGCTGCAGAGGCGGAAAGCTGGCAGGTCATTGAAGAGGGTGAGGCGCTGCGAACCCGCCTGACCGCGGCGATTCAGCATGACGCTGAAGCCTTCGACGGCATTTTAGTGGCGCGGCGAATGCCCAAGGCGGATGAGGTGCAGATCACCGCTCGCAACGAAGCAATTCGCGTAGCCAGCCTTTATGCCGCACAGGTGCCGCTGGAAACCGCGCGCGACTGCGTGGCGGTGCTGAGGATGACTGTGCGGATGGCAGAGATTGGCAACCTAAACTGCATTTCAGATGCCGCCGCTGGGGCGCACCTTGCCAAAGCCGGCTTTGAAGCTGCCCGGTTAAACGTGAAGATCAACCTGCAAGGTTACGAGCAGGATCCAGACGCCCAGGCATTCCTGGCTGAGGCAGACGCGCTGCGCGAAGAGGTGGAGCGCCTGATGGGGCAGCTTGAAGGCGTCCTAAAAGAGCGTGCAGGACTGTGAGCAAGATGCGGATTGTTGTTGGCTCCCAGAACCCGGTCAAGCTGGAGGCGGTTAGCGTTGCGTTTGCGAGCTTTTTTTCCGAGTTGAGCTTCGAGGTACAGCCGATTTCGGTGCCCTCCGGAGTGAGCACCCAGCCCTTAAGCGATGCTGAAACGCTCATGGGAGCAACCAACCGTGCCAAAGCCGCGCGTGAGCTTGAACCCAATGCTGACTTTTGGCTCGGGATCGAAGGCGGGCTGAATCCATCCCCAGGGGAAATGGATTCTTTTCTGTCCTTCAGCTGGGTGGTGGCGATGGATGGGAAGCGAGTTGGAAGAGGTCGCTCGGCCAGTTATGAGCTGCCCAGGTCGATCAGCGAGCTAATCAGGCAGGGGATGGAACTCGGCGATGCCGATGACCTCGTTTTTGATGTGTCTGGATCCAAGCGGGCGAGTGGAGGGGTGGGCTTGCTGACGGATGGAAAGGTAAGGCGCAGCCAGTTTTACGCAGAAGCGGTCAAATTAGCTTTGATTCCGTTTGTACACCCTAATCTGTTCCCCGCAAGCAAGGACTGAGATGGAAAAGGACTACTGGCTTCGCAAAAAACTGGAGGAGATGACCCACGAGGAGTGGGAGGCGCTTTGTGATGGTTGTTCCAAGTGCTGCCTGTTCAAGCTGCGTGAGCCTGGCATTCCAGGTGTGCGTTTTACCAACGTGGTCTGCCGTTACATGGACATGGAGACTTGCCGGTGTACTGACTATGAGCACCGCCACGAGAACGTGCCTGAGTGCATTCTGCTCACTCCTGAGCTGGTTTATCACATTGACTGGCTGCCCAAAACCTGTGCCTACTACCTTGTGTCCGAAGGAAAAGACTTGCCCTGGTGGCATCCTCTGAAGACTGGCGACCGGGACTCCACCCGCAAAGCCGGCGGATCTGTGTTTGGCAAGGTTGTAAGTGAAACAGAAGTGGATATGGACGATCTTGAAGATATGGTGGTCAATTGGTTTGAATGAACAGAGTATTTAGGCTAAAATTAGATAAGAACTAACGGGAGCACGCTCATGTCTGAAAACGCTCAAACTAATCAAAGAATGCTGCTGGCGATCGTCACAGGACCAGACAGCGATAATGTAGAGAATGCACTGGCTAAGACTGCCTATCCTTTTGCCAAGTTGCCGAGTGTGGGGGGATTACTGCGTGAGCGCAACGTTACTTTTTTGATTGGCTGCCCGGAAGGGGAAACTGACCAGCTCCGCCAGATCCTGCAGGAAGTAGCAGGGCGCCGGATAGGCTACGTTTCGCCCGTGCTTGACAATTTGCCGATGGGATCGCTGATTCCAACAGAGGTGCAGATCGGCGGCGTGACGATTTTTGATCTGGATATTGAACACTACGAGGAAATCGGATGAAAAAACTGATTATTGCAATTATCAGAGATGATGACAACGAGCGTGTGTCTGCAAAGTTGACCGCTGAAGATTTTCGGGTGACCCAGATTGCGTCCACCGGCGGCTTTTTGCGCAGTGGACGGAGCACCCTTCTGATTGGCGTTGAAGAGAAGTGTGTACCGCGGGCGCTCGAAGTCCTGCGCGAAAACTGCAGCGAAGCCCGCAGCCCGCAGGAGAAGAAAGCTACTGTTTTTGTGCTCAATGTAGACGAGTTCACGCAGCTATAATTTGGCATCTCTCGCCGCATAACTGGCACAGAAGTGTTTAACTTTCTGCTCAGGAGCGGCAACGCAACAATAAGTATTTCAACATTCGTACCATTAATTCAAAAGGATGAAAGATGAATTTTGCAAAAGCTTTTACATACATTTTTGACGATCAACGATGGCTCGAGAAATTGGTCATCCCTCTTTTGGTTACTCTGATCCCCGTCATTGGCTGGATGGTGGTAGCTGGATACCTGATGCATGTCACCCGGAATGTAGCGGAACACCAGGCGGAACCCCTGCCTGAGCTTCAGTTTGGAGCGGATCTGGGCAGAGGATTTAAGATTTTCGTGGCAAACCTGATCTATGCATTGCCGATTATCATTGTCAGCACCTTACTGTTCCTCCCGTTGGCACTGACTGAAAACAGCAGCAACACAGCGTGGTTTGCGATTGCGTTAGCCATCTTCGCTGGCTTGCTGATTCTGGTCTACGCGATATTGCTGACGATTCTAATGCCGGCTGTGAACGCAAACCTCGCTGTCAAGGAACGAATTAGTGCGGCTTTCGATTTCAAGAATATTTTCAGCATGCTCAAGAACAACTTTAAAGCCTGGCTGATTGTGATCGGCGGAAGCATACTTTGCAGCGTGATCATTGCCCCAATAGGTGGAATTGTTTTGGCTATCGGCGCAATCGTTACCGGTTTTTACTCTCAACTGATCGTCGCACATCTAACCGGACAGGCTTACGCTCAATCCCAAACCCCGGCGATCTGAAATCACTAATTTGAAACATTAAGCAAAAACGACCCATACAAGGGTCGTTTTTGGGTACCAGCAGGCATTGATCTGTCAAGAACAAGGACAGCTGTTAGTAATTTGGCTTATTTGGCTTCTTCGAATTCCTCCACCTGGTAAATCTCCACTTTCAGCACCCGCCGGCGCCAGAGGTCGGATTGGGCGCCCATTTTCTGGCAGAGGTGGCTGAGGAATTCAGCTGGGTCTGGCAACTGCTCCCAGACCTGGGGCAAAAACGTTGCCTGGTGCAGCCCATCCGAGAGCACAACGCCGTCCACGTGCGGGCGCAGTAGTGTGGGCAGATCAGCCGGAGTGGAGTAGGGCAGGGGCTCTGGCTTGGTCAGCCGGGAGATCTCGAGGTGGATCAAGTCGACCTCGCTTGGGCGCACCCTTGGGAATCGGTAATCCTGCGTGGCAGCCTGGGCAGCCCGCTGGCGCACATCTTTCGCAAGCGGCTGATAGGTTTCGAGGGTGCCGATGCAGCCGCGCAATTGCCCGCGCACGGTCAAGGTCACAAAACTTGCCCCGACTTCGAGCAAGGCAGGGGTGAGGTCTTCAGGTAATGGGGTTGCCGGGCGGTTATTGACAGCATCGATCAGGGATTGTCGGGCTATTTTCAACAGGGCAGCCTTTTCATCAGGCGTAAGTTTCGCTGGCATAGGATTTGCACCATTCCTTTCAAGCCTAAAACAAGCTTACTGTCATTATACAAAGTAATTGAGCTTCCCGCATACTTTTGCGCGAAGGGAACAGGGTGAGCCAGTATGTCCAGAGAAATGCACCAAATAGACGACGATCCAAAACCGCGGAAGTCGCGTTTTTCACTTGAGGCTCATAAATTTGAGCCAGAAGCAGAGCAGATCCGCCGCGAAGCCAGGATTGATTCGGGCGACCTTATGTACGATGAGGTCAGCAAGGCTGACGCTCGTGCTGAGGCCGAAGTGCCTGAGCCAAATCGCCATAGAGGATCTTCCAGGCGCGAAGCGATTCCCGAAGGAGCAGCCCACAGCCATCCGGGGCAAGGCATTGGCAGGCTGTTTATGCAGGTTATATCCTCGGTTATCGGGGTGGGAGCCGTCACCGCCACCTTGTTTTCATTGTGGATGCCAGGCAGCTTGATGCCGGGTAACCTGCTAAACCGGATCGCACAGGCTGCCAACCCCAGCCAGGCGGAGGTGCTCACCGCCACCCCTGAAGCTGCCGTGCTGCCAAGCGGTTTCCCGGCTAACAAAATTGGTATCGTCGTTGGACATAAGGGCAGCGATTCTGGTGCGGTTTGCAGCAATGGACTGACAGAACTCGAGGTGAACAGCAATGTAGCCACTTTCGCGCAAATGAAATTGATTGACATGGGCTATGATGTGGAACTACTGGATGAATTTGACCCGCGACTGAAGGATTACCAGGCAGGTATGCTGCTCTCAATCCACGCTGACTCCTGCGATTACATCAACGACTCCGCTACTGGTTTCAAAGTGGCTGCCGCCCTATCAGAAACAAAATCCGAGAATTCAAACAGGCTTGTGCAATGTGTCGCTGATCGGTATGCCAATATCACTGGTTTAAGGTATCATTACCAGTCAGTGACGAACGACATGAGCCGCTATCATGCCTTTTCGGAGATTGATCCCAACACTACTGCCGGGATCATCGAGATTGGCTTCCTGAATCTCGACCAGGAAATCCTGACCTCAAATCCTGAACTGCTGGCTGACGGCATCGTTGCTGGCATTAAATGCTATATGAACAATGAAGGAGTATCCGATCCAGGAGTACAACCCTAAACCTGGATCCTGGAGTTGATGGATAGTCAGAGCACAAACACACAAGAGCTGATCGCGCAAGCCAAACAGGCTATTCTGGATGGCGATGCCGCGCTTGCCCGTCAACTTGCGGAGCAGGTTCTGGCAACGGATCCGGAAAACATTGCCGCGATGCTGCTTTTAGCTGGGCTTTCTGAACCTCAGACGAGCGTGCTTTGGCTGAGAAAGGTGCTCGACCAGGACCCCCAGAACCAGACCGCACGTGAAGGTATGCTGTGGGCAAGTACTCAGATGCGGCAAAGCTCAGCAATTGGCTGGCAAAAGGAACCCGTTCCTGCCGAGACGCCGCCTGCCGTTGTGGCTGCGATCCCGCAGGAAACCCCCAAGCCAAAAGCCAGGCACCGATTGGCGTGGGGCTGGGCTTTTGGGGCATTGCTGATAGCCGCGATGCTGCTTGGGCTATATTCGGTTGGGATCATCCGTTCGCAGCCTGCGGCTGGCGCTCAGTTCCAGCTGGTTGAGACGGAAGGTGTGCCGCTCAAACCGAGCCTGACGCCAACAAACACGGCTACTCCCACCAATACCCCAACCTCAACGCCAACTCCGACTCCCACCAATACGCCTACCCCCACGCCCACTCCCACGGCGACAGCCACTCCTACGGCAACACCCACGCCAACAGAGACGCCCTTGCCGACGGTAGAGATAACCCCTTACGAACCAATACCGACTGATACCAATTACAACCCGGGTGTATCAGAGCCGCTAGGCGATAAGTGGATCGATGTCAACCTTAGCCAGCAAATCCTCTATGCTTACGAATGGGATACCTTGGTAGCTTCCTTTTATGTTTCAACTGGACTGCCTGATACCCCAACTGTCACCGGTACTTACCACGTCTGGGTCAAATTGCTCTATGATGATATGGCTGGTCCGGGCTACTACCTGCCCGACGTGCCCTATGTGATGTATTTTTACCGTGGTTACGGCATTCACGGCACCTACTGGCACAGCAATTTTGGTTATCCGATGAGCCATGGCTGTGTTAACATGGAGACCAGCCAGGCGGGATGGTTATTCGACTGGGCTTTCGTGGGGATACCAGTTCACGTTCACTATTAACCCAATGGAAAATATCAAACTAACACGTAGAAGTTTCTTGAAAACTATGGGTTTGGGCGCCTTAAGCATGCTCTTACCCGCACCAAATTCAGATGCATCCGCATCACTGATCGACATGGACCTGGCACTTGCCCGTATTCTGCGTTATAAACTATTGATTCACGAAGAACCCAACGCGCGATCAAAGAATAGCGGGTTTTTCAAATATGACGACATCATCCTCCTGCCAAAACTGATTTACGTAGAGAATATTTTTAAGAAACAAGTCGGGTGGTATCAGATCAGTGACACAGAGTACATTGAAGCCGCCTGGGTGCAGCCGGTGTTTGATCGCTTGAATCCTGTCCCCAGAGATCCACTCCCTGAAGGCGGCACCCTTGGCGAAATCACTGTGCCAAAAGTGCCAGTGTATCTAAAGCCTAACGTGCGCAACATCCATCGCACGTTTTACTACGAAAATAACTTCTGGGTACTCAAACTGGAATATGACGAGTTCGGCAAGCCCTGGTACGAACTGTGGGATGACCTGAACGGGCTTTCGTATTACGTCCCTGCTAACACGGTTCGCCTGACCAGCCCCCTGGAAGTGGCACCGCTCAGCCCGGACGTTCCGCCGGACGCCAAACGAATTGAGTTGGACCTCTATAAACAGGAAATCAGGGCCTTTGAATACGATCGCCAGGTTTTTCAGACTTTGTGTTCCACTGGCATCAAGGATGGTCTTACGCCGGTTGGACGCTGGATGACCAACCGCAAGCGCCCTTGCCGGCGGATGGTTAATGAGCCTGCCAATCCAAATGTGTATGATCTGCCAGGCGTGCCCTGGGTCAGTTACATCACCATTTTCGGAGTCGCCTTTCATGGAGCGTTTTGGCATTCCAACTGGGGGAACATCATGAGCAATGGCTGCATCAACATGAAAGCCCAGGATGCCAAATGGATTTACCGTTGGACCACGCCCGCAGTGCCGTTCGATCAGTATTATCATGAAGAAGAGATAGGTACGCAAGTGGATGTGATGACAGGGTATGGCGGGTTTTGAGTTTATTGGTAGAGGCTGGTTTTCTCCCATCGTAAAAGTCGTAAGTCAGGTTTGGTAGTTCAACTTGTCATCGGGAGACTGGCTTTGTTGAGGGCTGCCGCGACCAGGTATGCAGGTGGGGTAATTTATAAATCTGGCACAATCATGAGATAACAGGCAGATCGCCACGTCGCTGCGCTCCTCGCGATGGCGAAATATTGCCGTAGGTCAGGTTCCGCAGTTGAACCTGACGTAATGAGCTTGATAAGACAAGATAAATGCATGCCAAGGTTCGTGATGTCAGGTTGAAAAACGCATACTCTTCGAGCACGATGACCTGACCTACGCGGATGCTTGTTTGGCATGAAAGAAAAAAATCCTTACAGGTCAGACTTTTTAAGTTTGTTATCAAATAAAGGGGTTTGTGTGGGTGAGGTCGCGCTACCAGCCTCGAATATTTGTGGGGATTCAACCTAACGTTGGAAGCCTGCCTTTGTTGAGGACCTATTTTTCTACCTTTTGTAACCATCTCGATACTCAGACAAAGCGGATGGGAACTAGCCCCATCCCCTACCGCGACTTCCCCATGATGAAGCCATGGTTCTGAAGCTGTCTAAGATTGTTAATTAATCTTATATAGTCTTTCGCTATAATCACATCAAAGAAGGAATAAGGAAGGACAACGTGAAGAGAGCGCTTTTTGAAGGCTTGGTTTTTGATACAACCGATCAACCCCTGGCTGTAACCTGGGTGGGGGATGACCCCAGCTATGTTTTGGACGATGGTGGATTTTTGCGTCATATACCTGCTGAGGAGGTCGACCAGCAGGTTTGGGAAGCTCTGACGGCTGGCATAAGCGGTAATGAGGACTTTTTGAGCGAGCAGACCGCAAAATTGCTTGGTCAGGAAGATATATTTTCGATTGCGGTAATCCGCCAGCAGCTTGAGAATTCCCATGAGCAGTTTGACCAGTTGCGCAACACAGGGCTGCCGCAGGATATGCGGAACTACCTGGGTATGACTGGCTTCAGGATCGTGGTGGATTTCCATGGGGACGTGGTTGACATCAAACAACCGGCAATCACTCCTCCGGAAGATGAGGAGTAATTCTGTTAGAATTAACTCAGGTGAGAAGACATGGCAGCCGCGAACATTATTGACATCAGCGAAGACACTTTTGAGTTTGAGGTAGTTAATTACTCAGCCGAAGTGCCTGTGGTGTTGGATCTTTGGGCACCATGGTGTATTCCCTGCCGGGTGCAGTCGCGCGAGCTTGCCAAGCTGGCGCACGAAGCCGATGGCAGCTTCAGGCTGGCGCGCATCAACGTGGATGAACAGCCCAAACTGGCGACCCGCCTAAAGGTGCAGCAGGTTCCGGCAGTCAAAGCCTTTGTGGACGGACGCATTGTGGCGGAGGTTGCTGGTGTGCTCAGTGAGCAGAACCTGCGTCTTCTCGTGGACCGGATTTTGCCCAAAGCAGGTAATCTGCTGCTCGAAAAGGGCAGGAGCCTGATGCTGCTGGGTGATCTGCCAGGGGCGGAAGAAGCCCTGGCGCAGTTTGTTTACGAAAGCCACGGTGAACCTGCCGGCTTGCTGGCATTGGCGCGTGTTTTGCTCTGGCAGGGCAGAGCGCATGATGCCTACGCCATCCTAAATAACTTTCCTGCCAGTTCAGAGTTCAAGACAGCCAAAAGTTTGCTACCCCTGGCTAAGGCTTATGCCAGTTTTGATGGATTGGCGCAACTAAGCTCCAATCCGCTCGAGGCGGCCTATCGCAACAGTCTGCGCCTGGCACGCAGCGGCAAAATTGAGATCGCTTTGGATGGTTTTTTGGACATCCTGCGGCAGGATAAACACTTCCATAACGATCAACTGCACGATGTATATTTGGCTCTGTTGGAAGTGTTGGGGGATACCTATCCAACTGTGCGGCAGTATCGCGACGATCTTTCGAACGTGCTTTTCTAACCCCAAAGTCAGCTTCCACACCATTCCATCAATATTGGGTCTTTTTGTGCTTCCGAGTCAATATTCGTAGTATGATTTCTGGTTGTCAGAATCCAACAACTGG
>CAZOYK010000086.1:0-9400 GCA_964584065.1 uncultured Anaerolineaceae bacterium | reverse complement strand
TCAAACGTTCCGCCAGCCCGGATGGACCGCAACTGCTCGAGATCAGCCTCTCCCCGCGGACTGGCTGGCATATGCCCAGCGATGCCAGCAGCGCCCTCTGGCTGGAGGCGGTTGAAAAAATCGAGATTCCAGGAAACCCTTAATGAAAACAGACAAAAAACCCATCCTGCTGGTTTTTGGCACCTCAGCGGATCCAATCCACGCCGGGCATGTTCGCCTGGTGACGGGAGCCGTGCGTGCCCTGCATTCCCGGGGCAAGCAGGTGGCAGAGGTGATGTTGATGCCTGTATTCCGCCATCACAACCTTCAGGATGCAGCAAAGCGATCCCTTCCGCTTACTTTTGAACACCGCTACGACCTCAGTCAGATGGCAGCAGATGAGATCAAGCGAGAATTAGGACAGCAAGGCTTGAAAGTCAACGTCAGCCGCCTGGAAGAAACCCTTGCCCAGAACTCCAACCGCCCCAACTTTACCTCCGAAACGATTGCTTCTTTACGGAAGCTAACAGACCCGGGTCTGAAGATCGCCTTTCTGATTGGTGTGGACAGTTTCAGCGGCGATGAGCCCGGTTTTGGCAAGTGGTTCGAGTGGCAGCGCCTGCTTGAAACCGCCATGCTGGTTATCAGCCCGCGGCAGGGTTTTGAGCCAAACTTCGCTTACCTGCAGGAATTGGAGAATCAGGGAGCCGACCTGATCTATCTCGAAGAACTGTCGATCCCCGAAATATCCTCGCGCGAGATCAGAACCCGCCTCGAGGCAGGAGAGAATCCCGAAAACCTGGCAGCTCAGGGCTTGATCAGCCCTGAATCTGCCGCCTACATCCGCGAGCACAACCTGATCGGTGTCTGGAAAGCGCTCGACAGTCAACAGCCGCAATCCGTGGTGATGGAGAAAACGATGCAAAACGATGACCTTGAAACCCAGATCGGAAAACTCCTTTTCCAAAAGAAGCTGACACTTTCCCTTGCCGAAAGCTGCACCGGCGGGCTGATCGGGCATCGCCTGACGAACGTGCCGGGTTCTTCCGAATACTTCATGGGCGGGATCGTCTCCTACGCCTACCAGGCAAAGGTCAACCTGCTGGGTGTCAGCTGGGACACCCT
Source organism: uncultured Anaerolineaceae bacterium (assembly GCA_964584065.1). Taxonomy (GTDB): domain Bacteria; phylum Chloroflexota; class Anaerolineae; order Anaerolineales; family Anaerolineaceae; genus Mesolinea. The sequence goes on along the minus strand of CAZOYK010000086.1, from coordinate 8,296 downwards.
CAAACAGCACGGCGCGGTGAGCGCCGAGGTCGTGCGGCAGATGGCACAGGGCGCGCGCAGGGCGTTCAACACCGATATCGCTCTCTCGGTCAGCTGCATTGCCGGTCCGGGCGGCGCCACGCCCACCAAACCGGTCGGCACCTGCTGGTGCGGCATTTCGTTTGGTGAGGTCGAACGGCAATTCCACTTTCTGCTTGAAGGCAACCGCCTGCAGGTGAAAGAACAACTGGCGCAAAAAGCGCTTGAAACCCTTTTGACCCTGTTGCAGGAACTACCCTGACGATGACGCTTAGCAGTTCCCCCCAGCAGCAGTCACCAAACGTAGCTGCCTCCCCGGGCTCTGCTGCCAATCCACCCACCATAGAGGATACCAAGGTCCACATTCCCGCTTTTATGCCCTTCTTCTGGCTGGGTCTGGCTGCCATCGTCGGCTCGCTGCTCTCGGATTGGCTGGGTTTTGGATGGGGAATCTGGTTGGGAGGAGGGGTGGTTTGCCTGGTTTTGCTGCTTATCCTGCCAAGGCAAAAACCGCTGCGCAAGGTGCCGGCGACCATGCTGCTTTTGATCTGCTGCCTGACCGGCATGCTCTACCAACTCAGCCTTCCTGGAAACACAGAATCAAACATTCGCAGTTACATTGGCAAGGGTGTCATCAGCTTCAGCGGCACTGTTTCGGAACCTCCTGAAGCTTCCGGATCGTCGGTGAGATATGTCATATCTACGGAGATTCTGGAGAGAGCAGGCGATGAAACTTTAAAAGTTGAGGGGAAAGTGCTGCTTTCGCTACCCCTTGGGTTTAATTACAAGTATGGCGATCGGCTGGAAGTGATTGGTGAACTAATAGCTCCTCCGGCAGGTTCAGGGGGATCCTGGCGCGACTATCTCAACCATCGCGGTATCTACACCTACAGTCAGTTTGGGCAGGTGAATCTTTTGGAAAGCGGTGGTGGCAATCCGCTGCTGAGGCTGCTGTATGGTTTACGGGATAAAGGCGCAAGAGTGATTGACGAGATTTTTCCCGCTCCCGAAAACGCCTTGCTCCGCGGGATTTTGCTGGGTGATGAAAGCCAAATCTCTCCACTGGCTAAGGAAGCATATTCCATCACAGGCACCAGTCATATCATTGCAATTTCGGGGTTTAACATGGCCGTGCTGGCGGGCATCGTGGCGCACGTCTTCACACGCCGGCTTGGGGCGCAAAAGGGCAGCCTGCTCACCATCATAGTGCTGATGCTTTATACCATTTTGGTTGGGGCGGAAGCGTCTGTTTTGCGCGCGGCTTTCATGGGTGCCTTTACCGTCGTTGCGTCGTCCATCGCGCGGCGCGGCAACAGCCTTAATAACCTGGGGATAAGCGTTTTATTGATGATGCTGATCAACCCCCATCTACCCTGGGATGTCGGTTTCCAACTTTCGGCGATGGCAACGCTTGGTTTAGCGCTGCTGATGCCGCCCTTGCGTGCCAGGCTGACGCTCTGGATGAACGCGCGTTTTGGCGAGGAATTCAGCGCGCGCTTCAGCACCTGGATTGGCGATTTTCTGATAGTTACGCTGGTGGCCCAGCTATCAGTGCTGCCCTTGCTGCTCTATCATTTTAAAAGTTTCTCGTGGGTCTTCCTGATTGCCAATCCGCTGATCTTACCCGTTCAGCCGTTGGTCATGATCCTTGGCTTGCTGGCGATGACGGTTGGCTTGGTAAGCCTGCCGCTGGGAGGGGTGCTTGCCTGGGTTGCCTGGCCTTTTGCCGCTTACACCAACCGGATGGTTTTCTGGCTCGCCAGCCGCTTTCCGCATATCCTGCAAGTTCCCAGGCTGGAGTTTGTCTGGGTGATTCTGGCTTACCTGGTTCTGGCAATCCTCACCCTGGGTTTACCCTGGCGGAAGTGGTTTGGTTTGCTTGCCAAACCCGGCTTTGTTTTAATCGCGCTTGGCAGCCTGAGCATGGCTCTGTGGGCGAGCGTAGCCGCGCTGCCGGATGGGCATCTGCAGCTGACAATTTTTGGTCAATCCGACACGCCCATGCTGCTGGTGCGCAACCCTGGGGGAGCTTACATTCTGGTGAACGGAGAGTCGGAGCCTGCAATTTTGAGTGAACAAATTGAATCCTTGCTGCCGCCTTTTGACCGAAAGCTCGAAGTTGTGATCATCCCGGATTGCCGGCAGGATCAGCTATCCGGTTTGTTTGGTTTGACGCGCCAGGTGAAGGTGGGGCAGGTTCTTTGGGGCTGCGACCCTGAGGAGCGCCAGATTTCAAAACGCTTGTGGAGTGCTTTTGCCGCTGAAGGCATCGCGCAAATGCGCCTGACTGGGGATGAGATGCTTGACTTCCAGCCCGGCAGCCTGAGCTTTGCGATGCAGGATGATGAACTGCAGGCGATAGTTCTTAGTCAGTCTGGCTTTACCGGCTGGGTGATTTTTAAGGATCGGGTGGAACCTGTTCCAGAGGCATCCTTGCTGGTGCAGCCATGGCAGAAGGAATTGACAGAGCCTGAAGCGCAGGTGTGGGTGCTGACCGGGGATGGAGAGCGTGAAAAAGCAGACAATGCCTTGTGGGTTGACGACTATCGTTGGTTAAGGGTGGAGACGGACGGACAGGAACTGTGGCTTTCCAATAAGCTTCATTAAAAGAAAATAGCGCCCGGAAAGTTTATCCTGCGAACAAATGAAAGGCAGAGAGCTGGGTTGGATTTACATTTGCCCAACTCGCTGTAATTAAGCCCAAAGATTTCTCCTTCGAGATTGACCAAATAAGCAGTGCTTACTTGATCTTCAAGCGTCTTGACAAACACTAATAACTCAACGGTTTTGTGATGGAAAACCGCCCATGATGAGGGTCAGTCTGAGGTTGACCACATCATAATTATTATGGATGATTAATGTACCCGTTTTTTTAATAAGGGTTTCTCCTGGTCTACCTGACGATCATCGGCAGATAGATGAGTTCTTCCGTTATTCCATACCAAACTGCTGCAAGTCCCGCATCATTCAGAACACCATCGTCATAAGGCGCGCCTACGATGATATCGTCAGCGCCATCCCCATTAACATCTCCCGCATCCGAAATCACCCAGCCAAAGGCACTGTCTCCATAAGGAGGCGCGTTCATCCAGTCATAATCTTCAACGGTGGCGGTGTTATGTAAGCCTTCTTCACTGCCCCACCACATCACAACCAAGCCGCTTTCTATGACTCCATTGTAGTCATAAAGAAAAGCACTCATCATTACGTCATCCCTGCCGTCACCGTTAAAATCCCCAGCCCTGCTGACACCGGTTCCAAGCCGGGCACTCTCCTGAGTAGTTTCAACCACCCATTCGGCATTATCAGGATCTCCATGAACGCCCTCGTTCAAGCCCGTAGCAGACCCATACCACATGAAAACCGCGCCCTCATCACCCTCACCATCAGGATGATCGTAGTTAGAGCTTCCGATCAGTAAATCATCGTAGCCATCTCCGTTGATATCTCCAGCAGTGGCAACACAGCCATTATCTGGTCCTGACATGTGATGGCAGCTAAAACTGGCCCCTAATTGGTTTGATTCCGCTGCCCAGTCTGCGTTTTCGGTTGTAGGTGATGCAATTAGTCCTGTATTTGATCCATACCAGACAAAGACCTTACCTTCATCTGTCTCACCGTTATCGTAACCAGGCGCGCCAACATAAACATCGTCATATCCATCCCCATTGACATCTCCAGCTGAGCCGACGCGGGTTCCAAACGCAGTCAAAGTATTATCGGTATGGACTGCCCAGTCGGCATTGGTCGGTGTGCCAGTCGGTCCCAGACCCGCCGCTGAACCATACCAGACATAAGCATCAGAGGCCCCTGCAACATCGTAGCGATAAGCGCCAACAATGATGTCGTCATATCCATCACCGTTGACGTCGCCAGCACTCCCCATGCTCCAGCCCAAATGTGCGTAAACGGTAGTATGCTCAGCATACCAGTTTGGAGAGGTGCCGGGTCCGCTTGCTGAGCCATGCCACACATAAACCGTGCCTACATCTGAAGTTACACCGTTGTGATTGGGCATTGAAGCCATGATATCAGCACAGCCATCCCCATTCACATCGCCAGCAGATGCGACTACAGCTCCAAAATAGCCGCTCCATTCCAAGGCAGGGGCAGTGGCAGTCCAATCCGGCAAGCTTGAAAGACCGTCTTCTGAACCATAGTAAAGGAATATTTTTCCTGAATCTACGTAAGAAGCGTTATCGTACCATTTTGTCCCTACAATAACATCGTCATAGCCGTCACAATTGACATCGCCCGCATCTGAGACTGTCATGCCAAAAAGAGCATCCTCCTGATCGCCTTCCACCGCCCAATCCGGAGGTCCGCTTTGAATAATATTCCCTGCTAAGCCAGAGGCTGAAGGAGAGCAAAGGCAAATGATGAGAAAACAGATAGACAAAACCTTGAGTTTAGCCATTACTTTACCTCCTAAATGAAAAGCAAACAACCACTCGAAAAACCAGATCAACTTCAGTTATTTGATCTACATGGTCCTCCTTTCAACAAGACAAGTTATTACGAAAAACGGACTAAATTTATGAGACAGCAGTCGATAGGTCTATTAAATTGGTTTCTGTGAATCTTGCTTAAATCCATTTATGAAAGTCGGAATCGACAAGATTTCAGACATTATTGAACATTGAGAATGTGGATAATTAGAGTATACAAGAAAACCGAAAATTTTCAACTCAATTCAAGGAAAATAATGTCAGTTTTTCAAAATTTCAGGATGTTTCAGGCAGGTTATTTGACTGGTTGAGGATGGAGGTTAACGGTCAGGAGCAATTGTTTTCTAAAAGATACCAAATTAGCAAAAAATTAAACAAATATGGTCATAATAGTGATAGAATTCACAAGTAATTTGTGATCGTGAGAGGAGGAAAAAATCTATGTCACTGCAAATTACTAATCAAGCGGATTATGCGCTCAGGGCGATGCTCTACCTTGCCCGATTGGGCTACGGCAAAAAAGCCCCGTCCAATGTCATTGCTGAAGAGATGAATATGTCGCGCATTTTTCTCTCACGCATCAACACTCAACTGGTCAACGCGCGGCTCATCTCCACCTGGCGCGGCGCGCGCGGTGGCGTTGCGCTGACAAGGCCGCCTGCCGAGATCTCCGTCTATGATATTCTGACCGCGGTGGATGGCCCCATCCGCCTGGTTGGTTGCATTGAAGACCCTGATTGTTGCCCCTTCGCGGATACCTGCCCGCTTCATAAGTTTTGGATCCGAACCGAGCAGGTGCTGATCGATCAACTCAAATGCACTTCCTTGCAGGACCTGATTGCTGATGAGGTTCAGGTGGGCGTGGAATTTCTCGACACACTCCGTGCAGTTCCTAAAAAGATCGATTAACCCGTAGTAATCTAACGCATAAAATGCCAGGTTTTGATTCAAAAAGCCTGGCTTTATGTTATAAATCAATCAGTTTCCATCTCTCTCCAAATTTTTTGGATCTGAAGGCATTTTTTCCTGTGACGGTACTTGCTAGGAGACAAAATGACTCAAAAATTTTTGCATTCCTGCCTGTTGGGGCTTGTTGTGGTGTTCTTGCTCACAACAATGATCCAATCAGAAGGGGTGATTGCTGCTTATCCATTGCCTGAACTGCAGGTTTTAATCGTGCATTATGTGAGCCGCGATCAGTTGGCTGACCTGGTCAACCGCTATGATGCGGTTGAGGTCGATTCTGACACACAAACGCTAAAAATCTTCAGTAACCAGGTCACGCGCGACGCCCTGACTGCGGAAGGCTTCAGCTGGACTGTTGACCGCCCATATACCGCGCTGATCAACGCTGAGGTCAAGCCGCTCGCCGGGCAAACCATGGGCATCCCTGGCTATCCCTGCTATCGCACCATATCCGAGATCTATGCCTCTGCGGACACCCTGGCTGCAACCTACCCCGATTTGGTTGAATTGCTTGACATCGGTGACTCCTGGGAAAAAACACAAGATCCAAGTGATGGCTGGGATATTGAAGTGTTGGTGTTAAGCAACCGAAATACGCCTTCTGTACCGAAGTCGGACGCTTTCATCATGAGCGGCATCCATGCCCGCGAGTGGGCGCCGCCGGAGTTGAACCTGCGCCTGGCAGAATACCTGCTGGCAAACTACGACACAAACGCTGACGTGAAGTGGCTGCTGGATTACAACCGCATCCACCTGGTGCTCTTGACCAACCCAGATGGAAGAGTAAAGGATGAAGCCAATTTTAACGTGTTCTGGCGGAAGAACACCAACAATAATTACTGCGGCAACACTAATTCCAGGGGTGCAGACCTTAACCGCAACTATCCTTACGCATGGCAAAATAATTATTCCCCATGTAGTGAAACTTACTCTGGACCATCAGCAAATTCAGAGCCCGAGACAGACGCAATCATGAATTATGTAGCCAGCATTTTTCCGGACCAGAAATTACCGGACCCGGACGAGCCAGTCAACGAGCTCGATGCCACCGGCATGTTCGTTGACCTGCATAGCTATTCACGTCTGGTGCTTTGGCCATGGGGCTATACTGGAACCCTGGCTCCTAATTATGCGAGTCTGCAGGTGATGGGTTACAAATTCGCTTACTATAACGGTCACGACCCACAGAAATCTTACGATCTCTACCCAACCACCGGAACGACGGATGACTGGGCGTACGGAGAACTGGGTGTTCCCGGTTTCTGTTTTGAAGTAGGTGATACTTTCCACCAGAGCTGCAGCGTCTTTGAAAGCGACATCAACCCAAACAACCAGCAGGCTTTACTGCGGGCAATCAAGATCGCGCGCCGCCCTTACCAATTGGCTCATGGACCTGAGGTGATCAACCTTTCAGTGTCTCCCGATCCAGTGCTTCCAGGGGAGAACCTGGTGGTCAACTACACCGCCAATGATACGCTCTTTAGCAGTTATGGGAGTGGAGTACCTTCACAAAACATCATCTCGATAAAGTATTCCATCGACAAACCTTCCTGGATCAGCGGCTCCGGCTGGCAAATAATCCCTGTTAATGCTCCGTCCCCCGTCTATTCCGGCACCTTTAGTGTCTCCACCGCTGGCTTGAGTGCTGGGCAGCATACGCTCTTTTTGGAATCTGCGGACGGCAGCGGATTGTGGGGTCCACCGACCGCCATATTCTTCACCGTTTCAGGTGGTGAGCCCCCTGTGGCAGTAGCTGATAACTACACTACTGATGAGGATGTTGAACTGGTAGTAGCGGTGGCTGAAGGAGTCCTGGCCAATGACACTGACGACGGTCCCATGACTGCTGTACTGGAAACAGATGTTGCCAACGGCACACTGCTGCTGGCTGCGGACGGGTCCTTTACCTATTTGCCCGATGCAGGCTTTTTTGGTGAAGACAACTTTACCTATAAAGCGTTTGATGGCGAACTCTACTCTGATGCTGCCACTGTAACCATAACGGTCAATGAAGTGGTACAGGATGTCTTTAATAGCTACCTGCCATTGATGTTGAAGTGACCCTGTTCTGAAAAGGAGAAGTCAGCCCCAAACGAGGCAGGCTTTTTCTTACGCCTGAACGCAGTCGAACTCGCGAAACCGGATTTAGTAATTGTCGTTCTGAGCCTCTATTGCGAATAATCTAATTATTACAGATCAGATCCTTCACTGCGTTCAGGAGGACAAACAAAGATACTCTATTTTTGCCGGATTACAATGCTCAATCGGATATTTCCTGTCATTCTGAGCCTCTTTTGCGAAGAATCTAATTGCCAACCCACCAACACAACCCTCTGCCATGCTGGCAGAGGGTTGGCTTCTAAATACGTGTGTAATTCCAATTTCTGCTAACGCCAAGCCACCCTGCGCAGCCTATTGTGTAAATTTCCTCAATCACCTAATAACAAAACAAATCTTGTTCGTTCATTGTTAAAATTTACATTTGGAGGGCGATTGTAGGATAGGTTGGCGTCACTGGAGTTTCTGATTTGCTTGGACCCTGATCGAGGAATGGAGCAAGTTAGTCAGCGTTAAAACACAGAAGCCGGCGTGCGCCGGCTTCTGAACTAGTACGAACAGATGTTTATTTCTTCGCGATGGCGCGGTAAACCAACAGCAGGATAATTGCGCCAACCACTGCAGCAATAAAAGGCCATAATGCTCCAGTGAGTGGGAGTTTGAGGAGGCCAAACAGCCACTTCCCCAGAATGCCACCCAGGACACCAGCAATAATTGCGCCGAGGATGCCAACTTTGACACCCGGAACCAACAGGTCCGCAAGCCAGCCAGCCACGCCGCCGATGATAATTGACCATAACCAATCA
>CAZOYK010000085.1:0-9533 GCA_964584065.1 uncultured Anaerolineaceae bacterium | reverse complement strand
CAATGTTTTTTGATAACGCGACCATCGGAATTTTTGCTAACAACCGCGGCGGTTGGAAAGCGGCAATTATCCTGACGCTTATCTCCGGTATAATTCAGGTTATCGGAAGCGGTCTTGCTGCCATCGCTATGGGTGTCAATGCATGGCAAGGCAGTTTTGACTGGGCAACGATCTGGCTGGGCATAATCTACATCTTCAAATTCATTGGCGGACTGTTTGGAATTACGCCAGCTTAGTCAAGTAGTTTATAGATAACCTTAGTAGGAAAGCGAGTAGGAAATGTTAAAAATCTTATCAGTCTGCGGCAACGGTATGGGCACAAGCACAATTATTAAGATCAAAATTAAGAGTATTTGCAAGGAGCTTGGTGTTGATTGCTTGGTAGAGTCCTGTTCCGCAGGAGAATCAGCCAGTTTTATCCAAAACTCGGACATCATCGTAACTACTCCGGATTGGGTCAAATTGATGAGGATCCCTGCAGACAAGAAGGTCATTGCCTTGAAAAACTTGATGGATACCAATGACCTCAGGCAGAAATTGAGTGAAATTCTTTAGGTGCTCCTAAAGAAGCAATCGATTACCATAGAGCTTAGGTCAGGGTTTATTCCTTCTTGCCTAAGCTCTAATAATAATTAAACCAGGATAGGAGAGAACCATGAATGGGTACGAAATCATCTACAAAAATGTAACATTTACGGATCCTGATCGTATCGGACTGCGCTTCACGTACCTGGGAGAAGGGGACGTGTTCAGGATTTACCCCCAGAAACCGGTTTATTTGCGCGACGGCAGCGAAAAGATTGACATGGCAAAAAAATGGAAAGTGAATGACGGCACAGATGAGTGGGGGGTAGAGTGGGAAAAGGGTCATTCTGGAGGCTATCCGATCAAGGACCTCGAAGAGAGCTTCGAGACCTTTGTTGTGCCAGACCCCAGGGCAGCCGGCAGGTTTGAGGGCATCGATGAGGTGCTGAGCAGACCCGAAGCCCAGGGAAAGTGGATCCAACTCAATAGCCCTTACTGTCTTTTTGAAAGATTGCATGAAATCAGAGGTTTTGAGAATACCCTGATGGATATCTATACTGAACCGGAAAAGATTGAAATTCTCCTCGACAAATTAATCGATTTCCAAATTGGCATGGTCGAGGAAGCTGCCCTCCACGGTAAAGGACAGATTCATTGTTTCGACACCACGGATGACTGGGGCACTCAGCAGAATCTCATGATTAGTCCTGAGATATGGCGGGAACTCTTCAAACCCAGGTATAAGAAACTCATTGATGTAATCCATTCGCATGGTATGTTTCTCCGGTTTCACACAGACGGTAACATCGAGTCCATCATGGAGGACTTCATTGAACTGGGTGTCGACATCATCAACATTCATCAACCACGACTCTTCGATATCAAATCCTTTGGTGAGAAATACGCCGGAAGGATCTGCTTTGAGGTCGCGGTAGACATCCAGGAAACACTGCCCTCAGGCGACAAGGTCCGGATTGAAGAAGAAGTAAAGGAACTGGTTAACTATTGGGCAACACCTCATGGCGGCATGATTGGATGTGAGTATCGCTACCTCGAGGATATCGGTGCAAAACACGAAGATCTGGTATTTGCTTTTGAATGCTTCAAGAAGTATAGCGACCTGACAAAAAGGCGCAGTTAACCAGGCCAAATTCATGATTACGACGCTTTGAAAGGAAGGGAACTCGATGATCGAATTATTTGAAAAGATATCTGAAAATTTGCAAAGGGGTAAGGCTGCTGAAGTGGTTGCTCTCACAAAGCAGGCAGTGGACGAGGGTTATACCGCCAAGGAAATTTTGGATGCCATGCTGACTGGCATGAGTATCATTGGCGTAAAATTTAAGAATAATGAGGTGTTTGTGCCCGAGGTTCTAATTGCTGCCAGGGCAATGAACAATGGCATGGAAGTGATTAAACCTCTGCTGATTAATCAGGGTGTGGAATCTGCCGGCAAAGTGGTCCTTGGCACCGTAAAAGGTGACCTGCACGACATCGGTAAAAACCTGGTCCGGATGATGATGGTTGGTAACGGACTGGAAGTAGTGGATCTGGGCGTAAATGTAGACCCGGCAAAATTTGTTGCTGCGATTCAAGAAAATCAGCCAGATATCCTTGCCATGTCAGCACTGCTCACCACAACCATGGGCAATATGAAGGCAGTTATTCAAGCCGTCACCGATAGCGGGCTAAGAGACCAGGTAAAGATCATGGTTGGCGGTGCCCCGGTAACAGCAGAGTTTGCTGCCAGCATCGGTGCGGATAAATACTCTCCGGATGCTGCGACAGCGGCGATTGATGCCAGGGAACTGATAAAACCTTCCTAACAAAACCAGGAGATCAACATGTTGACAGGAAAAGAAAGAATCTTCAAAACGATAAAGGGTGAAATTGTTGACCGTGTGGCATGGGTACCCTTTGCAGGTGTGCATGCGGGATCGCTGTTGGGATACACAGCTACGGAAGTTCTGACCGATGCAAACAAGCTGGTGGAATCGCTTATCAAGACCCACGATCTCTATACACCTGACGGCATGCCGGTTATTTTTGATCTCCAGGTGGAGGCTGAAATTCTGGGGTGCGAGTTGGTATGGTCAGACGATACACCGCCTTCAGTAAAGACCCATCCACTGGAGAGCGACCCCGAAATTCCTTGCAGATGCAAGCTCCCTGATAAGGACACGGGCAGAGTTCCGATGATCTTGGATGCCATGCGGCAAATGAAAGAAGCCGTTGGTGAAGATACAGCTTTGTATGGTCTGATTTGCGGTCCATTCACACTTGCCTCACACCTACGGGGCAATGAGATCTTCATGGACATGATTTTGGATGAAGATTATGTGAAAAAACTGCTTGACTTTACTGCAGAGGCAGTGCTAAGGATGGCAGATCTCTATATTGAAGCAGGTATGGACGTTATTGCGATTGTGGATCCTCTGGTCTCCCAGATTTCACCAGACCACTTTGAGAGTTTGTGCCACAACGCATTTGCAACAGTTTTTGAGCACATCAGGCAGCAAGGCGCGCTTTCTTCCTTCTTTGTTTGTGGAAATGCAACCAAGCAACTGGATGTCATGTGCAAGACGAAGCCGGATAGCCTGTCAATCGATGAGAATGTGGACATTATTGAAGGTAAGAAGGTCACGGATCAATACGGCATCACCATCGGCGGCAACATTCCTCTGACGACTCTGATGCTGCATGGGACCCAACAGGAAAACATGAAATATGTTGTCAATCTGTTGGATAACATCAGCCACGAACGTCTGATCATTGCCCCGGGATGCGACATGCCATACGATGTGCCAAAGGAAAATGCTATCGGTGTAGCCCAGGCTGTTCGCGAAACGGACACTGTTCGGGAGATGGTCAAGAATTATGAAAGTCCTCCATTGAACATCGAAATTGAGTTGCCTGATTACGAAAATCTTAAAAAGCCATTCGTGGAAGCATTTACACTCGATTCTACTACCTGCGCAGCCTGCACTTACATGTGGGATGCAGTGCTTAAAGCGAAAGAACATTTTGGGGATGCCATTGACGTTGTTGAGTATCGATACACGAAACTCGAAAATATTGTGCGTTGCCAGAAGATGGGCGTCCAGAAACTACCTTCCGTGTATATTAACGGGGAACTGAAGTGGTCTTCAATTATCCCCAGCAGAGATGAGTTGTTTGCTGCTATCGAGAGCAGCATGAAGTAGCATTATGAAAAACGAACTCTGGCTGCAAGTCAACGTTGATGACGTGCTCCAGACAATGGATTGCCGTACGACAAGCCCAAACTACGCTGAGTATGTGAGGGCTTGTCAGCAATTAATTCAGACCCACCAGGAACACTTCAAGGCTACTGGCTGGATGGTCCTGAAAGGAACAGCCAGGGCTGATTCCCTGGTAATTTTGGATCCCTCACTCGAAAAAGCGGCTAAAGAGTTGTTTGATAAGGGTGAATACCTGACCGGCATACTCCTGAACACCATGGCTGACCACTTACTATTTGATGCTGTGGAAAAGATGGAGGAAGAAATGGCACAAAAGCTGGCGCCTCAGGGCTTATACCTTAAGAGCCGCCATGAGCCAGGCTGCGCAACAGATCCACTTGAAGAAGTTTCCCATATCTTAGAATCGATTAGACAGACGTACGATGTTGACATCAGTCTGACTGAAGGCTTCATGATGGAGCCTGTAAAGTCGTCTGCACACTACTATAAGCTTGACCAGGATGCCTCTTCTTTTGTGGCGGGTCATTCTTGCGACTCCTGCAACAGGATCCTTTGCCAATATCGAAAAATACCAATAAAAATTATCGACAAGCTGGAAGAAAAGACTCATCTTGTCACCGATGGAACAAACCTGCTGGATGCCTTGCGGCGTTTTGGTTACACGATTGAAGCACCTTGTGGGGGCAAAGGGGTTTGTAACAAGTGCAAAGTTGAGCAATGCACTGAGCAAGTTCCGGTTTGGATTTATGCCTGTAAAACACAAGTAAAAGCACCGATAACCATCAGGTTGCAAAATGCTGAGAAGGGGCAGGTGATGTCCGACTATCACATAGAGCCCGTGGTTCAGCCCAGGGCTCCCATACCAGGAAAGGTTGCCTTTGGCATGGATATTGGAACAACAACTATTGTTGTTCAATGTCTCTCGATGGATCGGCACGAATTGCTTGATGAAGAGCGCTACTACAACCCCCAGAGACCTTATGGGGCGGATGTCATCAGCCGGATTCAATACGAACACGAAACGGGCAGCAAAGTGCTGACCACCCTGGTGAGGAAAAAACTGCGTGAATCAGTCTTGCGTATACTCGACAGGCAAGGCAAAGACGAGACAGATGTGGTTGAAATTGTCATTGCAGGCAATACGGTAATGCTCTACCTGCTTGAGGGGCGTGACGCTTTTGATCTTTCGGTATACCCATTCTACGTTGAGGATCCGAGCCGAAGAACCAAAGATGGCAGTCTGTTGGACCTGGCAGAAGACATCAAAATTACCCTGATGCCAGTTATCTCTGCCTATGTCGGTGGTGATATCGTATCCGGCTTCTATGCATCTGATTATCTGAAACTTTCTGGTAATGTTTTGTTTTTAGATGTTGGAACAAATGGGGAAATTGCCCTGATTTCCGGTGGCAGAGTGGTTGCAGCCTCGACTGCTGCAGGACCTGCTGTTGAAGGTGCAAATATCAGCTGTGGGGTAGCCAGCATAGATGGCGCTGTTTCTGAATTGGATTTTCAGGATGGAAAATGGAGTTATCTGACGATTGCTGACAAAGCTCCAATTGGGCTTAACGGATCTGCGCTTATCGATCTGATGGACATTTGCCGCAAAGAAGGCTGGGTGGACGAAACCGGATACATGGTAGCAGGAGATAGTGTGCGCGTTTCCCTTGATGGCACGGAGTTTCAGTTTACCAACGCGGACGTCAGGCAGCTGCAATTAGCCAAGGCGGCCGTTGCTGCAGGCGTACGCGCTCTCATGGAAGAAGTTGGCATTAACGTTGATGAACTGGATCGCGTTTACATGGCGGGCGGTTTTGGCAGCCACATGGATGTCAGCAGGGCTATAGGAATCGGTCTCTTACCTCAAATTCCAGTTGAGCACGTTTTCGTGCTAGGGAATGCATCCCTGGGGGGTACCATCAGGTTCCTGATGGAAGAAAATGCTGAAAAAGAGATCGATGAATTGGCGCGTGACTGTGATTACATTGAACTGTCCATGCATCCCAGATTTAACGAACTATATATAGAGGAGATGTTCTTCCCATAAACGACATTGTTTTGGTTAATGGTTATTTGGGGTCGGGAAAGACCTCTTTCATAAAGAGCTTCCTTGAAGACTTTAAAGGAACAGTTGCCCTGCTAATCAATGATTTCGGCAGGATAAATATTGATGCAATCGAGTTGGAGGGAAAAGGCACATCGTTGGTTGAGTTGACCAACGGTTCGATTTTCTGCAGCTGTCTCAAAGAAGACTTCATAGACAACCTGGCGATGTTACTTGAATATGAAAAGGATTTAATCTTAATTGAGGGATCAGGCCTGGCAGATCCTTCCAACATGAGAGATGTATTGAAATTGCTGGCAGGAAAAACGCAAAGGCAATTTAAATTTCTTGGCTCTGTCTGCACACTGGATGGGCAGTATTTTCTCAAGGAAGTCACCGCTATGGAGAGTGTCGTCCGGCAGGTTGCTCACAGTCAGTTGGCGTTGCTGAACAAAATCGATTTGATTGATGAAAGCACCTTAGGTTTAGTCAGGGCTAAAGCACTCACCATTAACCCTGGCATAAGCATCATTGAGACGACTTTTGGCAGAGCGGCTTCATCGGAGGTTTTGAGAGTACTCAAGGGGAAACAGGACTCTGCTAAATTAGAGAAAAGTTTGAATACACCGGAGAACAGACCCCTGACGCTTGTTGCAAATTTCGTTGACATAATGGATTTATCGGAACTTCGGGAGCTGATGGAAAAGTTGCTTCCCTTGACTGACCGAATGAAAGGCTTTGTCCAGATTGGAAAGCAGGTCTATAAAGCTGACAGTGTGCAGAATACGATAGAGATCCGCTTGGCAGAGCATCAAAGTTCGAATTCAGCTGAATTTGTTATCTTTGTGAAGAACGGACTGGCAAGTCTGCGAGAGATTCAACAATTGGGGCTTCAGAAGCTGCGCCTCCAGCTTTAAGCATGGAACTGAAAGATCGTTCTATAATTTTCTCCTAACAGTTTGATTACGAAAAATTTGCCCATAATTTGTGCTTGCGGGACAGCGAGGGGTATGTTAGAATTGCCGCCTACATGGTGCCTGTAGCTCAATGGCAGAGTACTTCACTGTGGATGAAGATGTTGAGGGTTCGACCCCCTCCAGGCACCCCAAACTAAATAGTTGCAAATGTTTTAAAAGAAATTCGGCCTCCACGAGGGCCGTTTTTTTTTTGATTTAAGCGTTACAATGTTCCAACATCTTGTAAGCAGGTTGGGGTTAAGAACAATTCAATTCTCCTTTTAGGAAGGTTCAGTGAACCAAGAATTTTCACTGATTTAGAATGCTAGTCGCTGCCGTCTAGAAAAATCTGTGATTAAATCGAAACCAGAGAGCATTCTACGCGAAAGCTCTCTGGTTTTTCTGGATAGTTTTTGGTCTTCTTAGTTCTTGATTATTAGGGGAAGGAAAATGTTAGATTCGCTTGGCTCATAACGCCACAACTCACCACCATTTACGTCATTACGAGTACCGATATAAAGTTGATTGTTGAAATCAGTTGTGGCTGTATTCCATAAAGTATACAGATTGTTGGTGTCCCCAAATCCACCAATATTTATCTGCTCAAAGGTAGCTCCGTCCGCCGATTTCCAAACATTTACACCGGTAGTTTCGTTGTATGAAGCAGTAAACAAATGGTCATCAAAGACGTGAAGCGATTGAAATTTGATATTGTTGGGATCCCCTAAGCCACCGTCTATCACTTTGGTCCAAACGTTTCCGTTAGTTGATCGCCATATCTCTGCGCCATTCCAATTCCGTGTACTGGCATAAAGCATGTTATTGAAAACTTTCACGCTGCCAATATCAACATTGTCCGAATCACCAAAGCCATTCATATTTGCCTGCTGCCAAGAAGTACCATTGTTTGTACGCCAAATCTCAGCCCCATCGTTTGTGTTTCCAGTACCTGTATAGAGGTATCCATTGAAAACCTCAAATGTGTTGACCTGGTAGTTACTACTATCCCCATTTCCACCATCAACCACTTTTGTCCAAGATCCTGTGTTCCCTGAATTGCTACGCCAAATTTCCGTCCCGGATTCACCATTCCAGGTACCAGCATACAAATATCCATTGAACTCTATCAATCTATAGACACCGACGTTTTGTGGGTTACCAAATCCATTTTCAACCACTTTGGTCCAATTTGTTCAATCTTCGGATCACCAAATTTGTCCGCAATTTTCTCCCCAATTAATGGCTGCATCAAGTTGTCCTTTGACTTTCTCAAGATCCGGAATCCCTGAATCTGGATCAAAGCTGTTACTAATCTCACTCCAATTTTCACCATCATTTGAGCGCCAGATGCTTCCAGCACCTTCCAGCCTAGATGTCCCAACATAAAGTTGGCTTTCAAATTCTGCAATGGAAGAGATCTGGGTAATTGACCTGCTTCCAAACCCATTGAGGTTGACCTGCTTCCAGTTGGGCACACCGGGAGAAAAGATTTGGATGGAGTGATGTAATAGATCGGCAATGAAAACCTCCCCACTTTTGTTTGCGGCTACTCCTTCAACTGTAGCGAATGGCATATCCCGTCGACCCTCAATAGAAGTTAAAAAGGCACCGTTTGCGTCAAAAACCTGAACCCGTGAGTTCCAATCATCCGCAACATATACTCGCCCTTCATCGTCTAGTACAATTCCGCGTGGAACAATATGCCCGAACTCTCCATCATTTACGCCAGGTTCACCAATCAAAGTCTCGCAGGCATATCCGGAATCATTCAAAGAACATTTCTGGACTCTGTAATTATCAAGATCGCCAATGAAGATGTTTCCACTCTCGTCGATTGCGATACCCTGTGGATAGCCAAAGTGATTATCGTCAGAACCAATTTCTCCTGTGACTCCAAGGGTTGCTTTGTATTCCAGGTTAGCAGTAAACACCTGGACACGGCGGTTGTAGCTATCAGCCACATAAATATCGCCGTTCACCGGGCTGATTGAGACGAATGTTGGGTGATCAAATTCGTAGTTACCCTGACCCCAGGAACCAAATGAGTTGAAATAGGTTCCATCGCCGTTGTAGATTTTGATTTTGTTGTTTGGTGAATCTGCTACGTATACTTTGTGGTTGGCATCAACTGCCGGGCTCCCTTCCATTCCGCCCCAATAAGCGCCAAAATGCTCGTTATCATCTCCCCAAACACCTGCTTCGCCTACTGTCCAGAGCTGGGTTCCCTGGGCATCCAGTTTGATCAGACGGTACCCTGCACCCTCTGTGATCAGGATGCTTCCATCCGAATCGACGGCGACTCCTTGAGCAGTGTTAATGTGATTATTATCAGTTACGTAAGGAACTCCAGTGGTGCCGTAAGTTTTCAAATAATTGCCATCGCTGTCAAAGACCTGCATGCGGAAATTGTCCTTATCACTCACGTAAATATTACCGGAAGCATCCCCTGTGATACCTGTCACAAATTTGAGTTGATCATTACCCTGACCCCATTCACCACCTGCGAAAACTTCGCAGGAACCGGTAACTGTGCATTTTAAGATCCGGAAATTATTACTGTCAGCAATGAAAATGTTATCGCTTGGGTCTACATAGATATCGACTGGGTAGTTAAGATGCTGTAAATCATCTCCCGGTTCGCCGGAAACGCCGAAGAAATTTTCGCATTCCCATTGGGGAGTTACAGGATTAAAGGTACAGCGATGAATTCTTGCATCGACATAATCGTTGACGTATAAGCGACCCGAGCTATCAATATCCAACCCACGAATTCCGTTAAAGTCCCTC
>CAZOYK010000084.1:0-10256 GCA_964584065.1 uncultured Anaerolineaceae bacterium | reverse complement strand
GAGATAGTTCTCGGTCTCGGCAATGGTAGTGGTTACAGGTTCTTCGTGTTCCATAGTTTCTCCTTGGTTTATTGGTTCATTATCTCATAAATGAAACTCTATTGCTACTTAATCATGTTACTTTTTTGCTTGTTGTGCCTTGCCTTTTTTCTTCGGCGTTTTCTTCGTCTGTTCCCTGACCTTACTTGCTGTTTGATTTATTCGTTTCGTGAGCGGAGCGGTAGTCTTTTTTAGCCATTCACTAACAACGCCGAGAGGCTTTTTGAGCCAGGCACGAATCTTTTTCCACAGTTTGCGCAGGGCAACCAGCAGGGCTGGTTCCTTGGGCTTGCGATAGTACGACATGCCTTCCCATGGATCCTGATCGAACAATTTCTTGGTGGCATAACCCATCAGCAACTTTAGTGTCGCAAAGGTGGGAGCCGCAAGGATGATGCCCAGCAGCCCGAAAATTTGTCCGCCAATCAGTGCAGAGATCATAATTGCGGCAGGATGAACTTCCAAAGTGTCGCCCATTAGTTTCGGAGTCAACACATGATCAAGCACCATGTCAATCACCATGGCAATCGCCATTACCAGGAAGACATAAAACAGCTTCGTGAGCCCAAAAGGAGTTGGGTCTTGCAGGATGGCGCCAATAATGAAACCAATCCAGCCGAGCCACGCACCGATGTAGGGTATGAAACGACCCAGGCCAGCGATAATCGCCAGAACGAGGAAGTAAGGCAGACCAAGAATGCCGAGTGAGACGGTGTAAACAATGATTGCTATTGCCACAACGGTGAATTCACCGCGGATAAAGGCATTGAAAATCTTGGAAATCTCCATGCCAATCCGGCGGAAATCTTTTTCGAAGCCTTTGATGTTGATGTTGATCATCCTCTTTTGGACACCATTGGTCTCAGAGGTGATGAAGAACGACACCATGTAGGTGATCACCAGGTTAAACAGGAAACCACCCACAAAACCCACCAACTTCCCTGCCTGGGATGCTGCTGGCTGCAGGTACTCGGTGATCGTCTGGGCAATCACATCTGTGTCCAGGTAAGGCAAAGTGAATTGAAACGGTCCAACGACGATGATACGGTTGGACCAGGTTTCCAGGAAGGTGGTCAAGCCACCGACGTTTTGCGTCAGATTGCCGAACAGGTTTTGCACCTGTGTCACAATTGTGCTGCCTGCGCTGGTGAGCAGCCAAACAACCAGCCCGGCAATCAGGAAGTAAACAATGGCTGTCGCTATGCGCCAGGAAATTTTCAGGCGTTTGTTGATCAGTCTGCAAAGTGGGTGAAGCAAAAAAGAAATGATGAATGCTGTGATTACCAGCTTGAAGTAATCATTAAAGCGGATGATCAGCGCAAGCAATCCAGCAATCAACAGGAGCCCGACCACGAGCTTGGTAGCCCATCCCCAGCGAGGCGATTCCGGCGAACGCTTGGCGATGGGTTCGGGTTCGATCGGTTCGGGTGATTGGATTTGATTAGTGTTTTCTGTCACATCTTGATTTTACGCTAAAAAATTCAAAGTGCAACACAGGGATTCATTAAAACGCTATCCATTCTCACCTGGATATAATTAGCGGTTAGAATAAACCTGAAATTTGAAAGGAGTGCTGATGGAATATAGAAATTTTGGAAAATCAGGTCTGAAAGTGTCTGCCCTGGGTTTTGGCTGCATGCGACTGCCTGTAGTGGATGGGGATAGCGGAAAAATAGATGAGCCTGTCGCAACCGCGATGCTGCGGAACGCGATCGATCAGGGCTTGAATTACGTGGACACTGCCTGGACCTATCACTCAGAGCAGAGTGAGCCATTTGTGGGACGGGTTCTGCAGGATGGTTATCGCGAGAAGGTATATCTGGCAACAAAAATGCCTTCCTGGCTGGTCAATGCGCCCGAAGATCTGGAACGACTCTTCAACACTCAGCTTGAGCGGCTTCAGACAGGTCACATCGATTTTTACCTGCTGCACGCGCTTAACGCAAATTATTGGGATAACTACCTGAAAGTCAGAGTGTTTGACTGGGCTGAGCGGAAGTTGGCTGAAGGTCAGATCCGCCACCTGGGGTTCTCATTCCATGACCGCTATGAGGTTTTTAACCGGATTTTGAATGGCTACGACAATTGGGACTTTTGCCAGCTGCAGTACAACTATATGGATGTTGACGAGCAGGCAGGTCAGCGCGGCGTGCGCGAGGCGGCCAAAAAGGGGCTTGGGGTGATCGTGATGGAGCCTTTGCGCGGCGGCAAACTGGCAGTGCAGGATCCACCTGCGCAGGTCGCTGAAGCTTTCAGCCACAGCCAGCGCGACTGGACCATGGCAGAATGGGCTTTGCAGTGGCTTTGGGATCAGAAGGAAGTATCCTTGCTGCTCTCAGGTATGTCCACCATGGAGCAGGTTGAACAGAACCTTCACAGTGCTTCGCGCTCCGGCATTGGCAGCCTGAACGACGAAGATCATGAGACGATAAATCAGGTTCAAAAAGCCTGGTCAGGGCTGGCGCCCGTGCCATGCACGGGCTGTGAGTATTGCTTGCCCTGTCCAAACGGCGTCGAAATCCCACGCGTTTTCAAACTCTACAACGAATCGGTCATGTACGACCGTCAGGGGCGTGGACAGAACGCTTACAAAAATGACTTTAAAGACGATCAGAGAGCCGATATGTGCGTGGAATGCGGTCAATGCGAAGACTTGTGCCCCCAAAACATCCCGATCATCCAACAACTGAAGGATGCACACGCCTATCTGACGGGAGAGCCTGCTTGATCACACCAATTCCAGCAGAACCAGCGAAAAGGAAAGACCGGCCTTGGATCATCCTGGCTGGTCTGGCTTTTTTGGCTGTACTGATCGCCTGGTTGTGGTTCACACCGGCTGGTTTCTGGGGAAAATTGCGCGCGCTTGGCTATGCCGTCTGCCACCAACTGGAAGACCGTTCCACCTGCATCCACGGCGTTTGCTCACCGCTTTGTGCCCGCTGCACGGGGATGTACCTGGGGGCAATTCTTTCGTTGGGATACCAGTCTTTTCAGGGACGCAAAGGGAAGTCCCCGCCGGTGTGGGTGATCGTGGTGCTGGTGCTGCTGTTTGGATGGTTCGGAGTGGATGGGATAAATTCTTTCTTGCATTTCTTCCCAAATATTTCCGGCATTTACGAGCCATCTGATTTGCTTAGATTAATAACGGGTTTTGGGGTAGGGTTGGGTATTGGCACGGTGCTGTATGTCTTGTTCAATCGCACTGCCTGGAGCAACTGGGTGGATGAGTCGCCTTATAAAAAATGGTACGCTTTCCCTTTGCTCCTCGCGCTGGCTGCATTCTTGATTGTTATCATCCAAACGAATCATCCGCTGGTGACCTATCCCGTGATGGTCCTCTCCGGGTTGGGGGTCTTCCTGGTCCTCAGCAGTGTCTATACCGTGGTGGCACTGATGATCCTCAGGCGGGAGAATGCCCAATTGCACTGGCGGGAGATGGTATTGCCCATCTTGATGGGCATGACGATTGCTTTGCTGCAGATCTTGCTTACTTCATGGTTGAGATTAGCCTTAACTGGCACCTGGGAGCCGCTAAACCTCTGATTTTCTACTGTCCTCCTGCTAAAGAGTGGCTATAATGTAAGAGTTGAGGAATATCTCAACAATAAGGAAGGAAATAATGACAGAAGTTATAAGCGGAATTCTTGGCGCGTTTGGCTTGTCGGTTTCGGCAGGTCTCAACGCCTACATTCCATTGCTGGTGGTTTCACTGCTGGCTAAGTTTACCGATCTGATTGAGCTGGCAAAACCCTGGGATGCCCTGGAAAGCTGGTGGACGATCGGCGTGTTGGTGGTTTTGGTGATCATAGAAGCGATTGCTGATAAGGTTCCGGTGGTCGATCATGTCAATGACGCCATCCAAACCTTCATCCGTCCGACTGCCGGCGCAATTTTGTTTGCCGCCAGCGCGAAATCCATCACTGAGATCCATCCGGTTTTGTCGCTGATCTGCGGGTTGCTGGTGGCTGGTTCGGTGCATGCTGCCAAATCGGTGGTTGCCAGACCGATGGTGGATGTGGCCACAGCCGGCGTAGGTACACCGGTGGTCAGCACGCTCGAAGATATTTTTGCCACAGTTGTTTCGGTATTATCCATCCTGGTGCCGATCCTGATGGTTATCATCGTATTTTTGACCATCTGGTTGATCGCTTCCTTTGTAAATCGCCGTCGCAAACCAAAGACGGGGCAGAGTTCGGGTTAAAGGAGAAAAATGACAGAACAGACGAATTCAAGTCAAGAGCAGATCACTTCTGCATGGTCGATCATCAGCCTGATCGGTGGTATCTCCAACTTTGTGGGTTTTCCTTTTTGGGGAGCTGTGATCGCATTGATAACGGGATACATCGCGAAATCTGAGATTGAGAAAAGTCATGGTCGGGTTGGCGGTGAGCGCCTGGCGAAAGCCGGATTGATTCTTGGCTGGATCGGCATAGGCCTCGGATTGCTGACTATCTGCCTTGCCATGCTGATGTTCCTGGGTGTAATTGGCGGCGCTTTAATTTGTGGTCCGCTCAGTGCGCTGATTAATTCTGCTTATTAAAGAGGTTATCTCATGGAAGATCAAAACTTTCAAACTTATACTGAAACGCAAGTAATTGACGCAAAGCCGCTCTATAGCGAGCAGCCAAAAAAGAAGAGCAACGCCTGGTGGATCATCTTGCTGGTGCTTCTGCTGGTTTTGTGCTGCTGTATTGTGATTGGCGGAGTAGTCGTATTTTTTATGGTTGCCAGCGGTCAATATCGGATCGACTGGACCATGCTGACCCCTATTCTTAGTTTTCTGTAAACTGAAACTTAGCTCTTACCAGCCTGGTTGCAAAACCAGGCCTTGTCTAATTAAGCCAGGGTTTGCGAGGATCTCCAGCACTGTTTCCAGGCAGCGGTTTCTGATTTCAGGCTCAAGTGAAAGAGCGTTGAACTCATCCTCATCGAGTATTTTGTACTCCCCGTTGGGATAGACCAACAAATCAAGCGCCAGATCCTGCCAGATGATGCTTTCAGGGCTGAATTGCGCCGGGAAACTGAGGTTGATGTACCAGCATTTCACCTGGTCAGATAAACCTTCGTGGACCTCAAAAATGTTATACCAGCGGTCGGTGTAGTAGCTCTCCAGAAACAAATCGCCTTTCCTGAAGAAAACTTTGTCCACAGGCACTGCATCAGCTCCGCTAAAGCCAGCTCTTACTTGCCGGTAGGTGGGGCTTTCGTTTATAAGCTCGCTTTCCCAGCTGAAAACAGGCTCGCCTAAATGGTTTTGCTTGAAGACAGTAACAGTTGGTGTGCTCATAAGTCTTGAAAAATCCGAATTTTTTCTGCAGCCCAGCTCACATTGATCCTTGAACCTATGTCCGCAGGGGTCTGACTCCGGGCAAACAGCGTGGTCTCACCGCAGACAAGCTCAAGCTGGTGGTACTCTCCCATGAAAAGCGAATCGCGAACGGCGCATTCAAAGTGATTATCCTGGGCTGAACTTTGGCTGCCAATCAACGCGTCTTCGGGGCGGAGCAGGAGAATGCATTTCTGACCCGGGTTATATTGGAGGGGCTGGCTGGGTAAGGTGAGCTCAGTGAATGCTGTTTTGATCATCAGGGGTTCTGCCTGAGTTACCACGCCCGGGACGAGATTGCCCAATCCAAGGAACTCCGCCACCCATGGTGTGGCAGGCTGCTTGAACAGTTCCTGTGGAGTGCCTTGCTGCAAAATGACGCCGTCGTGCAGGATCACCAGCCGGTCTGCCAGCCCGAAAGCTTCTTCGCGGTCGTGAGTGACGTAAATAACGGGGATCTGGCTCTGATGCAGTATGGCGCGCAGTTCCTGGATGAGCTGCGTTCGCAGGGTATGGTCAAGTGCCCCAAGCGGCTCGTCGAGCATTAGCAGCTTGGGTGAAGGGGCAAGCGCGCGCGCCAGCGCGACCCGCTGCTGCTCGCCACCTGAGAGTTCGGTGATGGGGCGGTCGGCAAAGCTTTGCATGCGGATGCTTTCTAAACCGTCTTTCACGCGCCGAGCGATTTCCTCCTCACTTAAACCCTGCAGCTGCAAACCGAAAGCGATGTTCTGCGCAACCGTTTTGTGAGGGAAGAGGGCATAATCCTGGAACATCAAGCCAAAGCCGCGTTTGTGCGTTGGCACCTCGCGCAGGTCCGCCCCTTGCCAGAGCACCGCGCCAGACTCAGGCTCTTCAAGCCCGGCAATAATGCGCAGGATGGTGCTCTTGCCCGAACCGGAAGATCCCAGCAGGCAGACCAACTCGCCTTTAGCCACCTCAAAACTGACCCCCTTCAGCAAGGGTTTGTTTTCGTAATCTTTTGTCAGGTTTAGTACTTCGAGCATCAAAACAACTCCTCTCCGGGCAGGCGGATTTTTTCGATCAACAAGCTGCCCAGTCCGCAGACCAACAAGAGCAGGCTGGACATGGCCAGTGCCTGACCGTAGTTTAACGCACCAGGCTGTGAAATGTAACGGTAAATTGCCACGGGGATGGTGGGGGCGTGCGGGTTGCTGAGGAAGCTGGACGCGCCAAACTCTCCCAGCGAGATCGTGAACCCAAAGACCAGGCTCACCAGCAAACTCCGAAGAAGGATAGGCAGATCCACTTTGAGCAGCACCTGCAAGGGGTTGGCGCCCAGCGAGCGGGAGGCTTCGCGCAGCGATTCGGGGATGCCGCGAATGGCTGGCAGCATGGTGCGTACCACGAACGGCAGGGCGATCAGCGAGTGCGCAATCGGGATCAAGAGCGGGAAGGTGCTGTTTGCCCAGGGCGGGCGGTTAAAGATCAGCAGAAAGCCGAGCCCGAGCGTAACCGCGCTGGCGCCAAGCGGCAGCATAAACAGGGGTTCCAGGAATTTGTTAAAGCGGGCTCGCTGCGCCATGGCATAGGCGGTCAGGGTACCCAGCAAGCCGGCAATCAGGATCGTCACGCCCGAGTAGAGCAGCGAGTTGCGAATTGCCTGGATCGGCGGCACGTAAAAGATCGATCCACTGCGGTTCTGAAAAAGTTCGCGGTAATAGCGCAGGGTAAGCCCCACTGCCACCTCTCCCCGCTGACCGCGATCCGCTTCAAGGGTCACGAATGAACGCGTGATCAGGCTGAGGACCGGAACCGCGAACAGCAAGATCAGGCTGACCACCATGAAAATCACGAAGGCTTTCTGCCAGCGCTTGTGTGGGCGGCTGAGAGCGCTTCTTTCCGGATTGAGGGCTGCCTTGCCGTAGTGTGGCGTGTTCACCCGGTTCTGCAGCAGCGTGACGAGCAAGGTGATGCCGAGCTGGATCACCGAGAGTAATCCCGCCACCGGCAGGTTGAAGCGATTCATCGCCTGGTTGTAAATTTCGACTTCAATGGTGCTGAACTGCGGACCGCCAAGCATCAACACCACGCCAAAACTGGTGAAGTCAAATAGAAAGACCAACAGCGAAGCACTAAGAAGTGAAGGCAAAAGCAAAGGCAGGGTGACACTGGTAAAGGTCTGCCAGGGGGTCGCACCGAGCATCCGGGCAGCATGCTCCAGGCGCGGATTGAGCCGGCTCCAGGAAGATCCAACAATGCGGATGATGATGGATGTGTTGTAAAAGACGTGCGCAAGCAAAATGGCGGGCAAACTGTTTAGCAGTTTCAGAGGGGGACTGCTCAGGTTGAAGAGTGCCATCAGTGCCTGGTTGATCCACCCCTGCGGGCCGATCAGCGTGTTGAAAGCAGCCGCCACCACCACTGTCGGGAGGATGAATGGAAGGAGGCTGATAGCGCGCAGCCCCTTCCGCCCGGGAAAGTCGAACCTGGCAAAGAGCCATGCAGCCGGCAGTCCCACCACCAGGGTCAGAATAGTGGAGAGAAACGCCTGGAAAAATGTAAAACTGAGCGGTCTGCTGACCTGCGACCACTCAAAAAACTCCCAGCCCTGGCTGAAACGTTCCGAGAACACCAGCCTGAAAATAGCAATCAGGGGCTGATAGAAGAAGTAGGCGAGGAACGCCAGTGGTATCAGCCAGAGAGCAAGCGTCAGCAGGGCGGGGCGTTTGCGCATTGAATCGAGCTCAGTTCAGCATCAAGTTAGTCCAGGCGTTGATCCAGGCGTCTCTTTGGGAGGCGATCAACTCCGGCGCAAGGTTCGCAGGCTCTTGGGGCGTTTCAACGGTTAGTGCAAAAGCCTCGGGAATGACCGCGTCGGGCAGAATCGGGAAGACGAACATCTGCATGGGCACATCCTCCTGGAAGGGCTGGCTGAGGAGAAAGTCGATAAATTTTTCTGCCGCTGCACGGTTTTTGGTGCCCTTGAGGATGCCGGCGAACTCGATTTGGCGCCAGCACATGCCTGCCTCAACCAGAGAAGCGGTCGGCGATTCGCTCAGCTCCGTCTCGGCGTAAATGAACTCAGCAGCGGGGCTGGAAGCGTAAGAAACTACCATTGGCTGAGCACCTCTGCCGGATGATCCGGAGAAGTTGGTGTAGTAGGCTGTTTCCCAATCCGAGGTTATTTGAACGCCGTTGTCCTTCATCGCCTGCCACCAGTCCAGCCAGCCATCCTCACCAAATTCAGCGATGGTCGCCAGCATAAATGCCAGCCCGGGGGAGGAGGTGGAAGGATTCTCGACCACCAGTAAATTGGCATATTGGGGGTCAGTCAGTTCAGCCAGCGAGGCAGGCAGGGGCAGGGCGTTTTGCTCGAACCAGGCTTTGTCGTAATTGATGCAGACGTCGCCATAGTCCACAGGTAGCGCGCGGTTTTCGGGGTCGAGTTTGAACTCTGCCGGGATCTGGCCTAACTGCGGCGCGTTGTAGGGTTCGAGCAGTTCCTGTTCCAGGGCACGCGAGAGGAAAGTGTTGTCTAATCCAAAGAACACATCCGCGCCTGGCGTGCTGCCCGAGAGCGACTCGAGGATCAGGCGGTTGAGCGTGGCGCCCGTGTCGCCGCCTTTGACGAAGTTGACCTTGATGTTATTCGCGCTTTCGAACGCCGAAATGACTTCCTGGCTGACCGAGAACGAGTCGTGCGTCATAACGGTCAGGGGCGTCGGTTCGCCGGGCACTTGGGTGGGTGAGGTGGTTGAGGTGCAGGCTGCCAGGAGCAGCGTAAGGGTTAGAGTAAGTAGGAGTATCTTTTTGGACATAAGGTTATCCTCCTGAGATGGAATTGGTTTTGATGACAAGCAAGCGGCCGGATTTGAAATCGAGTTCGATTGAATCCGCCAGGGCGACGTTGCTGATGCCGCGGGATTGCCAGGGAACAAGGGTTTCGTTGTTGAGTGGGTATTCCAGCCCTTTGGTGGTGATCCCTTCAACGGGCTCACCCCAGGGAATGAGGGAGACGAGATCGCCGGGTTGGGTGGGCAGGCTGGCCTTCTCATCGAGCAGGCGCGCTTCCACCTGACCGTCATCAAGTGAGAGCCTTCTCCCCGCCAGGTCCGGTCGGGCAAGCAGGCTGAGATTGCCGAGGGTGTGGTCCACCCGGTCTCCGAAGGGATAGGCGATCACGATTTGCGCATAGCCGAGGCTGAGAGCGTACTCAAGCGCCAGCTCAAGGTCGGTCTGGTCCTTGGCGGGTGGAAAACGGTGAACTTCGATGCCAGCTTCCAAGATCTCAGCCACTTCACTGGCGTCTATTGAGTCCAGGTCGCCGATCAGCAAGTCGGGCTTGAGCCCGAGCCGCTTGAGGTGACGGAGACCGCCGTCCACTGCCACCAGGAAGTCCCCAGGCAGCAGGCTCACATCAAAGCCGGGTTTGGCTTGGCCGTTAACGAAGAGCACCGCGCGTTTATTAGTTTGCATCAAAAAACACCTTCTGCCGGGAGGGTGTTTTGTTGGTACAGATTCACATCCCTCCGCCGGCATTATCCGGATCAGGTCATTCGGGTCGGACTGTGCGTCCCTCTCAGCCTTGCGGCTCCCCGTGATTTGTTTAACTAATCCTACCATGAATGGAGGATGAGTTGCCAGTTTGTGTAAATCTGAGATTAATTTAAGTTGGAGAGCAAACCCAATTTTGGAAGCTGTTGCTAATCTTCCTGTAGATGGCAGGTCGGTTTAGACTGTCAGCGGAGAGGAGCGTGCTGGTATTTGATGCTTCTTGCGCACCTCAGCATGTTGAAATCATCAATAATCACAACCTGTGTTCTGTAAATTTTCCTACAAAAAGAAATTAATGTGACATTCATAGTTTTTTTATATGATTACGCAACACTTTTTCTGTAAAATTGATCACAGGTCCTCCCAAGGGGTCTGT
>CAZOYK010000083.1:1098-10410 GCA_964584065.1 uncultured Anaerolineaceae bacterium | reverse complement strand
TCGATTTCGTTTCACGTTTCTTCTCTCCCCACACTGGTATTCCCGAAGATCCTGTGACCGGGCTTGGTCACTGCATCCTGACACCTTACTGGGCTGCCAAACTCAATAAGGACAAGTTAGTTGCATACCAGGCATCTGCTCGCGGTGGCACAGTATGGTGCCGATTGGGGAAAGACCGGGTCTTTTTGGGCGGCAAAGCCGTGACCGTATTCTCCGGGGAGATCCTGCACCAATAACTTTTTATCAACACAATCTAACAGCCGGTTTCTGCGTATCAAAGCAGGAACCGGCTGTTATAATTCCCAGACAGGCACAAAAGGATCATCCATTCTCTCTTGTGCTTGAATGTTTTATTACCGGAATGTGATAGGAGCGAATATATGGAACTTTTAAAGCAGCGCATCCTGACCGAGGGCAAGAACCTTGGTAAAGGCATCCTGAAAGTTGACCGTTTCATCAATCACCAGGTGGACCCCATCCTGATGGATGCTTGCGGCAAAGAGTTTGCCCGCCTTTTCGCAGGCACAACCGCGGTCAAGATCCTGACTGCTGAGATCTCCGGCATCGCGCCAGCGCTCATGGCAGGCAAATACCTCAACCTGCCGGTGGTCTATGCCCGCAAGAGCAAGCCTGTCACCATGCCAAGCGAAGTCTATATCACCGTCGCGCCCTCCCATACCAAAGGTTACAACACCGAGCTGATCGTCTCACCTGAATATCTGCTTCAGGACGAAGAAATTCTGATTATCGACGACTTCCTGGCATCCGGCGCAACCATCATTGGCCTGGTACGCCTCGCGCAGACAGCTGGCTCAAAAGTGGTCGGCATCGGCACTTTGGTCGAAAAAACCTTTGAAGGCGGTCGCAATAAGCTGGCTTACCTGGGCGTGCCGGTGCATTCCCTGGTCTCGATCAGTTCGATGGATGACGGCAAGATCATCTTCACCGACGAATTCGCGGCGTAGGGATGCGTAATGAGTGACAGAATCGTCATCCTGGATTTTGGCTCCCAATACACGCAGCTGATCGGTCGCCGCATTCGCGATATGCACGTCTACTGCGAGCTTCTCCCCTGGCATGCGAAAAAAGAAGAAGCGCTTGACAGCCACACCAAGGGCATCATCCTTTCCGGCGGACCTCAATCCATCTACGCTGAAGGCGCACCATACATCCAGGATTACCTGATTGAAAGCGGGCTGCCGATCCTGGGGATCTGCTATGGCATGCAAGCCCTGACCTACAAGCTTGGGGGCGAAGTGCTTCAGAGCACTGAACATGAATACGGTTTGACCGAACTGGATGTGCCCGCGGCGAATCCGCTGCTGCACGAGGGCAAGCAAATCGTCTGGATGTCGCATGGCGACCATGTCACCAAGTTGCCGGAAGGTTTTACTCGCCTGGCAACCTCCCCCAACAGCCCCTTTGCGGCGATGATGGATGAGCCCAACAAGCGTTTTGGGCTGCAATTCCACCCCGAAGTCCACCATACCCAATACGGTGAGGAGATCTTGCGCAACTTTGTGCTCAAGATCTGCGATTGCCAGCCAGGCTGGACCTCGAGTTCGATTATCGAAGAAAGCATCGAATCAATACGTGTCCAAGTGGGTGAGGGGCGGGTGCTCTCGGCACTGAGCGGTGGCGTAGATTCTGCCATTACCACTTCGCTGGTGCAAAAAGCGATTGGCGATCGCGTGACCGCGGTGTTCATCAACACCGGGCTGATGCGCCAGGGCGAACCTGAGGAAATTGAGCATGTTTTTCGCCCGATCCTTGGCGACCATCTGATCATGGTGGATGCGTCGCAGCGATATTTTGCCAGGCTTAGCGGCATCACTGACCCGGAAGAAAAGCGCAAGATCATCGGCGAAAGCTTTATTCGTGAGTTTGAAGCAGCTTTGGCAGGGCTGGAGGAACACGAGTTCCTCGCCCAGGGCACGATCTACCCGGATGTGATCGAATCAAAAGGCATCGGGGTCTCAGAAGCCCACCGCATCAAATCGCATCATAACGTCGGCGGCTTGCCGGAAGACCTGAAATTCAAGCTGGTTGAGCCGCTGCGCAACCTCTTCAAGGATGAAGTCCGCGCGGTTGGTGAGGTGCTTGGGCTTCCTAACAGCCTCGTTTGGCGGCAGCCTTTCCCCGGACCCGGTCTGGCAGTCAGGGTGCTCGGGGAGGTAACCCCCAGCCGAATCGAAATCGTCCGGCAGGCTAACGCCATCTTTAACGAAGAGCTGCTGCAAGCAAACCTGACCCAAATGCACGTCGATCAAGACGGCAACCTTAGTGGCAGTTCGCAGGCTTTCGCGGTTTTATTGCCGGTCAAATCAGTAGGCGTGATGGGTGACCAACGAACCTACTCAGAGACCATTGCCTTGCGGGCGATCACCTCTATCGATTTCATGACCGCCGATTGGGCGCGCTTACCCTACGACCTCCTCGCGAAGGTTTCCAACCGCATCGTGAACGAAGTTGTCGGTGTTAACCGCGTGGTTTACGACATCAGTTCCAAACCCCCTGCAACCATTGAGTGGGAATAAGCAAAATACCCGATTGTCTCACCTGCCAACGGTGAATCATGCGTCAAAAAGGCAGATGCAGAACACACTAAAACTTTAGGCAGACTTCTTATCAAGCGAGGCAAACGATAGTGAATTTATCAATAAACACTCGGTACAAAGCAATGCAGGGTCTGTTCTGGATGCTGTTTTGTGTATCCTCAGGCTTCATCTCCCTGTATATGCAGGGACGCGGGCTCGGAGAAGCAGGCATCGGAACCGTAACGGCATTATTTGGCATTTTGGCTGCCTTGTTACAACCTGTTCTCGGTGGGATTACAGATCGAAGCCGTCGCCTGACGTGGCGGAGAATGATCCTGACCCTGGCCATACCCTATCTTCTGATCTGCATCGTCATGCCATTTATACCGGGAGCCTGGGCTGGTGCGATTTTCATGGGTCTGTTGATTTTGCTTGGGAACACCATGATGCCTTTCATCAACAGTGCCCATTTCTATTACAGCCATGCAGGCGAATACATCAACTTTGGCGTAGCCAGGGGGATAGGATCCGGTCTGTATGCACTCCTGGCCTTAATTATTGGATTTCTTGCTGAGAAATATGGCATAGAAATGGTTCCGATCTCCGGGATATTAATAGTCTTCCTCTTTATTCTCGTAGTTTTTCGCATGCCACCAAACGATGAGCCCGTCGAGAAAGCAACGAGACAGAAAACGCTGCAAAAAGGTTTCCTACTGCGTTACCCGGCATTCACCTTTATGCTGCTGGCATGCTTGCTGATGCTTACATCACACAATGTTCCGAACACTTTTCTCCTGCAGATCATCCAGTACCTTGGGGGAAACAGCAGCCAGCTCGGAATCGCTTTGGCGATCCAGGCAGTGGTGGAAGTGCCGGTATTATTTGGCTTTTCAAAATTGCTCAAGCATTTTCGACCCATAAGTATGATGCTGACAGCTGCGATTGGTTTTGCTCTGAAAGCACTGATGTACGCAATCTCAACCAGTGTTCTTATGGTCTATATCATCCAAATCGCGCAAATGATCAGTTTTGCCCTCTTTGTTTCTGCATCTGTTTTTTATACTTCGGAGATTATCGCAAAAGAGGATCAAACCACCGGTCAGGCATACATGACCAGCATGATAGCTGTGGGGACAGTGTTAGGCAGCCTGGCAGGAGGATGGATTCTGGAGCTTAGCGGGATGACCGCCATGTTGTCAGTCAATGTGGTTATCGCCATGGTGGGGGTTGGTTTCGCGCTGATTTCTGTAAAGCATAAAGGGCTCCTGCTGCAAAAAGAAGTGGCTTAAATTGAAGATCACGGAAAGCATGTGAGTACTATCATATTTTCGATCATAGAAACAAACTATGAAATACTATTTACACCTTCTTGAAGCGATAACTCTTCAGACGCAAGGCATTCGTCACCACGGAGACAGAACTCAAACTCATTGCAGCCCCGGCAATCATCGGGTTGAGCAGCGGTCCGCCAAACAGGTGCAGCACGCCCATCGCAATCGGAATGCCGATCACGTTATAAGCAAAAGCCCAGAACAGGTTCTGCTTGATGTTGCGAAGCGTTTTCTTGCTCAAATCGATCGCCACCGGAACGTCCATCAGCGTCGAACGCATCAGCACGACATCCGCCGAAGCAATTGCTACGTCTGTTCCAGTCCCAATCGCAATCCCAACCTCGGATGTCGCCAGCGCTGGCGCATCGTTGATGCCGTCGCCGACCATTGCCACGAAGCGTCCCTCTGATTTCAACTGGTTGACAATCCCAGTCTTCTGATCAGGCAGCACCTCGCTGAAGACCTGGTCCAGTCCCATTTTGCGCCCGATGGCTTCAGCCGTCCTGCGGTTATCGCCGGTGACCATCGCAACCTGGATGCCCATTTTGTGTAGTTGATCGATAGCAGCCCTGCTATCCGGCTTGACGGTATCCGCCACAGCGATGATGCCCACAAGCTTGTTTTCAAGTTCAATGAACATGGGTGTCTTCCCTTCATTCGAAAGGACCTGGGCTAGATTGGACGCATCCTCAGTCAGCGAAAATTTTTCTTCGATCATTTTTTGATTACCAATGCGCAGCGACTTGCCTTCGTAATCGGCCACGACGCCCATCCCAGGTAGAGCCCTGAATCCGCTGACTTCCGGCAGGCTCGATCCTTTTGCCTCCGCTGCCCGCAAGATCGCTTTGCCAAGCGGGTGTTCCGAGCCCTTTTCAGCCGCGCCAGCCAGCGCGAGCAGATCTTGCTCGCTTTGGCCCGCCAGTGGCAAAACATCCGTTACGGCTGGTTTGCCTTCGGTGATGGTGCCTGTTTTATCCAGCAAAACCATATCCACCAGTTGGGCGTTTTCGAGCGCATCGCCATTTTTGATCAACACGCCGTGCTCAGCCCCCTTGCCCATTCCCACGGTCAAAGCCGTCGGCGTGGCAAGCCCAAGCGCACACGGACAGGCAATCACCATCACGGCCACAAAGATCGTCAATCCAAATTCCACGTTTTCTTTTCCGATCAGCACCCACCCCAATGTAGCCAGCACCCCCAACGCGATCACAATCGGCACAAAAATGCCCGAGATCTTGTCTGCCAACTTCGCGATCGGTGCCTTGGATCCCTGGGCATCCTCAACCAGGCGGATGATCTGTGCCAGAGCCGTATCCTTGCCGACTCGGGTCGCCCTGAAGTGCACAGCCCCATTGATATTCATCGAGGCGCCAGTGACGCTATCTCCAATGGTTTTCTCAACCGGCAGGCTTTCGCCGGTCAGCATCGACTCATCCACGCTGGTAGCGCCTTGCACGAGAACACCATCGACAGGGAAGCTTTCGCCCGGGCGCACCACCACTTCATCCCCCACCAGCACCTGGCTGGCGTCGATCTCAACCTCATGTCCGTCGCGGATGACGCGCGCTTGCTTGGGCGCAAGCGCCATCAGTTTTTGAATCGCTTCGGAGGTCTTGCCAGTGGCACGCGCCTCCATGAACTTACCCAGAGTGATGAGAGTCAAAACAACCGCGGCCGACTCAAAGTACAACGAGTGTGCGAAATGGGAATGACCTCCAGTGATATTCCACAGAGCATACAAACTGTAAAGGTAAGCTGAGCCTGTGCCGATGGCAATCAGCGAGTCCATGTTGGGGTGCAGCTTTACCAGGTTGCGAAAGCCGTTGACGTAATAGGACCAGCCCATGATCACCACGGGAGTGGTCAGCAACAACTGCGCCAATGCATTATTCAGCGGATTCATTGAAGGGTCAAAGAAAGCAGGCAACTTCAGACCAAGCATCGGTCCCATAGAAATAATGAGCAGCGGCACGGTCAGGATGGCGCTAATAACGAAACGCAATTTCAGGTTTTGCAGGCGCTTGGCCTTATGTGCCTTTTTGCGTTCCAATTCGTCCTCGATCGTACTCTCGACAGGTAAAATTGCCTGATAGCCGGCTTCGGACACCGCGCTGACCACCTGCTGCAGGCTGATCTCAGCCGGGTCGTAATCGAGCGTGAGCGTTTCCGCAGCCAGGTTTACGCTGGCGTTCTGCACGCCGGGCAATTTGCCAACCACTCTTTCCACCGTCGCTGAGCAGGAAGCACAGGTCATCCCCTGCACTTCAAGCTGCGCGTGCTGGGATGGAATCAGTGCCTTGTAGCCGGCATCATCCACAGCCTGGACCACGCTATCAAGCGAGACTTGCGACTCGTCGTAAGTCAGACGCAGATTTTCAGCCGTCAGGTTAACATTCGCCTCAGTCACGCCAGGCAGTTTCCGCACAGCGCGTTCCACGGCAGCCGAACAAGCCGCGCAAGTCATTCCCTCAATCGGTAAGGTTTTAGTTTTCATAATTATTCTCCTCGTGAGAAGCATCCGAAAGGATCGTGCCCTTTCTGTGCAGGTGGCAGGTACACTGCCCGGGATAGCAATCGCAGGGCACTTCGGCGACCACCTGCTTGTTTTGCAGCACTTCCTCCAGCATTGCGCGGTCTTGAGCAATCATCGGGGTATTCTCGATCAGGTAAGCCAATAGATTCGGTTTCTTTCGGCTGCAAATGCGCCCCAGCAAGCCCTCAACCTCAAGCTTCAAGGTCTCGGGTTCTTCCAGATGCGTGGAGTAGATGAAGTGACGTTCTTCTTTCCGAGCGTTCAGATAACCCTTGCCGGTCAGCCTGCCGATCAATGTCTTGACGGTCGACTGGCTCCAGCCGCGTTTGCCGTGTAGAACCCGGGTGATTTCCTGGCTGGTGGATTGACCACTCGCCCATACCACCCGCATCACTTCCCATTCCGCATCGCTAATGTTGAGGTTTTCGGACATGATTCGTTCCTTTCATTCCATTTAATAAAGTTTACAATTGTAAACGCATCAAGGCAACCGTTCGTATAACCTCTGTAGCATCTTGCATAAGCTGGAATTTTATTTCACTCACCGGTCAGATTACACTTAAGAAAAAATGGAGTAAAAATGACAGAGATCCACTACAAACATGAACCCGATGCCAATCGCATCGTTGCCACTAAAAATGACGGCGAAGAAGTCGGCAAGATTGAATACACGGCAAATGAGAAATACTGGAATGCCAATCACACCTGGGTAAACCCTGACTACCGCGGCTACAGCATTGCCCGCAAGCTCGTGGACACGCTGGCAGATACGGCACGCGCTGAAGGAGTCAAGATCCTCCCAACCTGCTCCTATGCAAAGCACGTCATGGAAAAAGACGCTGCTTTTGAGGACGTGCTTTTCAAACAAGACACCCTCTGATAATTTTTCACCAATTCAGCCATAATTGCCTTGCGCGGGGTAAAATTGATAAACCAACCGAGCGAGGTGATTTATGTATTCACAAGAATTTGAAGCCGTTGCCACCGCGGCACGCAACAAAACGGATTTACTCAAAACCCAGCCCTGGGCTTACCTGCTGGCGTCTATTCTGGCGGGTGCCTTCATCGGTTTTGGAGTAATTCTTAGCAGCACCGCCGCAACACTTACCACGGCTTCTGGTTTAAGCCGCCTGGTATCCGGGCTGACTTTCGCTGGAGGTTTGAGCCTGGTTGTGTTTGCTGGCGCGGAACTCTTTACGGGCAACCACTTCGTCATCGGCAGCGGCATTCTTGCGGGTCGGGTTTCGTTAATTGAAGGGCTAAAAGTTTTGCTGGCATGCATGTTTGGCAACTGGCTCGGTGCAATTTTTCTTGCGGTCCTTTTCGCCGCTACAGGACTTGCCGATGGTGCTTTGGGCGATTACATGACGAGTTCAGCCCAAGTCAAGATGAATATGCCAGTTATCCCCCTGGTTACACGCGCAGTTCTTTGCAACATCCTGGTCTGCCTGGCAGTCTGGTGCACATTCCGTCTCAAGTCTGAAACAGCCAAACTGATCATGATCTTCTGGTGCCTGTTCATTTTTATCACTGTAGGTTTCGAACACAGCGTGGCCAACATGACCCTGCTTACTTCTGCGTTGCTTGAACCTGCCCGTGAGGGGCTTAGCCTGGGTGGGTATTTCTACAATATTTTCCTCAGCACCCTCGGGAACTTGGTGGGTGGCATCTGGGGAGTAGCCCTGCCCTACTATCTGCTCTCGCGTGAGAAAAAATAGAAATATCCATTATTAATATGCTTTTTATGTGTTTTGTTGCCTTGTCTGTGTTATCATCGACCGCTGAAAGGTAAACCATGAGCTCAGAAAAGATTATCTTCCTTGACATTGATGGTACACTTATCGACTATACGCAGCAACTTCCACAATCTGCCAGGGAAGCGCTCAGCCGCGCGCAGGCAAACGGGCACAAAATCCTGATCTCATCTGGGCGCAGCAAGCCTTCCATCTATCCCTGGCTGCTCGATTTGGGATTTGACGGCATAATTGCAGGCGAAGGAGCTTACGCCGAATTTGGCGGAAAGATCGTTTTCGAAAGCGCCATCCCCGAATCCCAAATCAGCCGCGTCTACACTTACCTTAACGACCGAAAGATCGGCTTCTATGAAGAAAGCAACAGCGGACTTCATGGAAATCAATATTTTCTAAGTGAAACCGCACGTTCCTTCGGCGTTTCTGAAGAAGTAGCCGCGAAAAATTTGCAGACAGCATTCCCAGGATTGACTTTTGACCACCAGGACTACCACCTGGATGTCAATAAAGTCAGTTTTGTCATGTCGCCAAGAATTTACAAGTCCGAATTGGAAAAAGAGTTCGGCGAGTACTTTCGTATTGGAATTTGGAACATCTTCGGGAAAGGTCGGGATTTTGGTGATTTCACTCAGAAGAACCTGACCAAAGCCACGGCAGTTGCTGTTCTGCTCGACAAACATCACCGCAATGTCAGCGTCATCAATAGATGATAACATATTTACCAGGTCCGCATCATCCCGTCCTGAGTACCCAACCATCTTTCTGTCTGCGATCGTCAGCGTGGTCCAGATCAGACGATCCTCGCGTACGAGATTGGACAATCCACAGCCCCAATACTTGGCTGCTTCGAAGGAGCGTCTTGATAAAGCAAGCCGGTACAGTTCCGGGAGGTCTGCTCCATTTTCCATTAAATCCGCTGACAGGCGCAATATCGCCGGGGTCATATTCGAGGTGCGAAAACCCAATGTATCAGAGATCATCCCCGTCATCAGAGCGTCCGCAGCCGGAGCGGAAATAGGCACACCAATCGCTGGTAACAGTTCTGTCAGGATTTGGGAAGTTGCCGCCGCTTTGGCATCTACCAGATTGAGCCTGGCAAAATTCAAATTAGTGACATGGTGATCGATATTGATATCAGGTGTCTTGTAACCATTCAGCGC
>CAZOYK010000083.1:0-1088 GCA_964584065.1 uncultured Anaerolineaceae bacterium | reverse complement strand
AAACCAGATCACACTTGCTATCCGCACGATTTCTAATCTGGTCGCTCCCTTTCAGGTAACGAAAACTGGTCGGCACCCCATCAGCCAGAACCATCTGCACATCTTTACCAGCCGCTTGCAATGATAATCCAAAGCCAAGCACAGACCCAACGGCATCGCCATCGGGTCGCAAGTGAGAAACCACAAGGATTCTTTTCGATCGAGCGATTTCCCCGGCTATTAGATCAGACAGGTTTTTATCAACCGGCATCCTTGCCCTCTTCAGCGACCAGCCCATCTTGCTTGGCAGGAGAGTTTTCCTCCCCCTCGCCATGCAAGGAGGCAATCAGTCGCTCAATCTTTTCCGCTCTCTCAAATGTGGGATCCCAATGAAAACGCAGGCGCGGAAAAGTCCGTAATTCGATCCGCTGAGATAGTTCACGGCGCAAGAAACCCTGGGCGCTCTGCAACCCTTCATGGATTTCATCCCACCGGCCAACTCCATCCAGTGATGATATATAAATATTGGCAAAGGCCAATTCACGATCGACCCTTACATCCGTAATAGAAATTCCATCCAGGCGAGGATCAGATACCTCCTGGATAAGCATCTCCGAAAGCTCTTCACGGATACGATCCGCAATACGTTGTGAACGAGTGACAGAAACCACTCCTTTACCTTCCTCTTACTCCTAATCTTACCATTAAGCAGCAGCTACGCGCTCAACAATAAAACATTCCAGGACATCGCCTGACTGAAATTGGTCAAAATTCTTAATGCCCACGCCACATTCAAAGCCAGTTCGCACCTCACGGACATCGTCCTGCAGATGTTTAAGGGAATGAATAGGACCTTCCCCAACATTTTCTCCACGCCGTAAAACACGAATGCGGGCGTTGCGACGCAGCTCACCATCCGTTACCCGGCAGCCAGCAATGTTGCCGACCCTGGAAATTCGAAATACAGCGCGCACTTCAGCATGCCCAATGACTGTTTCTTTTTCCTCTGGCTCCAGCATACCCTTCAGAGCCATTTCAATGTCTTCTGTCAAGCGATAGATAATATCATATAAACGAATAGAAACGCCTTCTTTTTCAGCCAGCCGTCG
>CAZOYK010000082.1:0-10543 GCA_964584065.1 uncultured Anaerolineaceae bacterium | reverse complement strand
GATATTATTGATCGCATAGGCAATTTCAGAGAAGACTTACGTAATGGGGAGGACTTTGAATTTTGGTGGCGGTTGGGTCTGTCGAGTGTGGTTCTGGGGTTCTTAGATAGTATTTTGTTGACCAGGGTGAAACACTCAGATAGTCTAAGCGCTGCCTCAATACCAGCTTCTATCAATACCTTGAAAGCCTTGGATGCATGCAGGGCTCAGGCATTGACCTCAGACCAGCCTGAGACCACTGTTTTCCTGCGTAATAGATATAGAAATGCCTGGCAGAATCTCGGTTTCGCATACGCCTTATCTGGAGATAAGCATAAGATGACGCAAGCAATGAGAGAATCCCTCAAGTACGGTTTTCGTCCTGGTTCGTTGCGGTTGTGGCTGAAAGGGCTTTTGGTATAGCTATTAAATGGATAATCTGGTAAATGACACTAAACCAATAAAAGTCTTGCATATCTTTGCTCCTAGTATTCATTACCGATTTGGTGGTCCAACTATCAGGTGGCATCGTTACTTTGACTTGTGGATTGATTCTCGGATTTCTCATTTGTCATTGGATACAGATTCTTTTACTATCAGACCAGCCACAGCTTCTGTTTACTTTGGTGAAAAAAAATCCTCCAGAAAATTAGGTTTACCAGGGCGGGCATTGTGGGCAGTGAAACTGTTATTCGCTTTATGGAAGCATCACAAAGAAGTCGACCTCTTTCATTTCCACGTTTTGTGGTGGGGATCATTAATTGCAGCTTTAGAAGCAAAGCTTTTGGGAATTCCAACGATTTATGAAAGCGTACTATTGGGTGCTGATAACCCAGGTGCGATCTCGTCGGAACAATTAGGCTCGCTTAAGTTGAGGTTATTTCATTGCTTTTCAAAAATACTTGCCATTTCTCAAACCATTGCTGACGATTTCTTGAATCATGCTTTTCAAGAAAACAATGTTTCAGTGATAATGAATTGCGTTGATCTGGATCTTTTTACTCCTCCCAAAAATAACGCTGAGAAAGTATCTTTACGCAATACTTTTCCAATCGACGAAGCATCTAAAGTGCTTCTCTTTGTTGGCAGTGTTAGTGAACGTAAAGGTTTGGAGATTTTATTGAAATCCCTTAAGCGATTATGCGGTGATTACTCGGGGTTGGTTTTATTGGTAGTTGGTCCCAAAGACGCTTCTGAAAATCCTTCTATCTCACCAGAATATACCCGGCAGATCGAAGATCTGATTAATTCACTAAGCGATCAAGTTAAGATTGAATTTAGAGGAATCATGCATGATCCTCTGGAATTATCGAAAATTTATAGGATTGCGGATATTTTTGTGTTTCCTTCCCGACAGGAAGGATTGGGGAATGTCGTGTTGGAGG
Source organism: uncultured Anaerolineaceae bacterium (assembly GCA_964584065.1). Lineage (GTDB taxonomy): Bacteria > Chloroflexota > Anaerolineae > Anaerolineales > Anaerolineaceae > Mesolinea. The sequence goes on along the minus strand of CAZOYK010000082.1, from coordinate 9,179 downwards.
CAATGGCATCTGGTTTGCCGGTGGTCTCATCAGATTTGCCTGTACTTAAAAACGTGATCCGGCCTGGTGAAAATGGCTTAGTTTTTCCAGTAGGGGATGTCATTTCTCTCAAAGAAAACCTGCAATTATTATTAAGTGATTCCGCCTTATGCGAAAAAATGGGAGCAAATGCAAAGTATCTTGTTAATCAACAGCACAGTTTCACTGAATGGCAGTCCAGGATCACAAAACTATACCAGGATCTCATAGTATGAGCTTTTTTGATTCAATTTTAAGTTCTATAAGTTCAAACCGAAAAGAGGAAAACACCGTTCATGGATGAAACTTTACAAGCCATTCTCGGGGCAATCCTTGGATTAGTTTTGGTATTTCTGGTAATTCGGCAACCATACCTCGGTGTGGTATTTACACTTGCAAGTTTGCCAATTATCGATCTGCTTCCGGAAATCCCGCTTTTTTCTTCAGTGGTTCCATTGATAGGTGGAGTCACACTCGTCATATTTTTGTTGACCACAAAAAAAGAGAAGGCTCAGAAATCCACAGGCGGCTTGCTAATTTTTGTCCTAGGCTTTCTGTTTATTGCATGGATGTTTTTATCCAATCCTCAGGCTGCCTGGAGTGGCAGGGATCGCAACTGGGTTTTCACCTTTGTTCAGCTTGTAGTGCTTATGTTTCTCTCCAGTCGGCTTATGGATACAAAAGAAAAGTACCACACGCTTATGTGGATCTTTTCCATCGTGGCGGTGCTATCCGCTTTTGTGGCGATCCAGCAAGGCTACATCGCCGAGACTGAAGAAGCTTCATTTGGTTCCAGCGGTTATGTGGATAATGCCAACGCCGCTGCCCGGTATTTTGTCGTGGCGATGATCTTTCTCACGCATCTCCGCTCAGAGTCAGAAAAGGCTTTTCCACGATTCTTGATGCTGGTTGGGATCATCATCACGTATATTGGCGTGTTTTTCACTATTTCGCGTACGGGTATTGTTCTGCTCTTCGCAGCTCAAGTCATGATCTTTTTCTCTCAATCTTCCGGTAAACAGCGCAGGAATATTCTTATTTTAGGGGTTATAGGTCTGGTGCTGATCTGGCTTATTTCTGAAAACGCCTTCAGGCTTGCGGGAACCATTTTGCCCGCGGTGTCCCAGGGCGAAGATACCATGGGCTTGCGATATGACCTATGGACAGCTGCCTTCCGGATGTTAAAAGAAAAGCCAATTTCAGGGGTAGGTATAGGCGTTTATCGTTTCCTGGTGCCCTTCTATAGTCAGGATCTAAATTTTATTCGCGGGCGCTCCATCTGGGTGCACAATACCTATATCCAGATTTTAGTTGAGACAGGGATTGTGGGTTTCATCCTGTTCTTCGGCATGTTCATTAATGCCTTCCTCAACTTTCTCAAGGCTAAATTTACTTCTGATGATGAGAGAAACAAATTGGTGAGAGTCTGGTTCATCATCTTTATTGTTATGTTGATCGGTGGGCTCACCAAAAGCGATCATGCCGATAAACTAACCTGGGCAGTGATGGGTATCAGCGTGATGTTTGCCAATCAAGCCCGATCCTTGGCTTCGGAAACCAAAAAAGAAAGAATTTCCCGAATGCAATCGTATAAAGTATTATCATCCGGTCGGCGTGTGAGGATAAAAGGATGAGTCTTCCCACGCCTGTTGCCATCATCGCGGGGCAGCTGGTGGTAGGCGGGGCGGAGCGGCAGCTTTACCTCTGGCTCTCCCATCTGGATCGAGATAAATTCAAGCCAGTGGTGCTCACCTTGCATCCTGGTCACGATGACTACTGGGAAAAACCTATCGAAGCGCTCGGCATACCTTTGCTGCGCGTTCCTCAAAAGTCCAATCGATTGCAGAGATTATTGGAAATTGTAAAACAACTGCGCCCATTCAAACCGGAACTGATTCACGGCTGGCACTTTTTTGCGAGTGCCTACGCTGGCCTGGCTGCCAGAATTCTTGGCGTACCCTGTGTCGGCGGGATCAGGAGCAGTTACGCAGCTGATCAAAGAAATCTAGAAACTTTTCTCGTTCAGCGTTTTTGCGATGCGGTTGTGGCAAATTCCAGCTCTGCTGCGCAAGCCTATCGCTCATCACTGGGTAAACGTAAGCAACCGGTTTTCACAGTCCCTAATGCCATCGTGGATTCCTTTGGTGACCGTGAGTCTGTTCGCGAGGAATTATCAGCACGTTTTAGACTGCCTGGAGAAAAGGTGTGGATCTGCTCGATTGGCAGGATGGACCCGCTGAAGCGCTTTGATATTCTGCTTGAAATGGCTAAGCGTCTTGGAGCCAATCACGATAATTTTCATTTTGTCCTGATAGGTGATGGTCCTGAAAAGGCTGGTTTGGAGAGTTTATCCGAATCCATCGGCGTAACTGAGCGGGTAACGTTTCTGGGCGAGGTGCCAAACGCCGCTGATTGGATGAAGGGGATGGACATTTTCTGTTTTCCATCCACCAGTGAAGGCTTGCCCAATGTAATCATGGAAGCTGCTGTGGCTGGCTTGCCTGTGATTGCCTGGAATTTGCCTTTCATCGAGGAATTATTGCCTGGCAAATCCATGGCTCTCCTGAGTGATCCCGGTGATTTGGATTCTATGGTCAAACACCTGTCGGAGCTTATCAACTCGCAAGACCTGCGCAAAAATATTGGGATGGCTGCTCAAAAACACATGCTTGAAAACTTTAGTGTTGATGGATACGTCAGGGAGATGGCCTCGGTTTACGATTCTGTTATGACTGCCGATAGAAAGCGCTCATGATCCTGCTATATCACCTCATTTTTCCCGACACAACACCCAAAGGCACCTGGAACGCGGGGTTGGTGCTCAGGATGGCGCAGTTTGAGCGGCAGATTCTCTGGCTCAACAAGCGCTATCACATTCTAAAACTTGACGACTATGCCGAGCTTTATCGCCAGGATCCCAAGCTGATTCGAGGTAAGCTTGCCATAACCTTTGATGATGGCTATCGCTCAGTGGTTGATCTGGTTGCCCCTTTATTTGAGTCCCAGCAAATCCCAGCCACATTTTTCTGCACTACCAGGCATTTTGAGCAGCATGATCTGCTGTGGTTCGTTTACCTCAATGCCTTGTGCAGCGAAAGAAGTTACGATAAATTAACTTTTGAGGGTCGTGACTATCGGCTGGACTCGCGCAAGCCAGCTCTTGAAACCTGGCGGATGCTGATCAGGAAAGCGAGGGAGAGCGGTGACCCGATCGGTTTTGCTGGCGACCTGGCCCAAAAATATCCGCTGCCTTCCGACGTCATGCGCAAATACGAAGGCGCTACAGAAGAGCAGTTGCGAATGATTACTAAGAGTAATGTTCTCTCACTGGGCGGACATACCCACAACCATCCTTTTCTGGATCAGCTTCCCCTGGATGCCCAAACCCGGGAGATGGCAGTCAACAAACAGATCCTGGAAGAAGTCAGTCAAGCTAAAGTATCGCTTTTTGCTTACACGGGTGGTGTCTATAACCACGACTCCTTAACGGCGGTGCGCTCGGTGGGTTACGATGCGGCCTTTGCGGTGAATCCAAGAAATCTTGGTGAAGACAGGATGCTGGAGATTCCAAGGACTGATATTTATTCTCCTTCTTTGCTTAAGTTAAAGTTGAGATCGTCAGGTTTAGACGAAATTGTCAGAAGTTTGCTGCGGAGGGCATGATAGACAAGCTCAGCAAAAGAGTTCTTATGATCGGCAATTACCTCATATCGCCCCGCCACAACAGGAATGTGTGGCAGGCTCTGGCTGAGCGGTTGCCGTCCGTGGGTTGGGAAGTGCGCGTCACATCCACAAAAGAATCTCAAATCCTGCGTTTGCTGGATATGCTTACAACGATTGTGATTAAGCGGAAGCAATATGATCTGGCTCAAATTGATGTCTTCAGTGGAAAAGCCTTCATCTTTGCCGAGTGCTGCGCGAAGGTTTTGAGATTGATCAAAAAACCAATCGTGTTGACGCTTCATGGTGGTGGCTTGCCTTCCTTTGCGAGCCAGCACCCCGAAAGGGTCACCAAACTTCTGTCTTTGGCTTCTAAGGTCGTTACACCTTCGCCATTTCTGCAGCAAAGCTTGAGTAAGTATCAGAACGAAATTATGGTTATTCCGAATGGAATTGATATCGCAGCGATTGCTTACAAACTGCGCAATTCCTTTTCCTCTGATCTAATTTGGGTTCGTGCTTTTCACCAGACTTATAATCCTGAATTGGCGGTCAAAGTCTTGTCGAGCCTGGTCAAAGAGTATCCCAAGGCCAAATTGACCATGGTTGGACCTGATAAAGGCGATGGCAGTTTGCAGGCAGTAAATACTATAGCCAAAAATCTGGGTGTAGAGGATCATCTAACTATCCTGCCCGCCGTGCCCTACGAAGAGGTACCTTCTTTGTTGGATCAGGCGGATATTTTTATCAACACAACCAACTACGACACTGCTCCAAGGAGTCTCCTGGAAGCTATGGCCAACGGAGTTTGTGTTGTCTCGACCGACGTGGGTGGAATCCCCTGGATGATCACCAATTGTGAAGATGGACTGCTGGTGCCCCCTGAAGATGAGCTGGCGATGGTCAATGCTATAAAATTTCTTTTGGAGGATCCTGAATTTGCCAGTCGCACTTCGCAAAATGCCCGAAGAACCGCTGAGCGGCATGACTGGTCGAAAGTGATTCCTGAGTGGGATAATCTATTTGCTGAATTGCTGGAAAGAGTGAATGGGAAAAACTGACCGACTTTACCAGCGAAGCCCGCTTTGGCTGCAAAATGGCATGGTCAGCCTCTATGGTGCCTGGTGGCATTGGCTGCGTTTTGGTGGAGATTATTCAAGATACAAAGAGGAAATCCGCCAGCGGGAGTTTTTTACCAGTTCTCAGTGGCAGGAATTTCAACAGGCTAAGTTAATCGATCTCCTTCAGCTTTGTGTTGACGAAGTGCCTTACTACAAAAACAATTGGAGCCAGTCCCAGAAAGAATACGCCTTGGACGGGAAGCTGGCAAAGCTGCCCCTGCTTGAAAAACAAGCCCTGCGAGGCTTTGAATCCTCATTTTGCCGGCAAGATGCAGGCGGTTTATTCAAGCAAACCTTCTTCACCAGCGGCACGACTGGTACGCCTATTTCTACAACATTCACAGTCTCTGAGTTGCGCGAAAGCATGGCATTCAGAGAAGTCAGATCTGCTAACTGGGCTGGGGTTTCGTTTGCCCAGCCTAGGGCAACTTTTTCTGGCAGAATGGTGGAACCTGATCCGGAAGAAATGCAGCACGTTTATCGCTACAATGTGGCGGAAAAACAGGTCTATTTTTCTGCCTTCCATCTAGGGCCTGCCACAGCCCGCAGTTATGTAGAGGCACTCAAAAAGTACAAAGTCGTTTGGCTGACTGGCTACGCGGTTTCGTATTACCTGTTGGCGCGTTATATCCTTGACCAACAGATCGAAGTGCCGCCACTCAAGGCGGTCATCACCACCAGCGAGAAGTTGACTGACCAGATGCGCTCTGTAATGGAGGAAGCCTATCGCTGCAAGGTCTACGAAGAGTACAGCACGGTTGAGAGTGCCCTGTTTGCCTCTGAGTGCGAACACGGCCGGCTGCATGTCAGCCCCGATGTGGGTATTGTTGAGATTCTCCGCCCAGATGGCACTCCCTGTGAGCCGGGTGAAGTGGGAGAGGTGGTTGCTACCTGTCTGTTTCGTTCTTTTCAGCCGCTTATCCGCTTCAGATTAGGGGATCTGGCTGCCTGGGACCCTGAGCCTTGCCCTTGTGGACGCGAGATGCCGGTGATCAAAGAGGTGGTTGGCCGTATTGAAGATTTGGTTACAGGTCCAGATGGCAGACAGTTGGTCCGCTTCCATGGCATTTTTACAGACCAGCCAAATATCATCGAAGGTCAGATAATCCAGGAAACATTATCTGATTTCGTCGTCAGGCTTGTTCCGACACCGGATTTTTCTGAAATAGATGAAGCTAATGTGCGCCAGCGCATGCAGCAGCGTTTAGGCGCAGATGTAAACATCACAATAGAAAAAGTGGTCTCAATTCCGCGAACAGGATCTGGGAAATTTCAAGCTGTAATCTCAAAAGTTAAACCTACCAGTGATTGAATGCAGAGCGAAAATCTCTCAATCTTAAGGAAAATAAATTAATGAAACGTTGCACTCGCTGTGTTTTACCCGAAACCTATCCCAATATCGAATTTGATGAGCAAGGGGTCTGCAATTTTTGCAGGGACCACAAAGCGCCTGTCTATGCTGGCAAGGATGCCCTAATCAAGCAAGTGGATCGTTTAAAGAGCAAAACTAGCGCTTATGAAGCGATTCTTGGACTTAGTGGCGGCAGAGACAGCACTTTTACGGCTTATTACCTCGTCAAAGAATTAGGGCTTAAGGTGATCGCTTTTACCTATGATAATGGTATGATCCCGGCCACGACGTGGGAAAACATCCACAACACCGTGACCATTTTAGGTATCGATCACCGCGTTATTTCATCAAAGACTCTCCAAAAAACAGTCAAACAAGTCTTGAACGGAATGACGCACAAACCTTCTCCTGCCATGGTCGCCTTCCTGTGTACTGGGTGTTATGAGGGAATCACCGAAAGCTATGCTCAGATCGTGGCGGAAACAGATTGTCACTTAGTTATTAAAGGGGGGGGAGAACCCGAGCAGTCCTTTGCAGAGAGTCTCCTGGCTGGCGAAGGACCGCGCAGCCGCAAGAAATTGCTCAAGGGTTTTGCCAGGGAATTCTCGCGAAATCCATCCTATCTCAATCCATCGTTACTTCATTCTTTTTATTCGGAATATAAGATGAGGTATGCTGGTCCAAAGCGGGATTATAAATCCATCTATTTGTTCAATTACATCGAGTGGGATGAGCAGCGGATTCTTTCCACTATACAGGAGCAATTGAAATGGCGTGTTCCTGAGAAGATGAGCAGCAGCTGGCGTTCGGATTGCAAGATCAACGTCATCCGCCAGTATCTGTATCAAGAACTTCTGGGTTTTACCAAGAATGATGAGCTGCTGAGTCAGTTAATCCGCGGCGGAGCCATTACCAGGGAAGATGCGCTCTCACGGCTTGAAGTCGAAAATGTCACGAACGAAGAGCTTCTGCGGGAAATATTGACAGATGTCCAATTCGATCCCGAGAAAATGTTCAGGGCGATGGCAAAATATGAACGGAGCAAACCGAGCCCTTCCCCGGCGACTCAGTAGAACTATTTCGAGATTGCTGAAAGTTTAAGCATTGAAAGAATATCCTTTTATTTCCATCCTGATTCCTGTTCGCAACGAAGTTCGATATATCCCTCGCTGCCTTCAGGCTGTTGCTGACCAGGATTACCCATCAGATCACATTGAAGTTCTCATCGCGGATGGCATATCCGATGACGGTACCTTTGAATTGCTTCAGGATTGGGCTGGGCAGGCTGAGAACCGCTATGTTTTCCAAAATCCTGGCAAAATCGTCCCCACTGGTTTGAACATGCTCATCCCCAAAGCTAGGGGCGATGTTCTGATCCGCGTGGATGGGCACTGCGTAATAGCGCCGGATTACGTCTCCAACTGCGTTCGCCACCTTCAAAGTGATGGAGTGGATGGGGTGGGTGGTCCGATGCACTCGATTGGTGAAGATCACATCTCCCAGGTTACTGCGCTTGCCATGAGCTCCAAGTTTGGGGTGGGAAACTCTTCTTTCCGTACCGAAACTGGACAAACCAAGCTGGCGGATACCGTACCTTTTCCAGCCTATACCCGCGCCATCATCGAAAAGGTCGGACTTTATGATGAGGAGTTGGTGCGCAACCAGGACGATGAATACAATTATCGTATCCGTGCAGCCGGTGGCAAAATCTTGCTTGCTGAAGATGTGCGATCGGATTACTACAGCCGTGGCTTACTCAAAAAACTCTGGAAGCAGTATTTTCAATACGGTTTTTGGAAGGTGCGTGTCTTACAAAAGCACCCCCACCAGATGAGCCTGCGACAGTTCATCCCGCTTGCCTTTGTTCTGGCGTTGATCCTGACTGTCCTCCTGAGCCTCCTGGCTCCCTGGGGCTGGAAGGCTTTACTGGCTTTATTGGCGGCTTATCTCCTGGCCAATCTGTCAGCCTCCATCGTGACCGCATCAGGCCAGGGGTTCAAAAAGCTCTTACTCCTCCCGGTTGCCTTTGTTATTATCCATTTCAGCTATGGACTGGGATTTCTTGTTGGCTTGTTTAATTTTTGGAACCGCTGGAAGGATAAGAAAGGTCAGGTGCCTCTTTGGCTCCCCTGATGGATCGAAAACCGGATATTGAGAGACTGCTGCAGGAATATGCTCGTCGTGCTGAAAATATGGTAACCAAGGACCTCTATTCGTCAGAAAATCCAGCCCATCAATGGATGATTTCTGATCGTCACAGGAATATCCTCGATCTTTTAAATTCAAAGCTCCAAGGAAGTCTGACTGATCTGCAAATTCTCGAAATTGGCTGTGGTTCCGGGGGAGTGATACAAGAATTTATTCAATTAGATGCAGTACCTGCTCGCCTTACTGGAGTAGATCTGCTTCTTGACCGACTTCAACAAGCTTCAGCCGATCTTCCAGATTGTTCCTGGATCAATGCCAACGGGCAGTTTATTCCTTTCCAGGATAAATCCTTTGATTTGCTGCTTCAGTTTACGGCCTTTTCCTCAATCCTCGATCCCGGCGTAAAAAAAGACATGGCAGCTGAAATGCTGCGGGTCCTCAAGCTGGGCGGCAACATTCTTTGGTACGATTTTGTGTGGAACCCGACCAATCAACAAACCAAAGGAATCGGTCTCAAAGAAATCAAATCGCTGTTTCCCAATTGTGAACTCTTGCCATTGCGAATTACGCTTGCCCCACCACTTACCAGGCTCCTGTTGCCTCGTTTCCCCCGGTTTGCCAATTGGCTATCTTCGTTGAAAATGTTCAATTCTCACTTGCTGGTCTGGATTCATAACCCGGAGTGAACCTGGTTTGTGTAGAGTCATTTTTACATAAACGATCTTGGCTCGTACTGGATACTGATCCATCCGAACTCCTAACCTTCTAATTTCCAGCCCCCATAATCCGGGGGTTTTTTGTTCTCGTGTGGAATCTGTAACTTGAAGACTTTTATGGAGCAAGTGTTGGGTAGTGTCAAGTATTTTTCGCACATTTAGGAA
>CAZOYK010000081.1:7396-10714 GCA_964584065.1 uncultured Anaerolineaceae bacterium | reverse complement strand
AGGCTGGTTTAACCGGGGTGGCACCGCGGATTGCTGACACATTCGTCCCCAGTGGATGGATGTGTTTGATTTAAAACCAACAACCGAGGAGAATTGCCATGAAGAACCAGGAACAAACCCGATACCACTTAAGCGAAAGCGATATTCCACGCTTTTGGTACAACATGAACGCGGACAGCCCCGTGCCCCCAACGCCCGTGTTCAATCCAATTACGAAAGAATTAATCACCAAAGAGGCGCTCGAAGCCCTTTTCCCGCTTGCGCTGATCGAGCAGGAAACGACCATGGAACGTTATGTGCCCATCCCTGAAGAAGTACGCGAGATGTACAAACTATACCGACCGACCTCGCTGATCCGTGCTCGCCGACTGGAAAAAGCACTGGACACCCCTGCTCATATTTACTTCAAATACGAAGGGGAATCCCCTGCCGGTTCGCATAAACTGAATTCCGCCATTCCCCAGGCTTTCTTCAACAAGATCAGCGGAACCCACGCGATGACTACGGAGACTGGTGCGGGTCAGTGGGGCAGCGCCCTGGCGATGGCGTGCCAGATGTTTGAGATCGACCTGGAAGTGTTCATGGTCAATGCTTCATTCCTGGGCAAGCCATACCGCCGTGTGATCATGGAGACTTTTGGGGCGCAGGTCTTTGCCAGCCCTTCCCCCGTTACGAAGACAGGTCGAAGTTACCTCGAAAAACGCCCAGACCACCCCGGATCGCTGGGTATCGCCATTTCAGAAGCTGTGGAGGTGGCTGCGGAATCCGGCGGCAAAAAGAAGTATGGCTTGGGGTCGGTGCTCAACCATGTCATGCTGCACCAAACCATTATTGGCGAAGAAGCGCTTAAGCAGATGGATTTGGCAGGTGAATATCCGGATGTTGTCGTTGGTTGCGTCGGCGGTGGGTCTAACTTTTCAGGTTTGGCTTTTCCGTTTTTGCGGGAAAATCTTAAGGATGGTCACCGTACCAGGCTGCTTGCGGTTGAGCCAACTGCCACGCCCAGCCTCACCAGGGGCACCTACGGTTTCGACTATGGCGACAGCGCCGGGATTGTGCCGATCCTCAAGATGTACACACTGGGCAGCGATTTTATCCCCGACCCCATCCATGCCGGCGGTCTCAGGTATCACGGCATGTCACCCATCCTGAGCGGGCTCTATAACGCCGGGTTGGTTGAAGCGGTGGCGGTGGAACAGCGGGCTGTGTTTGAAGCCGCAATTCAATTCGCGCGTGCTGAAGGCATCGTTCCGGCACCAGAATCTGCCCATGCCATCCGCACAGCCATCGATGAAGCCCTTGACGCGCGTGAGAAAGGTGAAAAGCGTGTGATCCTCTTCAATCTTTCAGGGCACGGAATGCTGGACCTCAGCGCTTATGACCAGTATCTGCATAATGGGATGACCAATGGCCAGGTGCCGGCTGCTCAGTTTGAGGGTCTGGCGGAGCGCCTGCCAAAGGTGATTTTCCCGGGTTGAGGCAGATTGCTGCTCGAAGTATTAGACTCGTGTAAGAAAGCTGGTTTGGTGAGGTCCGTCTTATGAGAATCTTATAGTGATTTAGTATCATTAAGATAACAACAAAAAAGAAAAAGGAGAAACATGAAACCTTATTACACGAACATTGAAAAAGATACCATCGAAAACACTGACTTCCGGCACGTCCTTTACACCGGAAAATTGCAGCTGGTTTTGATGTCGCTTGAGCCCAAAGAAGATATTGGTCAGGAAGTGCATGATGATGTCGACCAGTTCTTTAGATTTGAAGCCGGTGAAGGCAAGGTGGTCACTAAAGAGGATGAGATGACGGTGAAGGATGGCGATGTGGTGGTTATTCCCGCGGGAACGATCCACAACATCATCAACACCTCAGCGACAGAACGCCTTTCGATGTATACCATCTACTCTCCAGCCAATCACCCGCATGGCACAATTGCCCATACGAAGGAAGAAGCTGAAGAGCTCGAGAAGAACTATCCCCCCGAATTCCAGCACGAACATTAGAATTTGGATTACCCGCAAGACCCGGCAAAACGCCGGGTCTTGTGTTTAACCGCTATTATGGGTCCAATTCAGCCGGTCGATAATTCCTGATTCACACTTTGTCAAGGCAATTTAGAAATGTCCTATTGAGTTGATAAAGTTGTAAGAACTGGCTGTCCATTTATCTTTTTTCCATAGGTCCTCCATGGGCGATCATGTGCAGGTGGCAAGGGACTTGTCTGCTCATATTTAGAGGAGACAATCGTAGTTTGCCCGGATCTCTCGCTTTCTATTACTCCTTAAATTGCACTTTTTCGGAGTAGATCTTTATTGCTCACTTCGATTGTCCTCTTCATAGCTCCTAATATTAATTAGAACATTATCATGTTGCTCTCACATCAATAGAAAAAAGTGCTTTTTTAAATATTTGAGGTATAAATGGAGAAAGTAGATTAAATTCTTAATACTAATGTATCGGAAAGAGATTATGTAAGTCAGTGATTGATCATTGACTAAGATAATCATCATAGGCAGTTTGTCAATTCCTGGAAATTAGGCAATAATTCATTACACTAGCAAAAGGAGGAAGTCATGAAAAAGTATAAAAATATTGTAGTTATGGCAACGATTCTTTTAGTGTTTCTGACAGCTTGTGGATCAGGAAGCAGCAGTCAAGCAAGAGGTTCTAGAAGCAATCCAATTCCATTTGGAGCTTCAGCAAATTTGGATGGAATAAAGCTCACTATTATTGATACACCCAGCTTAAGAGAGTTGAGTCAATCTTGGCCATTATCAGCCAAGTTTTACCCCAGCCCCGAAAGTGGATACAGCTACTTGGTAGTTAGACTGAAGATAGAATGTGACAAAGATGTCGATGAGAGCTGTCAAGTAGATTCATATAGCTTTGGAGTTGTCGGTGATAAAGGTGTCTTTTACTCTCCCCTCAATGATTCTGGAACATTTTATGGCTTGGGATTTCTTGAAAGTCAAAAATTGTTCGGTGGCGGTGTGATAGAAGGAGACATGGTTTTTAGCGTTCTTAGCGATGACACTTCTCTTATCCTGACTTATGGAGTCTCCGATGATTCGAGTGTGTATCTGAGCATTGAATAAGTGAGGCAGTAAGGGAAAGTTTTTTCACATTCATTGTTTGCCCCAAAGTAATTGTCAGGGCATAAATAATGGGATATTTTGCATCATTGGATATCAAGATTTTTCTATGACAAATCTTGGGTAATGATATTCAATTGCGGTTTAACACAAGCTTCCTTTTTTGATAAGCTCTCGATTTTACTGGCTAGAAAAAGCATACATATCATCTTTTTTCTGAGTGGCA
>CAZOYK010000081.1:0-7386 GCA_964584065.1 uncultured Anaerolineaceae bacterium | reverse complement strand
GTGGCAGTATGGCAAGATCAATGGCAAGGTGTCTGACCTACATCTTGACGGACTCTCCGAGCGTCTGCCCAAGGTCAGGTTATAAACTGTGATTACATTCTCCTGATGAGATATGCCTGGCAAGTAGCCGGGATTTTGCGTAAAAGAATCAGAAGATGTTGTTTCTGGGTGTGTCATTGCGCGTGAACCAGGCTTAAGCGATGTTATTATTTGAATCAGGCTAGATTACCACTTTGCTCTTACACCTGTGATTCCTACTTGACAATTTCGCGGATTATTGTGATATACTAATCCTCCGCGTCTCGAGCAGGTTGAGACGCTTATCTTGCGTCAGTACTTGAAGGGAAGTTATTATGAACCATACAGAATTATTGAAATCTGTCGAAGCCGAGAAGAACCCCAATATCCCGGATCTGTTCCCCGGCGATACCGTCAGCGTACACACAATCATTAAAGAAGGCGATCGCGAACGCATCCAGGAATTCAAGGGTGTGGTGCTCTATGTGCGCGGTAAAGCCAACGACGGCACTTTCACCGTCCGTCGTGTTGCCAGCAATGGTATCGGCGTTGAGCGTACCTTCCTCTTCAATTCCCCCCGCGTATCAAAAGTGGTGGTCGAACGCCACAACAAAGTCCGCCGTGCCCGCCTGTACTTCCTGCGCGAACGCACCGGTAAGAGCGCTCGCCTGAAGCAGCGTTTTTAGACCGCGGTTTTTTCTTCTGCACTTTAAAAGCCTTCTCCGTTTCTTCATTAGACGGGAAGGCTTTTACATTTAACTCTTCTGGAGGTCCATATGACAGTACGCATTGCCCTCGCCGCCTTCCGCATCCAAAAACCTGGGAGTACGCCCGCTTATTCTTCAAGAGAAGAGCTGGTGCGCGCTATCCTGGCAGCTGGAGGCAGACCGTATCTTCTGCCTTCTGCGCTACCGCTCGACTCAATTCCTGAGGTGTTAAGTGAATTTGACGGGCTGTTCATCTCTGGTGGTGGCGATATCCACCCGGATTATTTCGGAGGGGAGATGCACCCGAGCGTGGATGGGATCGATCGCGAGCGGGATGAGTTCGAACTGGCGCTTTGCAGGCAGGCAGTACAAATGGACAAGGCGGTTTTTGGCATCTGCCGCGGGCAGCAGGTGCTCAATGTGGCGCTGGGCGGCAACCTGGTGGTGGATATTCCCAGCGAACTCCCGGAAGCTGGTCAGCATCAGTGGTGGCCAAACTATCAGCGCAGCCGCCTTTCCCATCCAGTAAAGCTTGCAGAAGGCAGCCGTTTGTCAGAGATCATGGGGGGTACGGCGTTTGAAGTGAACAGCTTGCATCACCAATCCGTGAAAGATCTTGGGGAAGGGTTAAAAATAACCGCGACAGCCCCGGATGGGGTAATTGAAGCTCTGGAGATGCCTGGAAAACACTTTGTGTTGAGCGTGCAATGGCATCCGGAATGGCTACCCGATTCCGCACCGATGCGCCAGATTTTCAAGGCTTTTGTGGAAGCAAGCGCAACATCAGGGTGATAAGCTACAGCTCAAGTTTTACAAACGAAAAAGACAACCTAATAATCACCCGATTCCCCACCTGTTTCAGCGTAAATACACGAATAACATAAAATATATATTGACAAACGATAAAATCGTCGTTATACTGTTCTTATCTTAGCTGAAAAAATTGTGACTAAGAGCGGAGGTAAAAAGTGAAAGCAAAAATTCAAACAATCATTGTTGAAATAGGTGTAGTCCTTGCTATACTGCTGACAGTTGCTGTTGGAGTGATACTATATTATCTCTCTTTTGACGTCTCAATGGTTAATCCGGAACTTACTTACATGCGTGTACCAGTCTCGATCATGATGTGGAGTTTTATGGCTTGTGTTCTGGCCGCGTTGATCATTGCCTTGTTGTTACTGGAAAGTATCCGAAAAAACAAGATATTCGAACCAGGTTCTGTGCGTAAGTTAAAAGCAATCGGCAATTGTGCTCTGGTGGGCACCATTCCTTTAATAGCGCTTTTCCTTTACACCAGAGCCGAAGTGGGTGGTTCCATCACGAATGTCTACGTTACCTTGGGTATTTTTGCGATGCTTGTCGCCGCGACATTTTTCTTCTTGATCGCAGCCTTGTTTCAACAAGCGGTCGACTACAAGCAAGAAATTGATTTGACGGTGTGAGGCAAAGATGGCCATAATTGTGAATTTGGATGTTGAAATGGCTCGCCAAAAAATGAGCCTGACTGAACTTTCCGAAAATGTAGGGATTACGATGAGCAATCTCTCTAACCTGAAAACCGGCAAGGCCAAAGCGATTCGATTCAGTACGCTTGAGACGATATGCAAAGTGCTGCAGTGTCAACCGGGAGATATTTTAGAATATCGGGATTAAATCGCGATTCCAGTTTAGCGACTTTCTCTGCGCGGGTATTTGCATTCAGCTTGGTACTCCACAGCGTGTTAAAATAAGCGCATGGTCAACACAAACGCGCCAATTGGCGTTTACGACTCCGGAGTGGGCGGGCTCTCGGTGCTGCGCGCTATCCACAGTCGCTTGCCCAATGAGGCCACGCTCTACTTTGCAGACCAGGCTAAAGTGCCCTATGGTGAACGACCCCTGGAAGAAGTGCGTCAACTTGCGGAGGGAGTCACGCGTATGATGATGAGTCAGGGCGCAAAGCTGATCGTGATTGCCTGCAACACAGCATCAGCCGCTTCTCTCAAGCACCTGCGTGATCTTTTCCCAACATTTCCCTTTGTAGGTATGGAGCCGGCGGTCAAACCGGCTGCCGAGCAAACTCTCAGCGGCAAGGTGGGCGTGCTGGCGACCCCATCCACGTTTCAAGGGGAGTTATACGCTTCTGTAGTGGAACGATTTGCCAAAGACGTCCAGATCTTTGAAGCAACCTGCCCGGGACTTGTGAAACAGATAGAACGCGGTTACCTGAACACCTATCTAACCCGCCGCATCCTCCAGCAGGCGCTGCAGCCCATGCTGGCTGAGGGCGTTGATACATTTGTGATGGGATGCACGCATTTCCCCTTTGTAATTCCACTAATCCGGCAAATAGCGGGCGAGAACGTGCGCGTGATTGACCCGGCGCCCGCCATTGCCCGTCAGACTGAGCGCGTTCTGTTCCAGAACTACCTCCTCCGGTCTTCGAGTACTGAGCCTGCTCACTACTACCTCACCAGTGGAGATCCAATCCGCTTTTCCCGATTGCTGGAGCAGTTGCTGGGGGTTCAGGCGCGTCCGGAAAAATGGAGTTGGGTGGGCGACTCGCTGCGGCACGGTTGATTGTCCGAAGCGCCCGAAATTGTTTTTTTCCCTGTGATAAGATTGACAAGCAAAGATTACCGCCTGTGAGGTCCTGATGACTGAAGTACCAATTCAATGGTTGGAAAACCGACACGCGCTTGAAAATCCCAAATCCAGATTAGCAGCAGAGCTCTTCCCTGCCGGTTTGCCTCAGAAGATACGCCGGATCCACAGCGAAATTCCCGGCTATCGCATGAGCCCGCTCAAAAGCCTGCCGCGCCTGGCAAAACGCATTGGCGTTGGCGGCATTTGGGTCAAGGATGAATCGGCAAGGCTCACGCTAAACTCCTTCAAGGTGCTTGGTGGTGCTTATGCCATTTACCAAAAGCTCCTGCAGCGCGGAGGCTTCAGCGACAAAGAAATGTCCTTGCGTGATCTGCTGCACCTGGAAGGTGGAAGGCGCGAAAAGCTCGGACACCCAACCTTTGCCACCGCCACCGATGGCAATCACGGCACCGGCGTGGCGTGGGCAGCCAGCAAGATGGGCTTTCCGTCCGTGATCTACGTGCACTCGCTCACTACGCAAGACCGCATCCGCGGCATCCAGCGCCAGGGTGGACGGGTGGTCGTGGTGGATGGAAATTATGATGACGCAGTGCGCCAGGCGTCGATTGACGCGCAGGAAAACGGCTGGGAAGTGATCTCCGATACCTCGTGGGAGGGGTACGAGGATGTGCCAAAGTGGATCATGCAGGGCTATGCTACCATGTTTGTTGAAGCACAGGAGCAGTTTGCTGCCCAGGGAATTCAAAGACCAACCCATTTACTGGTGCAAGCAGGCGTTGGCTCGCTTGCGGCAGCAGCCATTGGCTTTTATTCAGTGCTTTTCGAGGATAATGTTCCGCTTTCAATGGTGGTGGAGCCAACTGAAGCTGCCTGCCTGTTCGAATCAATGCGCATTGGCGATGGCAAGCCCCACAGTGTAACGGGTGATTTGGATACCATTATGGCCGGACTGGCTTGTGGGGACCCCAATCCGCTTGCGTGGGAAACGCTTTACAACTGTGCTGATTATTTTGCCAAGTGTCCCGATTATGTGGCGGCAAAAGGCATGCGCGTATATTCTGTGCCCTTAGCTGATGATCCCTTTATCGTGTCCGGAGAATCTGGTGCGGTTACGTTGGGGGCTCTGATGTACCTGATGGAATTTGAAGGCGCGCGCGATCTACGCGACGCCATGGGGTTAAACGAGAGCTCCCAGGTGCTGCTGATCAACACCGAGGGCAACACCTCCCCGGATGAATTCCGCAGCGTGGTCTGGGAGGGCAGCCTTCCCGTGCCGGAAGAATATAAAATCCACGCCAAAGAACAAGAATAAGACCGGCTGTTGGAATTTGAATAAAGACAACTAAAAACAGCCCTGGGTAACAGGGCTGTTTTATCTCTGAACGAATTCTCTAAACTAACCTATCGTTGGCAAAGCCGATTTAGCTGCGCAGATAATGCCCACCAAACCCCGGCCAGTGTGAGCTCCAAGGGCAGTTCCAAGGGTCACAGTTGGCTCCCAGTGGCACTTGAAGACCTTTTCCATGGAAGCCTTCAATTGCTCTGCGCCAGCAGGATTAGCTGCGGTAACGATTTGCGCCACGAGCTCGGTGCCTGCGGGATGAACCCTTTTCACCAATTCAGTGATTCCATCAATCGCCTGTTGGAAGGAGCGTTTCTTAACTTTGTCGTAGTACTTGCCGTCCACTTTACTGACTTCGATCACTGGTTTGATACCCAACAGAGAAGCCAGCAAGCCTCTCAGATGGCTGATACGACCGCCAGCGATGAGATATTTCAGGTCGGGCAAAGTGAAGAAAGTGGAAGTAGCATCCTGGATTTTGCGCAATGTTTTGACTATTTCTTCCAGTTTGTGACCAGCCTTCATCATTGCGGACGCAGCACGCAATTGCCAGCCAGTGCCGGCGGAGAGCGTGAGCGTGTCGATCAGGGTGATCTTCGCCTCAGGTACCAACTCTGCTGCCTGAACCGCAACATTGAAAGTGGCGCTCAAGCCAGAAGAAAGATGAATCGAAAGAATTTCCGGATCTTCGGCTGCAAGGCTTTTGTAAACTTCCGCAAACTCGCCAACTGATGGGGTGGAGGTGATGGGCATGGTCGGGCTTGCATCCATCAAATCATAAAATTCATCCGGATCGATATCCACCCCAGCGTGGTAGGATACGCCATTAACATCCACTTTCAACGGAAGCATGGTGATCCCGAGTGATTTGCATTCTTCAAACGAAATGTCCGCCCCACTGTCTGTCACAATTTTCATATTAACCTCTTTGGTATTTCGGGTGGCTCTTTATTAAATTCGAACAAAAAAAGGTCGGACTTTCAGCCGCCCACCTGATTTAATTATAACTGGAAAATTAATCGATAAAATACCAAAGCAGTAATAATTGTACAAGATAGTTTCATCATTAAAAAACAACCCCGGGTTGATGCCGGGGCTGTTGGGTAAACATAAATTTCAGGCGCTTAAGGTTTTGTGCCAGGATTGAATAACTTTGCGGTTGCGCTTTTCAAGCGTTTGGGTCATCTGGTTGATTTTTGACAGGATATCCTGCATGCTCCATCCTTGATTGGAGATAACCTCTCTCACTGCCTGTTCGGTGTGTTCGCTCAAGCGCGACTGGCACAGCATGTCCACCAGGTGCCAGGCAGAATGGGCTTTACGAAGCGTGTCTGCGGTGAGATCCTCCAGCTTCTTCAGCACTTCGGCCATCATGCGCTGCCCGACCTGCAGGTCGGCCGCTTCGATGTAGACACGATTGATTGGTTCGGTGCCAGAGGCACGCATGCGCAGGTAGTAGTGGTCATCTCCACTTTGATCGCTGAGCTGCATTTCCACCAGTTCGTAGCGGATTCCGCCGAGGTAATCAATCTTCAAACCTGCAATCTTTAGTTCGTCCTCGCCGACGTGATCCGGCAGGTCGAGGTAGTAATCAATGAAGGCTTCTTTTGCTTCAAGCGGCGCGTCCACGTCTGAGCGACCAGCATGGGAGGTTGGGTCTGAGGAAGTGCCATACGATTCCCAAAGTCCGGGTAGACTGACCAATTCGTCCCAGATTTCCTGGAGCGTACCCAGCGGTTTTTCAGGGCGGGTGCCGTAGTACGCGAGCATGTCCATGATCAGGATGTTAGCCCAGGGGCCATCCTTGTCGGTGATGTGTCCGCGTGTGGTCAGACCAGAGGATTCCTCTCCGCCGATCAGGATGCGGTCGCGCCAATCATCCGGAAGAACTTTGAGGTTATTGTACGCGGCGTCCGTACGGCGGATCTCCTCGATGTATTTGATCCCCACTGGCACCGCAAAAGCGTTTTTGAGGCTGCGCGAGGCGATATCCCCCACGCGGCACTTATAAATTTTCTGCCCAACGTATCCTGGCAGTGCGCCTTCCGCAGGTTTGTTGACCTCGTTATTCGGGATCATGCCTGCCAGCACCTCGAGCAGGGGAGAACCCGTTTGGGTGGCGATAACGCGCCCGGTGATCCCTCGGTCCACGCCCAAATAGCGCAGCAGCATCGGCAGGATCTGGTTGGGTCGGAAGTAAACGCCGCCCTTATCCACGACCCCATAACGGTCGGCGTCGGTGTCCATGCCCATACCAATTTGCGCTCCGGTTTGCGCGACAGTTTCTTTGAGTAGCCGGTTGAAGGGCTCTTCCGGGTTGGCATAATCCTGCCCGCCCAGGTCCGGGTCAACATTGGCGTGGATCACCGTAAATCGCACGCCTGCTTCGCCAAGCAAACGGGTGAGATAGCCGCGGCCAGAGCCGTGCATCTCATCCACCACCACCATTTTGTCAGCAAAAAAGCGGCGGATGCGATCAAAATCAATCGGGATGCGGGCATTGCCGTTGCCATTATTCTTGATCCATTTGACATAGTCGTCGAGAGGGTCAAAGCCCTCCACCAACCCGCGCGCGCGGGCATCCTCCACATCGCTCTGACCGCCAGTGTGGTCGATCAGCTGCAGTTCGTTGATGCGAAAGGCTATGAAATCAGTCACATTGGTAGGCGCGGGATAACCCAGGCGGGGGTTGAACTTGATGCCCTGCCACTCCGGAGGGTTGTGGCTGGCGGT
>CAZOYK010000080.1:0-10857 GCA_964584065.1 uncultured Anaerolineaceae bacterium | reverse complement strand
CGACGAGGAAAAACGCTTTTGTGTTACCCAAAAAGAGCACCATAAAAAAAAAACCGCAGAAATTGATGTGCTAAACCTCACCGCCACCCCCATCCCGCGCACGCTTTACATGGCACTGAGCGGCGTTCGGGATATTTCCAACATCAACTCACCTCCCGAAGAACGCTTGCCAATCATCACCCACGTAGGACCCTACGACCAAAAACTGGTGCGGGAAGCGATTGTGCGCGAATTGGATCGCGGTGGACAGGTGTTTTTTGTCCACAACCGCATCCAATCCATTCCGGCGGTCTACAATCACCTTTCCACCCTGATTCCCGAAGCCCGCATTGGCATCGGGCACGGCAGGCTGCCCGAAGAGCAGCTCGCTGAGGTGATGCAACAGTTCACTGCCGGGCAAATTGACGTGCTGTTGTGCACCTCGATCATCGAATCCGGGCTCGACATCCCCAATGCCAACACCCTGATCATCGACCGGGCAGACACCTTCGGGCTCGCGCAGCTCTATCAATTGCGCGGTCGTGTCGGACGCGGCGCTCAGCGGGCATTTGCTTATCTCTTCCGAGATAAACGGCGTGCTCCCACCCCCGAAGGCGAAGAACGCCTGGAGGTTTTGGCAGATAATTCCCAGCTTGGCGCGGGCTACTCCATCGCCATGCGCGACCTGGAAATGCGCGGCGCGGGCGATTTGCTGGGAACGCGCCAGTCGGGCTATATTGCTGCAGTCGGTTTCCATCTCTACACCAAGCTGCTCAGCCAGGCTGTCAAGGCTATGCGCAGCGATTCGAGCCTGCCAGTTGAGACGTCGATCGAAGCCCCAAGCCTTCACATCAACGTTGAACTGCCCCTTTCGAGCGAGATCCCAGCCAGCTACATCCCCGACCAGGAACTGCGGCTCAAACTTTATCGCCGCATCGCATCGCTACGCAGTGAAACGGAAATTGCTCAAACCGAAATTGAGTTTGCGGATCGCTTTGGTCCCATCCCCCAGGGAGTACTTGATTTGCTCTACCAGATGAAGGTCAAGCTGCGCGGTGAGGCTGCCGGCATCGAAGCCATCAGCATCAACAATAACCAGATCCTTCTTTCTTATCCCCCCCTTCCAAACGGGGTTAAGGACCGCGGATTGCCTGAGATTGACCCCACAATCCGGACTGGAAAAAATGGCTATTGGGTGAATATCACCGATTTGAGCAAGGATGAATGGAAAGCCAGGCTTCTGAGTGTTCTGCAGAAAATTCTGCAATTGGGGTCGCAATCGGAGTAGATTTACACGTGGTTCGTCGTTTTTTTAGCATATGATACATTTAAGCTCTGATGAATAATCAACGAAAAACATGGGTTTTGCTGAGCTTTGCACTCGTCCTGGGTGGTCTCTCCTTGATCTTCGCCCAGCTTTGGCACCCCTACGAACTGGTAGTAGACGGGCAGACTTTGCACGTGCAAACCGTCGCCTTCAGCCTGCGCGGATTGCTCCGCCAGCTGAACTATGAGCTTCAGCCTGACGACCACACCTCGATTGACCCCGACACCTTTTCGCTGACCTTACCTACACGCCTGCACATCCAACGTGCTCGCCTGGTGGAAATTGAAAGCCGTGGCGAGATCCTGGCGCTCCAAAGCCCGGAACTCCTGCCTGCCAATCTGCTCCAGGAAGTTGGGATTGCTCTTTTTGCAGAAGATCTTGTTATGCTGGACGGCAAGGTAATTGATCCATTCAAGGCGCTATCAGCCGGCATGGAAGCAAAACTTCAGTTCGTGCCTGCTAAACAACTCACGCTCGAAGTTGACGGCGAACCACTTACGCTTTACACGCAAAAAGCCACCCTATCGGAAGCTCTGCTTGAAGCCGGCATCCAAGTCCGGCCTGAAGACCGCCTTTTTGCTTCACCAGACACCCAACTCAAAGCCCAAAACGCATTCACGTTAGCCAGGGCAAAAAACCTGCGAGTTACAATTGGCAACCAGAGCCTGAGCGGCTTGTCTGCTGCAGCAACCATAGGTGAGGCTCTGGCAGAACTGGGCATCGCCCCCCAAAACCTTGACCGTTCCATCCCACCTGAAAACCAGCCTCTGCCAGCGAACGGGCAGATCACCCTCATCCAGAGTGCGGAGAGTATCTCACTGGTCAAGGATGAAAGCGCTTTTGCTTACACCTACCAACTTGACCCCGAAGCTGAATTAGACACGACTTCTGTGCTCACTCCCGGTCAGTTGGGGCTGGTGGTCTCGCGCCAGCGCAGCCGCACTGAAGATGGCGTAATCGTCCACACCATGGATGAAGGTCCCTGGAAAGCCTCCGATCCCTCGGACGCGGTTTTGGGCACAGGAACCAAAGTAGTCGTTAAAACCGAAGTAGTGGATGGGCAGACGCTCGAATATTGGCGCAAAGTGAGCGTTTATGCTACCTCTTACCATCCTTCCGAGTTTAGTTACGGAGACCTAACCCGCTCCGGTATCCCTCTAACCAAGGGAATTGTAGCTGTGCATTCTTCCTGGTACGAGGCGCTCGAGTTGCAACCGGTTTACGTGCCCGGCTATGGTCACGGCATTATTGGCGACTCCGGTTACGGCATTCCTGGCAGATATTGGATTGATCTGGGATACGACGATGAAAACTGGATTTCCTGGCACGATTGGACCGTGATTTATTTCCTTACGCCTGTGCCGGATTATGTGCAGGTGGTCCTGCCATGAGCCTCGATTTTCTCAACATTCAGCCCCTTCTAAAACGCTATGGCATACAGCCCAGGAAATCTCTGGGGCAAAACTTCCTGGTAGAACCTGCCGGCTTGATGAAAGTGATCAACGCCACCGAACTAAACGGAAGCGAAGAAGTGCTCGAGATTGGCGCGGGCTTGGGCAGCCTGACCTATCTCTTGGTGCAGTCCTCCGCGCGTGTAACGGCGGTCGAAATTGACAGGAACATGCTCGAGCCGCTTGCGGAAGCCTTAAAATCCTATCCGAATGTTCAAATCGTACAGGGAGATATCCTGGAGCTTGACCCATCTACCCTGGTAAGCCGTGAAAATTACGTGGTGGTGGCAAATATTCCCTACTACATCACCTCTGCCATCATCCGCCATTTGCTCGAAGCCGATCTCAAGCCCTCGCGTGTTATCCTGACCATTCAAAAAGAGGTCGCGCAGCGTATCGTGGCGCGCGACGGCAAGATGAGCCTGCTTTCACTTTCGGTTTTCGTTTTTGGTGAGCCGGAGATCGCGGGCACTATCCCGGCCGGCAGTTTCTATCCCTCGCCGGATGTGGACTCCGCGGTGCTGCGCATTCGCCTGCACCCTGAACCTCTCATCCCCGCTTCACAACTGGATCAATTTTTCAAATTGGCACACGCGGGTTTTGGACAAAAACGCAAAACCTTGCGCAATTCGCTTTCGGCTGGCTTGAGCCTGCCTGCTGGCGAGGTGGAAGCCAGGCTGCTCAAAGCAGACATCGACCCCACCCGTCGGGCTGAAACGCTCAGCATTGCCGAATGGGCAAGGTTAGTGACCAATTTCAATTGAAGGAATCCCGCTGAGATTAGTGCTTGCCAGTCTTTTTAGACTTCCCGTGAGATTTGATCATTAGCAAAGTCCCAATCACGCCAGCCAGGCCAGCCAAAACCACCAACGGACGTTCAATCGCCCACAACAATCCTTTCAAGCCGCTTCTGCCAGCAGATACAAGCGCTGTTCTGGGTAATTCGACCTCAGCCTGCCAGTCAAATGTAACCAGGCGCGGCAAAAACCCCTGTTTCACGCAGCCTTCAAGGCTGAAAACGTAGATCGGTTTGCCGCTGCGGCGTGCAAGACGCAGATCGGTCGCAAATTCATCCCAGGTCAAATAAGGCACGTTTTCGAGTGCGCCTGCCTGGATGCCTCCACCGGTGTTGCCGATCCCGATCGCCTGGGCTTTTTGGGCGTAACTCCATAAAACAGAGTGCCCTTGTGGTCTGAAAAAGCTCGAATATAACATCAACACTTCCCTGTCGACGGCAACATCCACCAAACCTGCCACGCGCTGCAAAACGGTTGAACCAGCTTCCCGATCATCCACGATCAATGGGAAGTGATAACTCTCAACCAAATAACCATCCGCATGGATTTGCGCAACCAGGGATTCGTATGCTTTCTTCGCCGCGCGATAGCCTATGCTGTCTTTCAGCCGCTTGATGGCTTTTTGGATGACAGCCCCGCGTTCGTCGGTAAAACGCTTCATTTCATTGATGTCGGATTCAATATCCAGTCCCACTGCAGCCCACTCAAGCTGATTATCTTCACTCCAGGTCTTGAATGCCTGGTAACGCGCAGTTGCCTCGGCGTGGTTGCCAAGGTTAAACCAGTAACCCTGCTCCTCTGGCAGCAGCAGCCAGGCAGTCACCGGGATCCCCAGACGATTGAGCTTACTGACAACACTTGCCCGCTCAGGGGACAAATCCAGGATGCCCAGTGAGATACCGGCATTGAGCGTCTTGAGGTCGTCGAAAACGAAGCGGTCCTCGAAGAGTTTTTTCAATTCCTGAGCATGCAATTCACAAAAGAAAGTGATTTCTGTTTTCATAGAATGTTCAGTTATTCGTGAAGAGTTGATTAAGTATTTCCCGTAACTTCTTGTCATCAGAACTCAGGATCGGTTTCTTGGCAGGGATGCCGACCGCGCGGGGAAACTCACTTGGGGTGGGTCGCAACTTATCGATTATGACCAGGTTGCCCTCTCCTTCGATGCCATCAAAGTCCAGGCGAAACAGGTCACTAATCTCTCCGCCGCACAGGTCAACGACCCTGCCCGCTTCCAGTATTTCCATTGGACCGCGCGTACCCTTTTGCATCAGGCATCTCCCACCCACCTTCACTAAGGGAAGGAGGTACTCTGCCAGGGTGGCGGCTGGCGCAACTGCCCGCGCGACGGCAATGTCGTATGCTTCGCGATGTTCAGGCATACGTCCAACTTCTTCAGCGCGTTTTGAGAGGACAGTGACATTCTCCAGACCGAGTTCCTCAACGATATGGCGGGAAAAATTGGCTTTCTTATCGACGGATTCCACCAGGGTCAACCGCATTTCCGGGATAACAATCTTGATCGGTAATCCAGGGAAGCCCGCCCCACTGCCCACATCAATCAAGCTCTCAGGCCACTCCTCAAAGCCCATGAAACATGTCAGGGAATCAAAAAAGTGTTTCTCCTGGATCCCCTGGATGTCCTTAATGGCTGTGAGGTTTATCTTTTTATTCCATTCCAGCAACTCTTCCTGAAGAACCTGGAACTGAAACTGCTGATCGTCAGAAAGGCTTAAACCAAGGTGTCTGTTTGCCAATTCAATCCAATTTTTCATATCATGATTATACATAGGAGCTTTCTTTTGTACTGAAATGTGATTCGAACCTGAGTTCCTCATTCTTTACTGAAAAACGCTGAAGATCCCAGCCCCAAGATAGGCAAATGCCAGCATCTTGACAACTTTTCCAAGAAGGCAAAAGATAAGAAATTTCCAAACAGGCATGTGGGACGCACCGGCAATGAAACCTGCCATATCAAACAACGGGTTTGGGACCAACGCCAGCAGGAAGATCGTCCAGGACTGATTGCGCTGCATCCAGGCTGTCAATTTTTTGACTTTCTCAGATTTTTCAAGCATTGGCTGCCCGCTGAAGCCCACCAGGTATCCCGATAGTTCGCCCAAGGCTGCCCCTGCTCCGGAAGCAATCGCCACCCAGAATGGGTTAAACACCATTGCCATCGCCGAGGTGATCATCACTCCAGGCAGCGGAACAAGGATCGTGGCGTTTGAGAGCAGCGATACAAGAAAAATGCCCGGATATCCATAAACTTCCAGGTGTTGGATTTTGTCGCGAATGAGGATCAGAAGAACCGTAGCCGCCATTAACAAAACCAGCAGCAGGATGCGGAAAAAGAGCTGTGGTTTCGTAAACTTGGGTGTTTCTTCCACGGTCAACTTGGCAGCAGCGCCTTGAGGCGTGCGATCACCATATCTGAAGCTACCGTGTTGAGACCGCCTTCGGGAATGATTACATCCGCGAAACGCTTCGTGGGTTCCACAAACTCAATGAAACTCGGGCGTACAGTAGTCATGTATTGTTTGATCACGGATTCAACCGTGCGACCTCGTTCGGTCACGTCTCTTTGCAGACGGCGGATAAAACAAATATCCTGATCAGTATCCACATAAAGCTTCATCGAGCACAGGTTGCGCAACTTCGGCTCGACGAATATCAGGATGCCTTCCACCAGGATGATCGGCTTTGGCAATACGTGAATAGTAGCTCCTGAGCGGGTATGTTTTACGAAGTCATAAACCGGTAAGTCAACTGCTTCTCCACGCTTAAGTGCCTGGATATGCTTGATCAAAAGATCTGTCTCAAGCGAATCAGGGTGATCATAGTTGACCAATAATCGTTCTTCAAAGGTCTTGTTGCTTTGGTCCCGGTAGTAGGCATCATGCGGTAAAAACGAGATTCGATCTTCCCCGATTGCTTTTAAAATGCTGCTTGCCAGAGTGGTTTTCCCTGAGCCGGAACCGCCTGCAATGCCGATGATCAATGAGGTGGAAGATGTGTGCATACACGAATTATACATTCCTTTCGGGTATAATGACCCACGGAGGCAAATATGAGCGCGAATATCATCGATGGGAAACAAATTGGGCAGGAAATCCGTGACGAAGTCAAGGCAGCAGTTGAAGAGCGCCTGAAAAAAGGACTTTCAGCACCAGGTCTGGCAACAGTACTGGTTGGTGAAAACCCTGCCTCGCAGGTTTATGTGCGCAGCAAACAAAAAGCCTGCGCCGAAGCTGGAATCAACTCATTCGGTCACAATCTACCCGAAGATGCCACCCAGGAGGAAGTTGAGACATTGGTCCGAAAACTCAACGCGGATCCTGCAGTGAATGGCATCCTGGTGCAATTGCCCCTTCCCCGTCATCTGGACGAAGAAAAAGTGCTCTCCGCCATCGATCTCAATAAAGATGTGGATGGCTTCCACCCGGTTAACATCGGACGGCTGGCGCAAAAAGGGCGCGAGCCTGTCTTTGTGCCTTGCACGCCTGCTGGCTGCATGGTGCTTTTGGAACGCGCTGGCGCGCAACTCAGCGGAGCAAACGCCGTGGTGCTTGGACGTTCCAATATCGTGGGCATGCCGGTAGCCCTGCTGTTGGTCAAAGCCAATGCCACTGTCACCATCTGCCATTCCCGCACGCGTGACCTGCCTGCCGTCGTCCGGGAAGCGGATGTCCTGGTTGCAGCCATCGGTCAGCCCGAATTCGTCAAGAAGGAATGGGTAAAGCCGGGCGCAATCGTGATCGATGTCGGCATCAATCGCAAAGAAGACGCCAGTGCCAAACGAGGCTATCGCCTCGTGGGTGATGTGGCGTTTGATGAAGTCTCGGAAGTAGCCGGCGCTATCACCCCAGTTCCTGGCGGCGTCGGACCGATGACCATTGCGATGCTGCTCCAAAACACACTGCGCGCAGCCGAACTGGCTAAGCAGTAATAATCCAAGGAGCTTACAATGTCGACCTTACTCGTCAAAAACGCTGACCTGATCGTCACCATGGACGGGCAGGACCGCGAGTTAAGAAATGCCGCGATCTTCTGCCGGGATGGTTTTATCGAGCAAATCGGCAACCAGGCTGATCTGCCGCAAAGCGCGTACGAAGTGCTGGACTTAAGTCACCACGTCGTTCTGCCTGGTCTTGTCAACACCCATCACCACTTTTATCAGACCCTGACGCGCGCTTTGCCGGCGGCTCAGGATGCCAACCTCTTTAACTGGCTGACCACGCTCTACCCTATCTGGGCACGCATGAATCCAGAGGATATTTTCACGAGCACCCAAACCGCCCTGGCAGAGCTGGCACTTTCCGGCTGCACGACCTCGTCAGACCACCTTTACCTGTTCCCCAATGGCAGCAAGCTGGACGACGAGATTGCAGCAGCCGCGGAAATGGGAATGCGTTTGCACGCAGCCCGCGGCTCAATGAGCCTGGGGCAGTCTCAGGGTGGACTACCGCCTGATTCCGTCGTGGACACTGAAGAAAACATCCTCAAGGACAGCGAACGCCTGATTCAACGCTACCATGACCCCAAACCCGGCTCCATGCTGCAAATTGTGCTGGCACCATGCTCTCCCTTCAGCGTTACGGGTGAACTGATGCGCGAGTCGGCTGTTTTGGCTCGCAAATATGGCGTACACCTGCACACCCACCTCGCAGAAACCGAAGATGAGGACGACTTCTGCCTGGCAAAATTTGGTCACAAACCGGTTGCCTACATGCAGTCGGTCGATTGGATCGGGGATGACGTTTGGTTTGCCCACTCAATTTGGGTGAATGAAGAAGAGATGGACCTCTATGCCCACCACGGCTGCGGAGTAGCGCATTGCCCCTCCTCCAACATGCGCCTGGCATCCGGCATAGCACCGGTAATGAACATGCTGTCACGCGGCGTGAAACTGGCAATTGGCGTGGATGGCTCTGCCAGCAACGACGGTTCGCACATGCTCAACGAAGTAAGGCAGGCATTTCTGCTCGCCCGTGTCAACAGCGGCATTAAAGGCGCTTCCCGTTCCGCGCCAGACGCTCCGCCACTCATGACCGCCCGCCAGGCACTTTCTATTGCCACGCGCGGTGGCGCTTCGGTACTTGGACGCAAGGACATCGGCTCGCTTGAAGTCGGTAAATGCGCGGATTTCTTTGCTATGGACTTGCGATCGCTGGACTATGCCGGTGCGATCACAGATCCTCTCGCCACCATTCTCTTTTGCCAGCCAATCAAAGCAAACTGGACGGTCGTCGGCGGCAAGGTCATCGTGCGGGAAGGTCAGTTGACCACGCTCGATGTTCGGAAACAAGTTGAAAAACACAACCAGGCGACCAAACGCCTGTTGCAAGTTTAGATATTACCCACACAAGGATTTCCAAGGAGACTTTTTTTATGCAAAGCAAAGGTTTAGCAGTAGTTGCAGTAGGCGGTAACGCATTAATCAAAGATAAGAATCATCAGACCGTTCCAGATCAATATCAAGCTGCAGCGGAAACGATGAAACACATCGCCAGTATGATCATTGAAGGCTGGGATGTGGTGGTCACGCACGGTAACGGTCCACAGGTTGGTTTCATCCTGCGCCGCTCCGAACTCGCTTCCCACGAGCTCCATGAAGTTCCGCTGGATTATTGCGGCGCAGACACCCAGGGTGCCATAGGTTACATGTTCCAACAAGCCCTGCACAACGAATTCCGCTTGCGCGGAATTGACAAACAGGCTGCGACAGTGGTCACCCAGACTATCGTCGATCGCACTGATCCCGCTTTCCAACACCCAACCAAACCCATCGGTTCCTTTATGGACGAAGCCGCTGCCAAAGAAAAAATGGCAAAAGAAGGCTGGACCATGGTGGAAGATGCCGGACGCGGTTGGCGCCGTGTGGTTCCCTCTCCCATCCCGCAAACTATCGTGGAAGCCGACGCGATACGCAGTCTGATAGACAACGGATTTGTGGTCGTGGCTGTTGGCGGTGGTGGCATCCCGGTAATGCAACTGGAAAATGGCGATCTCACCGGCGTGGAAGCCGTGATCGATAAGGATTTCGGTTCAGCCATCCTTGCCAGCATGATCAATGCCGACCTCTTTCTGATCAGTACCGCGGTGGAAAAAGTGGCGATCAACTTCAACAAACCTGATCAAAAATGGCTGGACACCATGACCGTCGCGGAAGCCCGGAAATACCTGGCGGAAGGTCAGTTTGCCAAGGGTTCCATGCTGCCAAAGATCGAAGCCATCCTGAAATTTATGGACAAGGGCGGCAAAAAAGCCCTCATCACCGATCCTGAGCACATCAAGGATGCACTTGAAGGTAAAACCGGCACCTGGATCCTGCCTTAGGTGGATTACAGGTAGAATAAACGATAATTGGAATTTGCGCAGGATAAGCGGGTGAGTTGGGCTCCAACGCTAAGAGACTCACCCCTTATTTCTTTACAACTTAATGGGAACAGTCATGCCGCTTAGCTACTTTCAATGTTCTGAATGTGGGCAGTGTTTTGAGCCCGACCAGGTCACCTACAACTGTCTGACCTGTGGTGGCAATTTGGACGCGCACTTCAGCTTTGAAGAAAATTCGAAAGAAATCGACCAGAACGGTATTTTGCAGAGCAATGAGCCCTCAATTTGGCGCTATGCGCCTTTGCTTGCCGCTCCGGACCCAGGTTTCAACCAAACACCCCTGCACCAGGTGGGCTGGACGCCAGTTTACCAACCCGAAGCCCTGCGAGAAAATCTCGGCATGCGGGAACTGTGGATCAAAGACGAAAGCCGTAATCCAAGCGCGTCCTTTAAGGATCGCGCCAGTGCTCTGGTTGTTGCCCGCGCGATTGAAGCCGATATCCAGACAATCATTGCAGCTTCTACTGGCAATGCCGGCGCGGCGATGGCATGCATGGCTGCCAGCGTTGGCAAACACGCGGTCATCATCGCCCCACGCAGTGCCCCACCCGCCAAGGTGGCGCAGTTGCTGACCTTTGGCGCACGGGTGGTGCTGGTGGACGGCAGCTATGATCAGGCCTTTGATCTAAGCATTGAAGCATCGCATGAACTGGGCTGGTATAACCGCAACACAGGCTACAACCCCTACACTGTGGAAGGCAAGAAAACCGCCGGACTGGAAATTTGGGAGCAGGTGTTGCGAAATCGCGATCAGTCTGCCCAGGATTTAACCGTATTTATTCCTGTCGGTGATGGAAACATCCTCAGCGGTGTGGCTAAAGGCTTTGTTGACCTGCTGGCTTTGGGTTGGATCGAAAAATTGCCCAGGTTGGTAGGCGTTCAGGCTGAGGGCTCTGCTGCCATT
>CAZOYK010000079.1:0-10931 GCA_964584065.1 uncultured Anaerolineaceae bacterium | reverse complement strand
TATGAGACCTTTGTCACTTCCCGCGAAGCTGAAATCAAAGAGTATCGCACCAGGGTCACCGATTGGGAGGTTGTGCGTTATCTGGAAACGATCTGATCATTTCCTGAATACCAAGCGTCTGACCTGCTGCGGCAGATGACGAGGTGGGAGGTATCTTCTCGCAAGAGGAGAGTAACCATGACAACATGGGAAAATCGAGAGAAGGGCGGATGCCCTTAGGGGTAACTCCCTTCTCTCGGGATAGATATAAAAGGAGCACTTATGTGTGGAATTGTTGCTTACATTGGCGGGCAGGATGCCACGCCAATCGTCGTTGATGGACTAAAGAAACTTGAGTACCGGGGTTATGACTCCGCTGGGATAGCTATTCTTGATGACGGCAAAATCGAGATCAGAAGGGCTGCCGGTAAGGTCGCGTTGTTGGAAACGCTGATTCAAAATAATCCAGTCCAGGGAACCACAGGGATCGGGCACACCCGTTGGGCAACGCATGGCGCCCCAAGCGAGCTCAACGCCCACCCTCATCTCGGGATGGCCGGCAGGATCGTGATTGTCCATAATGGCATCGTTGAGAACTATCTTTCCCTCAAGGAAGAATTAGTGTCCGAAGGGGTTGTTTTCAAATCTGAAACGGATACTGAGACCATCGCTCATCTTATTGAGGTTTTCTACAACGAAACAAACGACCTCACAGCGGCTGTTCAAAAAGCACTCAAAATGATTAGAGGTGCTCACGGTTTGGTTGTTATGTCGACCGTGGAACCGGAAAAGTTGATTGCAGCCAGGTTAGGAAATGCAGGCGGAGTTGCGCTCGGAATTGGTGAAAATGAGATGTTCATCGCCAGCGATATACCCGCCATTATGAGTCATACTCGAAAAATTGTCTTCTTAGAATCCGGTCAGTTCGCAATCGTTCGCAGAGATGGATTTTCAATCAATGACCTGGAAGGCAACCCGGTTAAGTCTGAAATTCAAAACATACCCTGGGACCCTATCTTTGCCGAGAAGGGGAAGTTTCGTCACTTTATGCAAAAGGAAATTCATGAACAAGTGCGCTCCTTATCTGACACGCTTAGCGGGAGAGTTGATTTTCAGGATTATCGGATCATCTTGCCAGGCTTGAATTTGGACCAAGAAAAAGCACACAAGATCAAGAAAATTATCATAACTGCCTGTGGGACAGCTGCCTATGCCGGCATGGTCGGCAAATATTTGATTGAGCATATTGCTCGAATGCCGGTCGAAGTGATGGTTGCGTCTGAGTTTCGTTACTGCGACCCCATTCTGGATGACGGAACGGTTGTGTTGGCAATCTCCCAATCTGGTGAAACTGCAGATACCCTGGCGGCAATGGAGGAAGCACGAAAAAAAGGCGCGACTTTATGGTCAATCGTCAACGCGATCGGCTCACAGGCGATCCGCATAGCGGATGGCTGTGTTTCCATGCAAGTGGGGCCAGAGATTGGCGTGGCTTCCACCAAAGCTTTCACTGCGCCAATCCTTGATCTCTACATGATTGCGGTGTACCTGGCAGATCTGCGCGGTACTATCGACCAAAACAGGCGATTGGAACTCGTCAAAGATCTGTTGACCGTCCCATCTTTGGTTGAAAAAGCCCTGGAGAACGAAAAGGCAGTCAGGCAAATCGCCAATCGCTACAAAGACATCAAAGGCGCATTGTATATTGCCAGGGGAATAAATATGCCAATTGCCTATGAAGGTGCCTTGAAGTTGAAAGAAATATCCTATATCCACGCCGAAGGTTATCCTGCGGGTGAGATGAAACATGGTCCGATCGCCTTGGTGGACAAGGATCTGCCGGTAGTCGTTATCGCCACGCAAGATCCCTGGTACGACAAAGTGATCAGTCAGATTGAACAGGCTAAAGCACGCAGTGGTAAGGTTTTGGCAGTAGCCACCGAGGGTGATGAACTCATACCGACAATAGCGGATGAAATTTTCCGGATACCTAAGACCCCCTGGCTTTTAAGCCCGGCAGTGACGATCATTCCGCTGCAGTTGTTTGCCTATCATATCGCAGCTTTTCATGGATTGGATATTGACCAGCCACGGAACCTGGCGAAGTCGGTCACAGTAGAATAGTTGCAATCTTTTATCTAAATATTTAACGATAAAAGTGAACCTGTCTTTGCGAGGAACGAAGCAATCTAGACTATTTGCACTCAGGCACGTAAGAGGTTCACACGCACTTCGTGAATATGGATTGTGATCCGGTTACCTCAAGTAGATTGACCTGCCAGCAGTTTAGATTGCTTCACAAAAGAGGTTCGCAATGACAGATTCAAGGCGAGATCGCTCATCCCTGCTTTGCGGGCACAGGCGGCACGATGTGACAAGATTCCATAAAACTATTAACCTCCAACAATCCCAACCCAATCCCCGCCTGGCGGTATAATCGAGCCATTATGGAAGAACTGATCGTTGCCCTGCACATGCACACTGTCTATTCGGACGGAAGCGGCAAGCACGCCGAGCTGGCTGCTGCCGGACTGAAGGCTGGCGTGGACGTTTTGATCGTGACCGACCATAACCTGCTGGTAAACGATATCGAAGGTTACACGCAGGAAGGCAAGCGCCGTGTGCTGATGCTGGTTGGCGAAGAGGTGCACGACCGCACGGTTTCTGTGGGAGGCAATCACCTGCTCATTTTTGGGCACAATCTAGAGCTTTCCAGGTTTGCCCCCAACCGGCAGCAATTGATCGACCAGGCACGCTCCGCTGGCGCGCTCACCTTCCTGGCACATCCCATCGATGATCCCCTGGCTCTTTTCCACGAGAAATCCTTCAATTGGACTGACTGGGATGTTAAGGGTTTTACCGGAATTGAACTGTGGAATCAGATGAGCGAGTTTAAGACCCGCTCCCAGACACTGCCCAAAGCTGCGCTGCACGCGCTCTTCCCAGGTTTTATGATGCTTAGCCCTCTGGAACGAACACTCAAGCTTTGGGATGAACTGCTGCTGACGCGCAAGCATCCTGTGGTTGCTGTGGCAGGCGTGGACGCGCACGCTCAAACCTATCCCGCTGGTCCTTTCAAGATCCAGGTTTACCCCTACGAGACGCTGTTCCGCTCGATCACAACCCACATCATCACGCCAAGAGCTCTGAGCGGCGAGATCAACTCGGACCGGCGCATGGTCTACGAGGCGCTTGCTGCAGGGCATTGTTTCTGCGCCAACGACTCTCCGCATCCAACCCGGGGCTTTCGCTTTACCTGTAATAACAACGACGGAACGTTCTGGATGGGAGACAAAGTGAGTGCGGATGCGGGGCTGACCTTCCAGGTGCGTGCTCCGATCCGATCGCACATCCGGCTTCTGAAGGACGGGCAGATGGTGCATGAGGTACGTGATCGGGAAGTGTTGACGTATTTGACCAAGGAGCCAGGCATTTACCGCACCGAGGTGTACTTAGATTACCGTGGCCGCCACCGGGGATGGATTTTCAGCAATCCAATCTATGCAGGTTGAGGCAGGAACAAATCAAAGAAGTTCTCCTGAATTTTTCTCATAAATGCCCTGAAGGTTCGCTTAGTCCAATTGTTTTGATTAAATGACGCTTGATCATTATGCTCATTGAAACGAATATGGGTCCCACTCCCTTTGATTCCCCCTCCCATCGAGCCGCGAGATGCTTTTTGATCATTCCTGAACCTAATCACGCGGCTCTGGAGGGGGTCAGGGTTATTATGAGTATGCAGCGTCAATCGTGCCTCGGCAAGGTCTTGGCAGAGCACGAATTTTGCTGCCTCTCGTGACGTCAGGTTCAACTGCGGAACCTGACCTACACAAATATCTCTTTTTTGTCCTGCTACTCCATACAAACATCCGCGTAGGTCAGGTTGCGTTTTTCAACTTGACGTCACGAACCTCGCCCCACAAGGAAAAGTCGCTGATGCGAGATTGCTTCATCACTTTGTCAGGCTGATACCAGGGTATCCCGCAAGATGACATGACAAAGTGAGTCGTAATAACATCCCCACCCTGTTTGCGGTACACCCCCAAACCTACCCCCGTTGTTTCATTGGTATAATTTCAGCGTGGCTGCCATGCAGAATTTTTTAGGGTTGATCGAAAGCAAAATTCAGGCCTTGCTTGAAGGCACTGTGGACAGGCTGCTCTACCAGGGAGCGGCTTTATCTCTCAGCAGCCAGCTGATCAGGATGATTGATGAGAAGATCCTGGCTCAGACTAACACGCGCGAAAAATTTGTGCCCGATTTGATCACATTGCATGTTTCACCAGAAAAATGGGATGCCTGGCAGGAAGTCATACCCACTTTGAACCAGGTTGCCAGCGAAGTCGAATCTGGTTGGCTTGAGCAAGGATATCAGTTCCGAGTGCCGCTCCGCATCCAACTGGCACAAAACGCGAGCCTGGCAATTGACGCGATCGAAATGTCAACCGCGCTAACACTACCCTCCTCTGATACCTCGAAAACCGAGCTGCAAACCCTGGTTCCTGAAGAGCCCTCCGCATCACAGATACCCGAGCATGCGTATTTCATCATCAACGGCAAGGAACAGATCTATCTGAACAAAACCATTATCAAAATTGGGCGCCGAAGCACAAGTGACATCCAGATTGACGACCCAATGGTGTCACGCGACCATTTGCAGTTAAGGGCAAAACAAAGCCGCTACCTGCTTTTTGATCTCAGCTCCACCGGCGGGACCTTCGTCAACAATCTGGCAGTCAAAACCGCCACGCTCAAACCTGGCGATGTAGTCCGGATTGGCAAAACTCTTCTCATCTATAACCAGGACGTGCCTGAAACGGGCTCGAACCCAACCACGATGATTGCAACCGAGGAATGAAATGTCTGCCACTGTCGGTCTGATCTTCCGCGTCGCTTTTTTGGTCTTGCTTTATTCCTTTCTGGTTCTCGCAATCTGGATGTTGTGGCGCAGCGTGGTTTCAAAGCAAGTGAACCATGGAAATATCCCGATCCCCAGCCTAACCCTGTCTACCGTTATCGGCACGGACGTGATGACACAGACTTTCGCCACCAACGAAGTGCTGATCGGGCGCAGCCTGGATTGTGACTTCATCCTGGAGGATTCAACCGTCTCCTCCAGGCATGCCCGCCTGAGCTATCGCCTGAACCAATGGTGGTTCGAAGATCTCAAGTCCACAAACGGGTCTTACCTGGATGGAATTCGGGTTCAGGAGCCAGTTGTTGTCAAAGACAAAGACGAATTTTATTGCGGAGACGCAATTTTTACAATATCCATCAAACCAGTAGAAGAATAAGAGAGGCGAAAATGGCAGAAGAGTTTGCATTTGGTATCATCGGAGGTTCGGGGCTTTATAATTTCAATGGACTTGAAAATGTGGAATCCATAGAAGTGGATACACCATTTGGCAAGCCCTCCTCACCGATCGTGATCGGCGAAATTAAGGGGAAAAAGCTGGCTTTTCTGGCGCGCCACGGGATCGGGCATGTCCTTTCACCCTCCGAAGTGAACTACCGTGCAAACATTTACGCCTTCAAAGCATTAGGCATCGGGAAGATCATCAGCGTAAGCGCAGTAGGTTCCCTAAGGGCAGACTATGCCCCAGGGCACATCGTTGTGCCAGACCAGATCTTTGACTTCACCAAGGACCGAAAACGCAGTTTCTTTGGTGACGGGATTGTTGCCCACATCAGCACTGCTGAACCATTCTGCCCCAAATTGAGCGCGCAGCTCCTAAAAGCTTTGCGGGAGCAGGACGTGGTCGTACACGAGGGCGGCACTTACATCACCATCGAAGGGCCGCGTTTCTCCACGCGCGGTGAGTCGAACACCTTCCGCAGTTGGGGCATGTCGCTGGTGGGGATGACCGCCTCCCCTGAGGTCTACTTGGCGCGAGAGGCAGAAATCTGCTATGCCACCATGGCGCACGTCACCGATTACGACTGCTGGCACATCTCTGAAGAACCTGTAACGGTGGAAATGGTTATCAACACCCTTTCCCACAACACCGCGGTCGCACAAAACACGCTGATCCGGCTTGTCGATTTGGTGTCAGAAGAAGATGCCTCAGTGACTTGCGAGTGTGATCAGGCCCTAAAAAATGCCATTATGACCAACCCTGCGAAGATCAATCAGGAAACAAAAGCCAGACTTCACCTCCTGGTAGAGAAATATCTTGGATAATCTTGCCTTCTAAACCCGCCACCCGATTTCATTCCAGACAGTCCAGGCTGCTCGCACTGGCGGTATTATTCCTTTTTTTTCAGACAGCCGCGCTTTCGCTCGCCAATGGTACACGCCTTCACTCTGAAACGCTCCAACCTGACTGGCTGGTCTTTGTTCCATTCGCCGGCTGGCTAATTGGCATTCTGGTGCTCTACAAAGCGATCCGGCGCAAGCTGCCGACCCGGGATCCCTGGATCTTTCCAACTTTTGCCGCCCTGGTCGGCTGGGGATTATTGACAGTCTGGCGCCTCTCACCCAGCCTGGGATTTAAGCAGGTCGGTTGGTATCTGGTGGGATGTGTGATTTTCTGGCTGGGGCTCAACACCAACCGTCTGAGCCGTTTGCTGAAGCGCTACAAATATGTTTGGCTGCTGATTGGCTTGCTGCTGATTGGTTTGACGTTCTTCGTCGGTGTAAACCCAACCGGCGGAGGACCACAATTGTGGTTACATGCTTTTGGCTTCTACCTGCAGCCATCCGAACCGCTGAAACTCCTGATCATCGTCTACCTGGCAGCCTTTTTCGCAGATCGGATCAAGCCCAACATCAGCCTGCTTGGATCGGTCCTTCCAACCCTGATTGTGACGGCTATCGCAGGATTCTTGCTGGTCGTTCAGCGGGATCTCGGCACTGCCAGCTTGTTCGTTAGCTTATACATCCTGATGCTGACGGTGACAACGCAAAAACGCCGCCTCCTGTTGCTGATCCCGATGGTTGGGATTGTTTCAGGTTTGGCAGGCTATTTTATTTTTGACGTTGTCAAAACCCGGATTGACATATGGCTGAATCCCTGGGCACAAGCCTCAGGAAACGCCTATCAACTCGTCCAAGCCCAGATTGCGATCGCCGCCGGTGGCTTGGCAGGAACAGGACCCGGCTTGGGCAGCCCCTCGTTTGTCCCGGTGGCCGTCTCGGATTTTATCTTTCCTGCCGTTGCAGAAGAAACTGGCTTGCTTGGCAGTTCGGCTGTAATCCTTCTGATGTTGATCCTGGTTGTGCGTGGGATCAGTATTGCTCAAGCCACAAAGACCACTTTTGGACGTTACCTGGCGTTTGGCATCGCAGCATACTTTGGGCTGCAAACCTTCTTCATTGTCGCAGGCAACCTGGGACTGCTGCCGCTGACTGGTGTGACACTCCCCTTCTTTTCCTATGGCGGCTCGTCACTTGTAACGAACCTGATAGCAGTTATGCTGCTGCTCAAGATCAGTTCGGAGCCATCGGCTGAACCCCTACCCGAACTCGTCCGCCGACCCTATCGCTGGGTGGCAGCCGTATTTCTCGCCTTGTTCATCCTACTTATTCTTGCTAACAGTTGGCTGGCAATAATCCAACGGGAGGAGCTTTTAGCGAAACCGGAAAACCCGCGTTGGGTGGTCTACGACCGCTATTCGCCGAGGGGGAAGATCCTGAGCCAATCGGGAGATGAACTGGCAGTCACGATCGGTGAGATTGGCAACTTTGAACGGATGCTGCTCGTTCCATCCCTAAGCAACACGATTGGTTTCACAAGCGGTTTGTACGGGCAGGACGGGTTGGAATTGAGCCAGTACCAATGGTTAAGAGGCTATTCAGGCAGGAGTTACGACATAATCTGGAGGAACCAACTG
Organism: uncultured Anaerolineaceae bacterium; assembly: GCA_964584065.1. Lineage (GTDB taxonomy): Bacteria > Chloroflexota > Anaerolineae > Anaerolineales > Anaerolineaceae > Mesolinea. Next base: position 3,119 of record CAZOYK010000079.1, on the reverse strand, counting down.
CTCTACAACCAACCGCCTCCAGGCGTGGACATCAAGCTGACCATCAATTCCTCTTTGCAGACCACTGCCGACACACTTCTTGGGGACGCAAAGGGTGCAGTGGTGCTCTTGAATGCCAACACAGGTGAGATCTACGCGCTGGCTTCGCATCCATATTTTGACGCAAATACTCTGACTGAAAACTGGGAGAAATTGCGCCAGGATCCTGATGCACCGATGGTTAACCGCACAACCCAGGCAGCTTACCCCTTGGGCACGCTGGTAAACAGCCTTGGACTTGCCACCTATTACAATCGACCTCTATCCGCTCAGGAAGTTCTGCCTGCTGCTGCTGGCGGACAGGATGAGTACTGCCAGGCAGCCAACGAAGCCTACGGCAGAGAGTTAGATGGCTACCAGAGCGGTTGTGAACGGGCAGCATTGGCATTGATCCAAAATCTTGATCCAGTTGTATTTGTGGACCAATTGGAAGCCTTCGGACTATTTACCGCACCCAGTTTTTCCATGCGCACCATTGCCCCTGCCGAACGTCCGGACCCCGCAGTCATCGAAACCGAACCGATGAGCACGCTCGAGATTCAGGCAACTCCATTGCAGATGGCGTTGGTGGCAGCAAGCATCACCAACGATGGCTTATTGCCCTCTCCGCGCTTGCGCAATACTTATCTTTCAGAAGATGGTGCCTGGACGCCCTTCAGGGAAGGCGTTGTTCCAATTCGGGTAATTGAATCGGAGGCTTCTGCTCGTTTGCGGGCATTTTTGCCCGGGAATGAGGAAGCTTTCTGGTTCCAAAGTGGTCATGCCCTGACCCAGGACGGCAATATACTCACCTGGTATATTGGTGGGACAACGGAAGCTTGGGTGGCCACCCCTCTGGCCATTGCAGTTGCAATAGAATCAAATGCTCCCGACCTTGCACAAACGATCGGGAGCAGTCTGTTGAGTTTGTTCGCTCCTGAGTGAGTTTAGAGGATCCGCAGGAACTTGCGCCGTCCGACCTGAAGCACGCTGTCCGGATCTGGCTTGCAAGTGGGATCACTCACGGTGACGCCATTGACTTTCACACCCATCTGGTCAATCAGCCGCCGTGCTTCGCTGCGCGTGCCAGCCATTTTCTGCCCCACCATGATGTCGAGCAGAGTCTCTTCATCAGTCGGATGATACTCTGGCATTTCCTTCGGGGTGTCACCTTTTTGGAAGGTCTGCACAAATAGATTTTGCGCATCTTTCGCGGCTTCAGCGCCATAGAAAACGGTGGTGATGCCAAGAGCGAGCTGCATCTTTGCATCTCGTGGGTGAACGCTATTGGTGACCAAACCAGCCTTGAAGCGCGAAAGCTGTTCGGGGGACCACTCGGTAGCCAGTTCAGCATAGACAGGCATAGCCTTATCCGGAATGCTCATAACCTTGCCATACATATCTGCAGCATTGGTATTCAGCGGGATGTGGTTGCCAAGGGACTTGCTCATGCGCACTTCCCCATCCGTACCAGGCAAAATGCCAAGGATAATGCCGATATTCGGCTTCTTGCCAAGCGAGGTCATCACTTTGCGGGAAGCTGTGATGATGTTGAAAAGCTGGTCAGACCCACCGACCTGTACATCTGCGTCAAGATTAAAGGCGTCGTAGCCTTGCATGATCGCGTAGAAGAATTCGTGCAGATAGATCGGCTCGCTACTGTCCCAGCGTTTGTGGAAGTTATCACGCGTCAGGAATTGCTGAACCGTAAAATTGGACGCCAGACCAATAAAGTCTGACATGGTCAGCTTGCGGAGCCACTGATCGTTGTAAAGCACCTGCGTGCGTTCCGGATCGAGGATGCGGAAAGCTTGCTCAGCGTAGGTGCGGGCGTTTTCCATTACTTTTTCCTCACCCAAATGCGGACGGAGCTTGTCTTTGTCTGAAGGATCGCCAATCATGGAAGTGTAGGTGCCGATCACAAAGAGCACTTCGTGCCCAAGCTCCTGGAATTGGCGCAGTTTGCGCATGGTTACGGTATGCCCAAGATGAAGATCGGTGGAGGTGGGGTCATAGCCGCAATAGACACGCAGCGGTTTACCGGTTTTTTCGCATTCAATCAGGCGTTGGCGCAACTCATCAGCCATATTGTCAGCTATGGTTGCGTCGCCAAAATCAGCGCCTTGCATTAAATATTCAACTTGCTCTTCGATGTTCATCTTTGTCTCCTGCACGGTTAAATTTCAGCGTGTAACCGCGTTAGCTGAGTTACTATAAAACCTGATTTTACCACTGGATTCATTATTCCTGGCCGAGTGAGGGTAGGGTGGAATGCGCCTCGTTTGCGCACTCCACCAATAGATGTGGATGTCGGAGTGAGTCCGCAAATCGTTAATAAGATTAAAAGGATGTTGGGCGGTCTCATTCCGACCTACATAGCTGGATTCATTATTCCTGGCATAGTCAGGGTAGGGTGGGTTGGCGTCAAAATGATTCCACCTGACTGTGTCTCATTATAGCCAACCCACCGAACTGGCATCTTGCGTCTATTGATGGTGGGTTGACTTTTAAACACCCTTTTATTTCCGATGCTCCTGGACGCCAACCCACCCTACTAAGATTTTTTGTGCCTTAAATCAGCCTCGCAGGAAACCGGCATTGCGCCGTTCCGCTTTTTTTAAACGCGGTAGGGGTCACCATCTCCGCTTCGCTACCAGGGCTGGGCTCCTTCCTTACAAAAGCTGGTTGGTGGCAAAATATTTCTTAGACCAAGGCAGGTTAATCCTTCGTAGGGTGGAATGCGCCTCGTTTGCGCACTCCACCAATAGATGTAGATGTCGGAGTGAGCCCGCAAATCGTTAATTAGATTAAAAGGATGTTCGGCGGGCTCATTCCGACCTACATAGCGTTTAAACCAATCCATCGTGGGGTAGCGGATGATCGTTGTGGGGAAAGGTCTTGCGGCGTTCCACTTTTTTAATCGTGGAAGGGTTCACCCTCTCCGCTTTGCTACCAGGGCAGGGCACCTTCCCTACGACAGAATCGATAAAAAACGGATGAGCTCGAGCTCATCCGTTCATGATTTTTTCAAAAAAACAACTAGTCGTTCGGGTAGAATGAAATATCATCCTCAAGTTTTAGATCAACCTCGGGTAAGGATT
>CAZOYK010000078.1:0-10936 GCA_964584065.1 uncultured Anaerolineaceae bacterium | reverse complement strand
GTTGTAATTTTTGGTCAAAGTCTTGATGCAGCGTGCGCAGAGGACTCTACGAACTTTTCTGCCATTCTCCATCACAGTAACGCGCTGAAGATTGGGCAGGAATTTACGCCGGGTTGCTACCAGCGAGTGACTGCGATTATGACCGAAAGTTGTGGTTTTACCACATTGACTGCACTTTGCCATCTTGTTACCTCTTATGCATTATAATTACAGGCTGCATGTGAACTGATTTCTACACACGCAAGAAATTATAATACCAGATAACGAGAAAAGAATCAAGGTTTTTTTGCGGAGAAAGAGAATTTCTATGACAACTCAAAGTAACCAGGAAGGCAGCATCTTCATCCTCCCGCAGGCAATCAAAACGGTTGCCCGCAATGCCGCCTTGCAATCTTACGGCGTCATCAGCCTCGCACCAGCCAACCCTGCCGAGACCGTCTCACGCTTCTTTAAGAAGGAAGCCGATGTAGGGATCTTGGTTAATTCAGAGGAAGATGGTGTCAGTCTTGAACTCAATCTAATCATCGAATACGGTCTTCGGATCAAGTCGGTGGCAGATTCGGTCGCTGAAAGCGTCAAGTATAGTGTTGAAAAAACCATGGGAATCCCGGTCAAGCGGGTAGATGTCCATGTCAGGGGCTTGAGAATAAGTAACCCGGATTAATAAAGTCAATAGGTGCTGAATGAATGATATATCCCGAACCCTGCCTGATGAGGCTGAACGCCACCGGCTGTTGCAGTCTCCCATCAACGGCGAGGGGCTAATGCTGCTGTTTGAAGCTGGTTTGATCTGGTTGACAACCAACCAGCAGTATGTCAACTCTTTAAACGTCTTTCCGGTTCCAGATGGAGATACCGGTACCAATATGGTCCTGACCATGCAAGCCGCCTTTGCTGAAGCTGATCAAAATCGCTCGACCAACGTCGGTGAAACAGGTCGTCATTTTGCCCAGGGTGCCCTGATGGGTGCCAGAGGCAACAGCGGCGTAATCCTTTCGCAGATCTGGCGCGGTTTTTCACGCGCGCTCGACCATTACGAAACGATGGATACCGGGTTGCTGATGCGCGCCATGCAAGAAGGCCGCAACACCGCCTACAAAGGTGTTGTTCGCCCTGTGGAAGGCACCATCCTGACCGTGATGAAGGATATGACCACCGCGGCAGAGGAAGCGCTTAAGGATGAATCCAGCCTCAGCCAGATGCTGGTGGCGATTGTGGCTGCCGGTGACGAGAGCGTAAAATACACTCCGGAGCTGCTGCCAATCCTGAAACAGGCTGGCGTGGTGGACTCGGGCGGCATGGGCTTGTTCTACATCTTCGAAGGCATGCTGCGCATGCTGCAGGGGCTCTCACTGGACGCATCCGGCGCGGTATTGCGCCCACTGGCGGAACTTGACCTGAGCCATGCCCTGGAGACTGTTGAAGCGGGGCAGGACTATGAGGTCGTGATCGACTTCGCTCCCAATGGAAATTTCTCCTTGGAAAACTACTACGACGGACTGAGTGAGATTGGCACGAGCATCCAGGTGGGTGAGGGCGAAGGGATCTACCGCATGCACATCCACACCGCCCTGGATAAACGCTATGAGCCGATTGCCTACACCGAAGGACTTGGTATTGTCAAGAAAATCATGATGGAAAACCTCCAGGACCAGATGAATGGTCGCGCCAAAGAGGAAGCCAAACTGACCCTGGCACCAGTAAATCCCGGTGAAGTGGCAGTGGTGGCAGTTTCGCCTGGAGAGGGACTCTCGCGCATCTTTGCCAGCCTTGGGGTCGCTGCCATCGTTCAGGGTGGCCAGACAATGAACCCCAGCGTGAAGGAGCTGGTAGCAGCATTTGAGAACCTGCCAACCGACAAGATTGTAATTTTGCCCAACAATAAAAACATCATCCTGGCTGCCCAGAATGCCGCCAAGGTCAGTGTTAAGAAAATTGCCATCATCCCGACCCGCAATGCCCCCCAGGGCTTTGCTGCCATGTTGCGTTTGACCCCGGATGGCACGCTCGAAGAAAATGAAGAATCCATGCGCGAGGCGATTACCGAGGTGCATACCGGAGAAATCACCATTTCAACCCGGTCAGTCGAGATCGAAGGCGTGGAAGTGGAAAGGGGTCAGGTGATTGCCCTGCACGATGGCAAATTGGTTTCTTCAGCACCGACAATTGAAGAAGCACTCGATGAGCTGTTCCAAAAAGCTAATCTCGATGAAATTGAACGCATAACTTTCTTTTATGGTGAGGGCATCACCCAGCAGCAGGTCAACAAGCTCGGTGACCGTGTTCGCGAGGGATACCCGGATAAAGAAATAGAAATACATGAAGGCGGTCAGCCGCATTACCAGTTGATCATAGCCTTTGAGTAGGATTTGCAATGAATTTAAAAAACGGTTGCAAGACCGTTTTTTTATTTATCGGAATGTTCATCGCATCTATCTGGAAACTAGACATAGTATTTTAATTAAATAGCCGGTTGCGCGTAGAATATATAAGTACTTGCGATTTCATGCGGCTTTAGGTGGGGTGTAATCGGCACCTAGGTCAGGTTCTTCTGCCTGCCCTTGAGCGACGCGAATGGGGTTGAAGTTGACATCACGAATGTTGGCAAATAAAGCCCTCAAAAAATCCAGGCTCCTGACGTCAGGTTGAACTGCGCAACCTGACCTACAACTGAATGTGTTACCAATCTCTTGGCACCATACAGCCTGCCTTTTCCACAACATCTTGGTTACGCATCCCGCAAGGGGAAGCGTTGCGCGGCGTCGACCCTACGACCGCAGGAGTTATGTGGGGATCACCCACCGTGTTGACCGGTTTTTAGAGCCGGATTGAACCCCGCATAAAAATGAGCGGGGCAGGAACGCTATTCGCCGATGATGTAAACGTCGGAGTGAGCCCGCGAGAGGTGTATTACGGGCAACGGGTCTTAGGCGGTCTCATTCCGACCTACATTTATGATTAATCCGGGCAGACGCGGGCGTCGACCCTGCGGGTTCTATCGTCGACGAAGTACATCAACCCTATGGGATTCGTAGTTTGAGAAGGTGGTTAACCATACGTGCTCAATAGGAAAACCTTCGCAAATCGATTATGATTATGCCAGGATAACGGTTTCAAATATGCCCAAAGTCACAGAAAAGTACGCAAATTTCATCAAGCTTGAACGCAGTAAAGGCTATCAAAATACGGCGGTGATGGGTGGATTTGGCGCACTGGCGGGCAATTGGCCAGGTGAGGCAAGGGAGGCTGGATTGTCCGAGCCTCTGATCGCTAAAGTCACCCAACTCTTGCGCAAGTACGAGCAAAAATCTCCGGAGGATCGCAGGAAAGATCTGATCGAATTGACTTCCTGGCTGGGGTTAACAGAGATTGGCAATTTCCCTCCAGCTCCCGGTGAAGAGCCACCCGTTAAGCCGGTTATGCCTTCGGTCCCAAAACCCACTCAGACTGCACCAGCGCCTAAAAAAGCCGGGCAGCCCAGCCAAGCGAAAAGTACAAAAAGCGCAGAACCGCCTGCAAGACCCAGTCAAGCTCAGATGGGTCTGGATGCCTCCGTGGGGGTCATTCGGGGTGTTGGGGATAATCAGGTTAAGAACCTTGCGAAACTGGATATTTTCACTATTCGCGACCTGCTCTATCACTTCCCGCGGCGTTATGATGATTACTCAAAACTGAAAACCATCAATCAACTGGGCGTGGGCGAAGAAGCAACCATTGTTGCCAGTGTTAATAGCATTATCCGGATCCCAACCCGAAGAGGTCGCACCCTGATCGAGGCAGTTGTTTCTGATTCCACAGGCAGCATGAGGCTCTTGTGGTTCAACCAGGAGTGGCTGCTTCGCAGTTTACGCCAGGATATGATGATCTCCATTTCCGGCAGGATCGACATCTATCTGGGGCGACCGGTCATCTGGCACCCGGAATATGAACGCATTGATCAGCAGCAGTTGAATACCAACCGCATCGTGCCTGTTTACCCGCTGACAGCCAAAGTGACGCAAAAGTGGCTGCGTCGGACGATTTTTTCGACCTTGAAGTATTGGATTCCGCGAATCAGTGAAACCCTGACAGACCAGATCCAGCAGCGTGCCAGGGTGACAGGACTGCGGCAAGCCCTCAGCCAGGTACATTTCCCTGACGACATGCAAGCCCTCACAGCTGCTCAGAGGCGGCTGGCATTTGATGAGCTGTTCCTCCAGCAGCTTGGCATCATCCAGCAGAAGCGTCAATGGCTGGAGATGAGCGGCAAAGCGTACCCGGTAACGAATGAATGGTTGCAGACTCGTCTCGATTCGCTTCCTTATGAACTTACCAGTGCCCAGTTGCGCACAATAGATGAGATCCGCAAGGATGTTTCGAGCGCGCACCCGATGAACCGCCTCCTGCAGGGGGATGTCGGCTCGGGCAAGACCGTAGTGGCACTGGTCGGGATGGCGATGGTCATTTCTCACGGCGCCCAGGCAGCTTTCATGGCACCCACCGGCATCCTGGCGGAGCAGCACTACCAGACCTCATTAAATTTAATGACCCAAAGTCGTGGTAACAAGCCAGCTTTTCTTGAGCCTGGTCAGGTTCGGCTGTTAACCGGGGACACCTCCACGTCCGATCGCAAGGAAATTGCAGCTGGCTTGGAGAATGGCTACATCAAACTCCTGATTGGGACGCACGCGCTGATTGAAGACCCCGTCAGGTTCCAGAACTTGCAAATGGCTGTGGTGGACGAGCAGCACCGCTTTGGGGTTGCCCAACGTGCGGCACTGCGCAACAAAGGCGACAATCCCCACTTGCTGGTCATGACCGCCACACCGATCCCACGCTCACTTCAACTGACGGTTTTTGGTGGATTGGATGTGAGCGTGATGGATGAAATGCCTAAAGGGCGCATCCCCATCACCACCAGCATCGCCTTTCCGACAGAACGCGAAAGGGTATATGACCGCATCCGGGATGAGGTGGAGCTCGGGCATCAGGCTTTCATCATCTACCCGCTGGTCGAAGCTGGCGAGAATGAGGAAGTTAAGGCAGCGGTGGAAGAGCAGGAACGCCTCCAGAAGGAGGTCTTCCCCGAATTGCGGGTGGGGCTCGTGCACGGCAGGCTCAAACCTGCCGAGAAAGACGCGGTGATGCTGAGTTTCCGCCAGGGCGATTTTGACATCCTGGTCTCGACATCTGTAGTCGAAGTCGGCGTGGACATTCCCAATGCCTCGATCATGATCATCGAAGGAGCTAACCGCTTTGGGCTTGCACAGTTGCACCAGTTCCGCGGTCGTGTGGGTCGTGGAGACGTACCATCCTATTGTTTCTTGATACCAGATACGGAAGACGCGGCTGAAAATAATCGGCTATTGATCATGACTCAGACTAACGATGGCTTTGTTCTGGCAGAACAGGACCTGAAAGACAGAGGTCCTGGAGACTTCCTCGGCACCCGACAGGCAGGTTTCAACGAATTTAAGATGGCTTCCCTGGCGGATGTGCGCCTGATCCACCTTGCGCGTGAGGTTGCAGAAGAAGTGCTGGAAGCAGATCCGGGTTTGGAATTTACTGAACATTTGCCTTTAAAGCAAGCCGTTGAAAAAATATTACCATCTGATGGTGGTGACGGAGATGTGAGCTGATGACAAAAGTTGTTTTTCCCGGTACCTTCGACCCAATCCATTATGGGCATGTGGATGTTGCCATGCGAGCGGCAAGGCTTTTTGATGAAGTGGTTGTGGCTGTCTACGATAAACCGCTAAAAAACCTGCTTTTCACTCCTGAACAGCGCATCAGCCTGGTGCGGGAAGTGCTAGAGCATGAGAGCCGGATCACTGTGCTTGGTTATTCCGGTCTGACGGTCAATTTTGCGCAGGAAATTGGCGCAAAAGCAATCGTCAGGGGTCTGCGGGTGTTCTCTGATTTTGAGTACGAATTTCGCATGGCACTGGCAAACAACCGCCTGGCCGCAGATATTGACACGATTGCCCTGATAACGACCGAAGAGAACACCTTTTTGTCTTCGTCGACAGTCAAGGAAATTGCTTCTTTAGGTGGGGATGTGAGCACTATGGTTCCGCCAATTGTCAACACAGCGCTTATTAAATATTTCCAGAATCAGGCTCATGACCCAAATCTTCAGATCAATCCTACAGAATAATCATCCTGGCAGTACTAGTTCCTAGCGCAAATCTTGTTGTTTGCATATACAAGCGGCTGGACTGAAGCCCAGCCCTACGTGCCGAGCGCGTCACTGCGAGCCCCCGTGGCTTGAATTACGGAAGCTTTAGGAATGTTAACAGGGGGCGTGGCAGTCTGCCTTTCTGGTTGTTTTCCAGAAAACGGCGGATCGCCACGCTTCGCTCGCGATGACGGGACCCCAGCAGTTTTACAAAGTTATCAGCAAGAGTTGATCAGCCCATCCATACGTTGGGGGTCATGTTGGTGGGAGCAAAGTGAGCAGTGTTTGCTCCCACCGCATTCATGAATGAAAAACTTGCTACTAAACGCCGACTAAGAATTTTCTGAATAGTGATAAACTAAAAGAGAATCAACAAGTTTCACGGAGAAAAAAATGGACATTTTACATCTTGTCGATCGCCTCGAAGAACTTTTCAACAACAGCAAACCCATTCCGCTGTCGCGCAATGTCGTGGTGGATGAAAACTCCTTTATGGACATCATTGATCAGATGCGCATTTCCATCCCGGATGAAATTAAGAAAGCCCAGCAAGTAATTGCCCAGAAGGATCGCATCCTGGCGCAGGCTCAGGAAGAAGCCAATCGCACCGTTGCTCTGGCACGTGAAAAGAGCGAAAAGATGGTGGAAAAATCCGAAGTTTACCAGTCGGCACAGGCAAAGATTGAGGAACTCAGCGAGCAGGCGCGCAAAGAATCGCTCCAAACCCAACAGGAAGCTGACAGATACGTGGTGGACACTCTCAGCGGGCTCGAACGCGAGCTGCAGAATGTCCTGCAGCAAGTTCAAAATGGAATCAAGAGTTTGCTGCCTGAATCTGAAGACAGCAAGTAAAGCTTAATCTTCTTTATTTTTAGCTGGCACATCTTCTTTTTTGGATGTGCCTTTCTTTTTGCCTGAGGTCCGGGGTTTAGGGGCCCGTTTAAAGGTCAGGTCGCCATCAAAAGCCTGGGCCAAAACCTGATCCATATGTTCAACGAAGACAATATTCATCTGTTCGAGTGCTTGTTGCGGGACATCCACCAGGTCTTTCTCATTTCGGGCAGGCAGCAGGATGGTTTTGATGCCTGCACGACTGGCAGCCAACACCTTTTCCCGCACGCCACCGATTGGCAGCACCCTGCCGCGCAGGGTGATCTCACCAGTCATCGCGACATCATGTCTGACTGGCATGCAAAGCACTGCAGAAGTGAGGGCAGTTGCCAGCGTAATACCCGCGCTGGGTCCGTCCTTGGGGATCGAGCCTTCCGGTACGTGCAAGTGGATATCCACATCCTCAAAAAAGTCCTCCGGTATACTGAAAGCGAGCTCTTTTGATTTCAAGTAGCTAAGTGCTGCCTGGGCAGATTCCTGCATGATCTCACCAATCTGACCAGTGATCTGCAGGTTGCCTTTGCCGCTGATGACCAGAACCTCGATTGGCATGATCTCGCCGCCATTTTCAGTCCAGGCAATGGCGGTCGCCATCCCGACTTCGTCTTTTGCTTCGGCAGTCATCGGGAAGAATTCAACCGGACCAAGCAGCTTTTGCACCAGCTCTGGATCGACATCGTGTTCAAAGGCTTCTCCCTCCGCCTTCCTGGTTGCCAGCTTGCGCAAGACGCTGGCAATTTGGCGTTCGAAGTTTCGCACGCCTGCCTCGTAGGTATAGCCTGTGATGATCAACCTCAAGGCTTCATCCGAAATTGTGATTTGCTCTTCATCCAGTCCATTTTCCAGCAGTTGTTCCGGGATCAGGAATTGGCGGGCAATGGTGAGCTTTTCTTCTTCGATATAGCCCGGGAATTCAATCATTTCCATGCGGTCCAGCAGAGCTGGTGGAATGGTTGCCACCGTGTTGGCAGTAGTGATAAAGAAAACCTTCGAAAGATCGTAGGGTACTTCGAGATAGTGATCCGAGAAACTGAAGTTTTGTTCTGGATCGAGCACTTCCAGCAGAGCCGCAGCAGGGTCACCCTGAAAATCAGCGTTGAGCTTATCAATCTCATCCAGCATGAAGAGGGGATTGACGACCTTGGCTTTTGCCATGGTCTGCAGGATGCGCCCGGGCAGCGCGCCGATGTAGGTTCGGCGGTGACCGCGGATTTCAGCCTCGTCGTGCACTCCGCCAAGCGAAAGGCGAATGAACTTGCGGTCCATCACTTCTGCGATGGACTTGCCCATGGAGGTTTTTCCGGTTCCCGGAGGTCCAACAAAACATAAGATAGGTTGGCGGTCTTTCTTTGGCTTCAGGCTGCGAACTGCCAGAAATTCGAGCACGCGATCCTTGGCACGCTTCAGACCATAGTGGTTCCGGTCCAGGACTTCGCGCGCACGCTTCAGATCGAGATTATCAACAGTATCATCTGACCAGGGCAGGTCTGTCAGCCAGCGCAAATAGGTGGAAAGCATGCCAGTTTCAGGAGAGAACATGGGCATGGATTGCAGCCGGCTTAGCTCGCGTTCAGCGACTTCGCGTACTTCTGCAGGGAGGTCCAGCAAAGCCAGCTTTTCTTCCAGGGCTCCGATTTCAGGATCAGCTGAACGTCCATCATTCAGTTCCTTTTGGAACTTGGATATCTTCTCCCGCAGGAAAGCTTCCCTTTGGGATCGGTCCAGCTCACTTTGCACCTGGTCCTGGATTGAGTTCTCGAGGTCGATCAGTTCGTTTTCCTGGATTAGCATGGCATATACCATGCGCAGTCTAATTAGGCCATCCACCTCCTGCAAGACCTCCAATCGCTGCTCGTCGTTCAGATCGACAGCTGTGGCAATCGCATCTGCGAGAACACCGGATTGCTTGATATCACTCAGCAGGCTGACCAGGTCGGGCGTGGAGGTGCTGCTTAGATATTGCCATGACTCAACTGCCTTATAGACACTGCGATGCAAAGCCAGGGTGGTCTTGGCTTGGCTGGTCTTTTCTTTCACTACTTCTGCCGTTCCAAACACGACATCATCTGAATTCAGCCAGAGTTTAAGGAGCTTGACGCGCCTGCGAGCCTGAAAGAGAAAAATTACATTGTTTGCATCCGCAAAGATCGGGCTCCCCACTGCACACTCCAGGGCAACCGTATAGAAGCTTTTGGGCGTGTAGAGGTTATCGTCCTCAGTAAAGGCCATAATGACCGTTTGATAATTCTCGGAAGCCTGGTGGATAACCTCCAGGATCGGGGAATCTTTGCTGACTTGTACAGCGGTCATCGATTCAGGCAAAACTATGCCTTCATTGCGAAAGATTACTTCGGCTTCGAATTGACCTTGCTTGTCGGTCTTGCGATTTTTGATGAAATTGAGCGAGTCCAATCCGCTCAGGTCAGGCGGGTTAAACGACCTGGAAAAATCTGGGTCCTGTATAAAATTATCTCGGGGCATTTTGGTCCTGTGTTTCTTGTATTTGTTTTTGGGCTTCCATTTCAGCCCAGACCACTCTGGCGGCAGCAGCAATAAAAATGCTGCCAGTGACAATGATACCTTTTTGCTTGCCAGCAAGTTTTAATGCTTCGGGCAGGGCTTCCTCCATACGATGGAAGGCGATCACGGGTTTGCCATAAGGTTCAATCAATTTTTTCAGCTCGTCTGAATCAGCTGCCCGCGGGTGAATCGATTGGGTTGCTACCACCATCTCGACCCGCGAAATGATGGTTTTGAGCATGGTATCCAGCTCTTTGTCCGCGGAAGCTCCGTAAATCAGGATGAATTCCTTACCCGGGAAGTATTCATCGAGCGTTTCGACAAGCCGCTCCATCGAATCGCCATTGTGCGCAGAATCAATCACGACCGGCGGCTTGCGGCGCAGCAATTCAAAACGCGCCGGCCAGAAAACCTGCCTGAAACCACGCTGAACCGCCTTGCGGCTGATGTTGAAACCTGCCCGTATGAGTTCATCCAGGGCTGCCAGGGCGGTCACGGCATTTTCCATCTGATGATGACCAAGCAAGGGTAAGCTTAGTTCGAGTTCTTTGCGAGCCAGACTATCGCGCTTGGTCGTAATTGGGGCGTCCGTTCGCAGCACTTGAATTTTTTGCGTGTTGAGACTGTGCGAGACTTCGTGATAGTCAAAAGCTTTCTCCACCTGGGTGAATGGGGAATTCCTCTCAGTTGCCAGGTGAACAAGTTCGATCATTGCCTCGTCGACCTGCGGTGCAATTACGACCGGTTTGCTGGGCTTTATGATCCCGCCCTTTTCATAAGCGATCTCCGTCAGCGTGTTACCCAGGACCGCCATGTGGTCGTAGGAGATGGGTGTGATGACAGAGACGAGCGGGTTGACCACATTTGTCGCATCCAATCTGCCGCCCAATCCAACTTCCAAAACGGCCAGATCAATTTTCTGTTGCTTGAAGTACAGAAAAGCCAGGGCTGTGGTCAATTCGAAGGTGGTGGTGTCCTTGACCTTTTCAGTCAGCGGACGCAGTTCATCGGTGAGGGAGACCAGGTTTTCTTTGCTGATCCACTGACCATCGATGATGATGCGTTCCCGGAAATCGACCAGGTGCGGCGAGGTGTAGAGCCCAACCTTGTAACCTGCAGCCTGCAATGCGGTGGCGATGAACGAGGAGGTCGAGCCCTTTCCTTTGGTGCCAGCCACATGCACGGAGGGAAAGCTTTCGTGCGGATTTCCGAGCAGTTCCATCAGTTTGTTCATGCGGTCCAGCTTGAAAAAACGGTGGGTATCGTCCACATGCCGCTTCATGCTGAAATCCACCCAACTATAGATCCAGTCTAAACTCTGTTGATATTTTTCCTCAAGCGTTTCCATCGACTCTCCAATGTAAACAA
>CAZOYK010000077.1:0-10956 GCA_964584065.1 uncultured Anaerolineaceae bacterium | reverse complement strand
TGCAGCTCAAAAATGGGCTGCGGGTGATGCTCAAGGAAATTCACACCGCCCCGGTCACGAGCACCTGGATTTGGTATGGAATTGGAGCAAGGAACGAATTCCCGGGAAAAACCGGTTTGAGCCACTGGGTGGAACACATGCAGTTCAAGGGTACCCACAAGTTCACTGGTGAAGACATCGACAACCTGGTTTCGCAGGTTGGCGGCTATGCGAACGCTTTCACCAGCTCCGATTGGACGACCTATTTTGAAACGATGCCGTCAGCCCATCTGCATGCCACGCTTGAGCTTGAAGCCGACCGCATGGTCAACAGCCTTTTCGACCCGGTGGAAGTGGAGACCGAACGCACCGTGATCATCTCAGAACGCGAGGGGTCCGAAAACTACCCTGAGTTTCGGCTGGATGAAGCTGTGCAAATGCATGCCTTCCAGGCTCACCCCTACCGCAATGAGGTTCTGGGCTCCAAGGAGGATCTGCTTGGCATCACCCGTGAGGATCTTTACCAGCATTACCGCACCCATTATCAACCCGCGAATGCGATTTTGTGCATTGCAGGAGATATTTCCCCTCAAGCCGTTCTGGAAGAGGTTGAAAATCTGTTTGGCGGCATCCCTTCATCTCCTCTTGCCAAAAGCATTCCAACCCCTGAAAAAACGCTTCATCCCGGTGATCAGCTCGAACTGGCAGGTCCCGGAGAGGCACATTATTTGGAAATTGCCTGGCGCTGCCCTGCAGCCAACGATCCGGATTTCTTCGCTTATGGCATCATTGAAAGCCTGCTGAGTGGACCTTCGTCCCTGAACATGTTTGGCAGCGGAGGTATCAGCAACCGGACTTCACGGCTTTATCAAGCCCTGGTGGAAGAGGACTATGCTGCCTCTGTGTTTGGCGACCTTTCCGCAAACATCGACCCCGGCGTGTACAAGATCTTTGCCACCATTCGACCCGACGGTGATCCTTGGGCGGCGCTGAAAATCATCGATGACCAGATTCGCCGCCTAACTTCGAGTGAATTAAGCGTCGGGGAGATCGAACGCGCCATCAAACAAGCTCGCGCGCTATTCGCGTATGGCAGTGACAACATCACCAACCATGGTTTCTGGATGGGTTATGCCAGCTCTTTTGCCGATTATCAGTGGTTCACCGATTACCTAACCCGCCTCGGTTCGGTCACCCCCAGTCAGGTGTTGAGAACTGCCCAAACGTATCTGCAGGCAGATCAGCGTGTGGTTGGAGTTTACCGGGCGACAAGTACGCAGGAGGGCTCATGAACAACGCCATGCCCGATTCCAAAACCATCCTGCGCGAAACCTGGAACAACGGTACGACCCTGCTTGCCTACCCCAATCTGACCAGCCCGGCGGTGTACTTTACCGGATATATGCAGCCTGGTGCGATTGCTGATCCTGAAGGAATGCACGGTCTGGCATCATTTACTACCGATATGCTGATGACTGGCACCAAGCGTCTGAACTTTCAACGCCTTCACGACAAGATAGAAAGCATCGGCGCATCACTCTCGCTTGGCACAGGGCATCTTTCAACAACCTTTTTCGGTCAGTGCCTCAGGGAAGATCTTGAGACAATCTGGAACTTACTGGTTGAGGTCATCCAGGAGCCTGCGTTTGCGGAAAAACAATTCAAGCGCGTCCGTAATCAGATTTTGACCGGCATAGCAATCCAAAACCAGGATACGGCCGAAATGGCTTCACAGGCATTTGACCGTGGCCTTTATGGGTCCCACCCCTACGCTCACCCTAATAACGGCTACGCGCAGAGCGTGTCGATTTTAAAATCAGAACACTTGGAATCCTTCCACGATACCCACTACGGTCCAAACGGGCTGGTATTGGCGGTCTGCGGTGGGATTGAGCCAGAAACTGCCCGCGAAATTTTCTCCAGAACCCTGGGAGCCTGGCAATATGACAGGCAAGGCTCCCCAGTGGCGCTGCCTCCCTTTTCACCACCCACAAGCTCCATCCGAAGCGATGTGGCGATTGAAGCTAAGAATCAGAGCGACCTGATCATCGGCGTTCCTGCCCCAAAGACCGTCAGCCGCGACTACCACGTTTGCTCTATCGGCAACTCCATCCTCGGCAGGTATGGCATGATGGGACGCATTGGCAAAGCTGTTCGCGAAAAAGCCGGTTTGGCATACGAGGTCTCAAGCCACCTGGGAGCCGGGATCGGACCGACTGCCTGGAAAATTACAGCTGGCGTCAATCCGGACAATCTCGAAAAAGCCATCGCGCTGCTTAAGCAGGAACTCTTGCGGTTTACCAGCGAGCCTGTCACCCGGCAAGAGCTGCGTGATGTCAAGACCCAGGCTCTGGGCAGGCTGCCGCTCTCACTCGAAAGCAATGCTGGCATCGCCTCCATTCTGGTCAGCATCGAACGCTACGGCTACGGACTGGATCACCTGCTTCAGCTGCCTGCTATCATTGAGAGTATCACTGCCGGGGAAATTCTGGCTGCTGCTCAGCGCTATTGGGACCTGGATAAATTAATCATCACCTCAGCCGGAAAGGCACTCACATGATCAAATGCGGCATCGACCTCCTGCGAACTTCCCGCCTGGCAAATATAAATCCTGCCATCAGAGTGCGTTTCATCCGCCGGGTTTACACCGAAGCGGAAATTGCTCAGGCACAGGAAAACAACGAGACACTTTCAGGGATTTTTGCTGCCAAGGAAGCCGTTTCCAAAGCGCTTGGCACTGGGATTGGCAAGGTTGCCTGGCAGGAGATCGAAATTCTGCACGCTACCAGCGGCGAACCCAGCCTCTTGCTGCACGGAGTCGCCCTGGAAGTCGCCCAAGCCAAGGGGCTGGATGAGTGGTCAGTTTCCATCACACACGAAGGCGGGATGGCTGCAGCGGTGGCTGTGGCTCAAAGCTCGTGAGCCAGAAGAAGCTGCTTTGCCTGAGTGATGTGGAGGTTCCTGCGGTGTACAACCCCCGCATCCGCGATCGATATCGCGATCTGGATGCAGTCATTAGTTGTGGCGATCTGCCCAGGTATTATCTTGAATACGTTATTAGCATGCTGGATTTGCCCCTCTATTACGTCCAGGGTAACCATGTTTTTGATATTGAAGATAGTCAGGGAGAAGTGCGCCATCATCCTCAGGGTGCCACCAATCTCCAC
Source organism: uncultured Anaerolineaceae bacterium (assembly GCA_964584065.1). Classification (GTDB taxonomy): domain Bacteria; phylum Chloroflexota; class Anaerolineae; order Anaerolineales; family Anaerolineaceae; genus Mesolinea. The sequence continues at coordinate 7,810 of CAZOYK010000077.1, read as the reverse complement.
CGCCAGGTGATCTATAATCCTGAATTGGACCTGATCCTGGCTGGCATTGAAGGCAGCCTCCGTTACAGCCAACGCGAGTATCAATACACTCAAAGGCAAATGTGGCAGATGGTTTTAGGCTTGGTTCCTCAATTGATGCTGAATAAAGCTCGTTACGGGCGATTTCTGGACGTTTTTGTCACGCACGCCGCCCCAACCGGAATCCACGACGAAGACGATCCGGCTCATAAGGGAGTGGATGCCTTCATTTGGTTGATTGAGAATTTCAGCCCAAAAGTGCACTTGCACGGGCATATCCACCTCTACAACCCGCTGAAAGCGCGTGAAACCATGCACGGCGATACCCGCGTGGTCAATTGTTACGGTCACCGCGAGATCAGCCTGGATTCTGCTTAATCCAACGAAAGCGCATAAAGCGGCACCAGCATCTCATCCGGATGCAGCCCGCCATGACGCCCCTGCATCACATTTGCTTTGTTCACCCACCAGAGATAGGTATTTCCATGAGGGATCGCGACCAAATCCCCAACGCGGTTTAGGATGTCATTGTTGGGAGTTCCGCGACCGAGCAAGCCTGAATCCAGCACCTGTTGGCGTGTGATCAATTCGAATTGACCAGGCCAGGCATGCTCAAAATACTGCCGCACCGCTTCCTCCTGCCCCGGTTTCAAGTAGAGGTATGGCAATCTTCCCTCGCAGGTAGGCTGCATTACCAACATATTTACCAGCTCCGGGTGCGAAGTCAACTCGTATGAAGGATTGTAGGGTGTCTCAACCGAACCGTGATCCGCTGTGAGCAGGAAAAGCGTGTCTTCGCGCGCCCAGGGTTCGAGCCTGTTCAAGAGAATGCGTTCAAAGGCATTACTGAAACCATCAAATTGCTCAGTCACGCGCTCGTTAAAAGTGCCATAACGGTGCATCAGGCTGTCCACATGGCTCCAGTAGGCATAAACGAATTTGCGATTATTCGGGCGGGAATTTAACAAATCGCGCAGGTTCGCCAAAAAGTCACTTTCTGCTGTGTAGCCGTGCAGCTGGGTTCCAACATGATGCATTTTTGAAAGCCCCGAATTTGCAATGCCTGCTGGCACAAAAGCGTGACTCTCTATACCCCTTGCCGTGTATTGCTCTCCCACTGCAGTTATCCCAAGGAAACTCACCGGGTCAAACCCTGCCCTTGCCAGCCCTCCAACGTCACCCCAAAAGGTGATTGGTGAGTGCACAATGGTGTTGATGACCATGCTCAGCGACTTGACCCACATCTCATAGCCAATAATACCGTGTTCCAGTGGTGTACTGCCAGTCCAAAGGGTTGTCAGCGCCGAGGAAGTTGTGCTGGGGGAGATGCTGGTGATGGGAAACAACTTCCCATTGGCAAGGTTGCGCTTCCAGAAGTCCGCTTTTCCCTGGTCCATCAAACGGGTCAACTGGTTGTAACCAAGCGCATCCACCAAAAGCAGTACAACCCGCTTGTATTTCGGTGCGAACTGCTCCAGGATAGTATCCGAAAATACTGGCGCAGAGAGTTCCGGTCCACCAAGCCAGCGGCTGATGCTGGAGGTCAGGTTTGCCAGACCCAACCCATCATAATTGGGCAGCAAGATATCCGCGGAACCTGCCAAACCAGGCAAATTTTGGCGTTCCTTTAATTTGATTAGATGTGCATCAAAAATAGGCATTTTCCCTCTACTCCTTCAAACCAAGGCAAGCCCTTACAGCCAGCCAGAATAAATTTTCACGGATTTCAGTCCTGTCGTTCCAACCGCGATGATCCCAGCCATCAGCTTGAACCAGATCTCCTCCGTAGAAAACGGCACCAAATTCAACCCCATAAAACTCAGCAACTGCCGCCAGGGCAGAAGCTTCCATCTCGACGCAAGCACAACCAGCCTGCTTGTAACGGGCTACGCGCCCTTTGGTTTCACGGTAAAAAGCATCCGTCGTCCAGGTTTTGGTCAGGAGGTATTCCAATCCTTCCTGCTGAACCACGTTTTCGATCCTCTGGACAACTTTCGGGTTTAAAGCAATCTCGAATGCGGGCGGCAGGTAGTGGTAGGAAGTGCCTTCATCCCGCACAGCCGCGGTTGGGATCAACAAGTGACCCACCGCCAACTCAGGTTTCAAAACCCCACATCCCCCGCAGGCAATAAATTTTTTACCGCCCATGATGATGGCCTTCTCCATAAAACCCACTGCCAGCGGAGCGCCGACCATCGCCAGGAAGAACCCGAGGCGTTCACCTTTGTAATCTATCTCATAATATGGAACCGGACCCACCTCAGACTTGCCGACATAGACTGTTTTGGCTGCGTACTGTTCTGCAACCTTTTCAACCACTTCCTTGAAAAAGCACATCACCACCAACTCCGGGAAATCTGGCGGAGTTTCGGTCATGAATGGTCGGATGATTGCTTCCCGGTCGGGGTCAAAATCTATGATTGGATACAGTTTTTCGTCAGTCATCGCTTGTCCACACGATATCTTCATTTGCAAAACGCTTTTGCATGACCTCGATCGCCTGGGGGTTATTATCCACCAAAATGAAGTGCCGCCCCAGCTTGAGGCATGCCGCGCCGGTTGTGCCGCTGCCGGCAAAGAAATCCAACACCAGGTCGCCCGGGTTCGAGGACGCACGAATAATGCGTTCAAGTACACCCACAGGCTTTTGGGTGGGATAGCCGGTTTTTTCCTTGCTGTTTGTGCCTACGATAGTATGCCACCAGGTATCCGTGGGCAATTTGCCCTTCTTCGCCTTCTCTTCCCCCACCAAACCTGGAGCCATGTAGGGAATACGGTCGATATCCTGCCTGTTGAAGGTGTAATTTTGGGCGTTTTTGGCGTAATAAAAGATGTTGTCATGCTTGGCAGGCCAACGGTCCTTTGCCCGCCCGCCAAAATCATAAGCCCAGATGATCTCATTCAGGAAGTTTTCGCGCCCAAAGATCTCATCCAGCAGAACTTTGCAGTAATGCGCTTCACGAAAGTCGATGTGAAAATACAAACTGCCAAATGACTTGAGCACGCGATAAGCTTCCACCAGCCTGGGCTCAAGAAAGGCCCGGTAATCCGTGAAACTGTCACGGTAATCGCGCTGTGCGATGACTTCTGTCATGTAACTTTGGTCTCCAAAACCAATCCGATCACCCGATTCTGAGCGGGTTGTCTTGAGTTGCCTGCGCGACTGCAGCTTGCCGGTATTGAACGGTGGATCGATGTAGATCAGATCAACCATGCCGTCAGGCAGGCTCTGTAAATATGGCAGGTTATCGCCAAAGTGGATTTGATTTTGCATTCGCAAATTGTAGCATGCCTGAATCAAAAAAGCTGTCCGCTTGGACAGCTTTTTTGGATTCTGGATTGATTACGATAACTGAGATGTGCAGTGAGGGCAACGCGTTGCTTCGAGCGGGATCTCAGTCTTGCAGAAGGGGCAAACCTTGGTGGTAGGCGCTGCAGCGGGTTCTTCAGCTGGTTTGCGGGCTTTGTTGATGGCTTTTACAAGCAGGAAAATAACAAAAGCAATAATTATGAAGTTGACGATGGTCATCAAGAAGTTGCCGTAGGCAAAAACCACGGCACCAGCTTCCTTGGCGGCAGCCAGAGTGGTGTCAGCCGGAATGGTTACAGCCTTTTTGTTCAGTTGGATGAAGAGGTCAGCCACACTGGCATTCCCTAAAAGGATGCCAATAATGGGCATGAGCAGGTCAGCAACCAATGAGTTTACGATAGCACCAAATGCGCCACCGATGACAACGCCAATCGCCAGATCGAGCGCGTTGCCTTTTGTAATAAATTCTTTAAATTCGGATAAAAATTTTTTCATTTACACCTCGCTTTCGCAATCAATTATATCTAAAACGATTCAAATCGTGTTTAAACGAAATAATGGGAATTAATATACGATCTTTTGCTCCTCAATGAGGTTGTATGTTGTATAATTACTTGAGCAAGTTTTCATTGAACCTGTTGTGAAAGGATAAAAAATGGACGAAAACCTCGAAAACGCAGCCAATGAGTTTGAACGTGATCTCAACGACGCTGCTGAAAACGTATGGAAACCAGTGGAAGAGTCTGCCGAGCAGGTGGAAGCCCACATCGAAGAAGTCCAGGAAGCCGCCCAGGAGCAGGTTGCTGAAGCAGCCGAGACCGTGGAAGGCGGATGGAGCGAAGTGAAGGATGACTTCCAGGAGGCCTCTGCTGAAACATGGAGCGAAGTGAAGGATGACATTCAAGAGGCATCTGCTGAAACAATAAACGAAGTGAAGGATGACTTCCAGGAGGCCTCTGCTGAAACATGGAGCGAAGCGAAGGATGACTTCCAGGAGGCCTCTGCTGAAACATGGAGCGAGCCTGAAGCCCCTGAAACCCCAATTCCCCCTCAACCAGAAGCAGACCGCTGGGGCGCGCCTGCAGCCGTAGCCGCTGACGACCCCGGTCGCTGGAACGACGATCTCTACACTCCTGGTGCAGAGCAACCAGAACCAGTTGAAGCGACAAAAGCAGAAGAAGCTCCAAAAGTAGTTGACTATGTAGCCACCCCTCCTGCACAACCAGAAAAGAAAGATAAATTCCCAGTCTGGGCAATCGTCCTGATCGTATTGCTCGTGCTCTGCCTTTGCATCACCCTGCCGCTCCTCGGATTAGGGCTTGGGTTTTGGGGATTATTCAGGAACGTGATGTCTTTCTTGCCAACTTTGTTTATATAATCTCAAGTTCTATCAAGCAGCAGACCGCCCATTGGTGGTCTGTTGTGCTTTAAAGTTACCTTTTCTTTAGGGAAAACTGCTTTCCTGCGAAAAATCTCTACATGAAGGGTTCTTTCCAACCCATCCTGGCTGGATTGCCTAACCGCTACGATTTTTTGGCATCCATCCAGCTTTGTATTTGAAACCTGAGCCGCCAGGCAGCATTCCGTGTTAAAATATAAGATTGCGAAATCAGAGGAATTATGGAAGATATCAACAAAGATTATCCGGTAATGATCGTCGGACTGGGCAACCCAGGTCTGGCGTATCGTCATACCCGCCACAACTTTGGCTTCCTTGCCATTGACAAGTTGGCAGACGCCCTCAATATCCGGGTGAAACGTTTGAGGTTCAAAGCCATGATTGGCGAGGGGAGATTTGGCGAAAGCAAAGTTGTACTCGTCAAACCGATGACCTTCATGAACGAGTCTGGTCGTGCAGTGGCTCCGTTAGTGCGCTTTTTTAAGCTTCCGCTGACCAACCTGCTTGTCATTCACGACGATCTTGACCTTCCCCTCGGCACGCTGCGCCTGCGCCCCAGCGGCGGCACTTCCGGTCAGCGCGGCATGGCATCCATCATTACCCAGCTTGGAACGCAGGAGTTCCCACGCATGCGCCTGGGGATCGGTCGACCGCCTGGTCAGATGGACCCGGTGGATTATGTGCTCAAAGATTTTCTGCCTGCCGAACATCAACTCCAGAAAATCGTCCTGCAAACGGCAGTAGAAGCCAGCCAGACTTTCATTGAAGAGGGTCTTACAAAAACCATGAATAAATACAATGGTGAAGTCGGCTGATCATCCTCTGCTCGCACCACTCGCCAGTCTGCCCGCCTATCAGGATCTGCTGATCAGGCTGCAGGAAGGCGATTTCACCGGTGGCAGCTTGCGCGGGCTGGGACTGCCGCGCGCAGTTCGCCTGGCGGTTCTGGCTGCTCTGCATCACGACCTGGAGAAGCCCATTCTCCTGCTCACAAACAGGGCAGACCGGGCTTTATCTCTCTTTGACGAGCTTGGTTTTTGGCTCCCGGAAGGTACCAATCTCTACTACGCCGAGCCTAACCCTTCGTTTTACGAAGATCTGCCCTGGTCGGAAGGCGCCCGCCACGACCGTCTGCGCGTTCTGACTGAATTCAGCCGCTATTGGTTGCCGGGCAGTGTCGCCCCCCAGGCTCATTCCGTCGTGATTGCCCCGATCCGGGCAGCCATGACCCGCACAATCCCCCGCCGTGATTTCCTGAAAAACACACTGCGCATCCGCCTGGCAGAGCAGCGCGACCTGGTGGAAACCAGTGCAAACCTGGTGCGGCTGGGCTACGAATACAGCAACATTGTCGTTCGACCGGGTCAATTCTCCCGCCGGGGCGGCATTCTTGACGCCTGGTCCCACTCCAGTCCCTGGCCAGTTCGGATCGAGTTTTTCGGTCCGGAAATCGACACCCTGCGGTTATTCGACCCAACCACCCAACGCACTACTGAAAAGCTCGAACAGGCTATCCTTTTCCCGGCGTCTGAAGCTCTTGCTCTTAACACAGCAGCAGATGGAGAGCTTCCCTACCAGCCTACTGAATTGGAAATCCCTGATCTTTACCGGTTTCCTTCCAGCCTGATCGACTTTCTCCCCCAGGAAGCCCTGGTCCTCCTGGATGGGGAGGAATTTATTGAAGCTGCTGCCAACGACATTGAAGAAGAGTCAAGTGAACGCAGGGCAAACCAAATTGCCGCTCAGACTCTCGCACAGGACGCACCCGTTCCCTACCTGACCTGGTCTGAACTGGCTGACAGCCTCAGCAAGCATCAAATGCTCGAGCTGGGTCATACCAACGCTGAGGGTGGATCCTCACTTTCAGCCAGCTTCGGGTCAGGACCGCGCTTTGCCGGACGACTCAAGGAATTTCAGTACCATATTGATACTCTCAGCAATGAAAACTTTTCCTGGACGGTTGTTTCCCGCCAGGCTGCACGCCTGAAACAGCTCTGGACTGAGACCCACCCTGACGTCAGTGCTGAAGAAACCCAGCAGCTTTTCATCGAGGGATCCATCTCAGGCGGCTGGGTCTTAAAGCAAGGTGAATTCCAGCAGCATCTGCTTTCCGATAGTGAGATTTTTGGCTGGAGCCGCCCACAACCGCGCCGGCGTCCCATGATCAGCACCGAAGCCCCCGAGACCATCTTTGCGGATCTAAAATCTGGTGACTGGGTTGTCCACGTGGATCACGGCATCGGGCAATTCATCGGGCTGCATACCCCTAATATTGAAGGGGTTCAGCGTGAATATCTTTCGATTGCGTACAAAGATAACGACGTCCTCTACGTCCCCATCCACCAGGCTGATCGCGTAACCCGCTACATCGGACCTGATAGCGGACCACCTTCGTTGAGTCGCCTTGGCGGCGCTGAGTGGGACCTGACCAAGAGCCGTGTCCGGCACGCAGTTGTAGAAGTCGCGCAGGACCTGCTGGAGCTCTACGCCAGGCGCCAAACCGCTGAAGGTTTTGCCTTCGACCCGGATAACGACTGGCAAAAAGAACTGGAAGCCTCTTTTCCCTATATTGAAACCCCGGATCAGTTGCTGGCGATTCAACAGGTCAAAGCTGACATGGAATCCAAGCGACCGATGGACAGACTGCTTTGTGGGGACGTGGGTTACGGCAAGACCGAGGTTGCCTTGCGTGCCGCCTTCAAGGCCGTAACAAACGGCAAACAAGTGGCGGTGCTGGTGCCGACGACCGTTCTGGCACAGCAGCACTACGAGACCTTCAGGCAACGCCTCTCCGTCTTCCCGGTCACTGTCGAGATGCTATCGCGTTTTCGCTCAAACAAAGCCCAGGATGAGATCATTCGCCTGACAGCTGAAAAACAGATCGACATCCTGATTGGCACACACCGTCTGCTCTCAGCGGATGTCCAGTTTAAAGATCTCGGTTTGGTCATTATCGACGAGGAACAACGGTTTGGTGTGACCCACAAGGAGCACCTTAAGAAACTACGCTCTGAAGTGGATGTGCTAACCCTCACCGCCACCCCCATCCCGCGCACGCTTTACATGGCACTGAGCGGCGTTCG
>CAZOYK010000076.1:0-11097 GCA_964584065.1 uncultured Anaerolineaceae bacterium | reverse complement strand
GGTTTCGGGTATAATCATGACCCTGAACAAGTGAGAATTATAGCATGCCCGAACAAGACAATAACAATTTGATGAGTAAAACCACCCAGACCCTCGAAGCTTTACTTTTTGCTGCACCTGGTTTGAGTTCCATAGAGCAATTAAGCCAGGCGCTGAGCGTTTCAAAGTCTGAGATAGAGAAATCGCTGGAAGCCTTATCTGCCCATCTTACAATGGAACATGGTCTGCGCTTGCAAAAGATCAAGAACCAATACCAACTGATCACAGCCCCCGAACATGCCGAAATGATCGAGAAATTTCTCGGTTTGGAAGTTACTTCGCGGCTCACACAGGCTGCATTGGAAGTGCTGGCGATTGTGGCATACAAGCAGCCTGCCACGAGGCCGGAAATTGACTCCATCCGGGGTGTAAACAGCGACGGCGTGGTAAAGAGTTTACTGTCTAAGGGTCTGATAGAGGAACTGGGGCGTTCAGAAGCGATCGGTCGTCCGATCCTCTACGGCGTGACGAACGAATTCTTCTTGCACTTTGGTCTCGAATCGCTTGATCAACTGCCTGTAGTGGACCTTGAGGGGCTGCTGGCTCCCAAACCATCGGACGAATCTGAAGAAACGAGGCTTTTGAAAGACTGATGGAAGAACGCGTTCAAAAGATCATGGCTTTTGCGGGTTTGGGCTCGCGCAGAGCTTGTGAAAAATTAATTGAGGCAGGTCGAGTCAAGGTGAATGGGAAAGTCATCCATCTTGGTGATAAAGCTGACCCCTCCAAAGACACGATCACGGTTGACGGTAAGTCAATCCGGGTTTCAACTGAACGAATTTATATCGCGTTAAACAAACCAAAAGGTTATCTTTCTGATATCGATGAGACCCACCCAAGGCCCACTGTCAACGATTTGATTGGCCTCTCCGAGCCACTTTTCGCGGTGGGGCGGCTGGATCTGGATAGCGAAGGGTTGATCCTGATGACAAATGATGGGGAGCTGGCAAACCGCCTGACCCACCCACGCTACCACCATGAAAAAGAGTATGAAGTATTTGTGATCAAAACACCAGACCAGGACCAACTGGAAATTTGGCGGCGTGGTGTGGTGCTGGAGGATGGCACCCGCACATTGCCTGCGCTGGTGGAGATTATGGGCAGTTACAGCAATGGAGCCTGGCTGCGGATCATCATGCATGAGGGCAAAAAGCGCCAGATCCGCAAAGTGGGTTCACGCATTGGCTTACCCGTTTCCCATATCAAACGTGTGCGCATAGCCAATCTAAAGTTGGGCAAACTCAAGTCTGGTGAGTGGCGTCATTTGACCCAGCGTGAGGTATACCAGTTGCGAAAGTTTGCCGGACTGATCAAAGACGAAAAGAAGTAAATCTTCCAAGCGAAAAGATAAAAAAACAGCGCGATTTTTGCGCTGTTTTTTTATCTCTGAATATTTATTATGATTATCTTGTCCTGAGCTTGCTCAGGAAAGGGACTCTCAGCGAGCAGAAAATGCTATTCTGCTCAGCCGGAAACGGTCATTTCAATTCCGTTAGCCAGGGCTTCATGAAGTTTCGCAGCCAGGTCAGGGTTGATTGGATCCGCGCATTCTTCCCGATCCATGCGGCGGATGTAGCGCTTCAGGTCTTCCATTGCAACCACGGGGTAGGGTGCTGCCGAGGTGTCCCCAAGCTGGGTTTCTTTCAGATAGACCACCATGATCGGTTTCAGTTCGGGATGCATTTCAGCCGGGATGCCTTTTTCAATCAGGTGTTTGCTCAACACTGCAGCAGCTTCCGCAACTTCCTTGTCTGGCTTGCCAATGCTGTCCTGCCCCATCATTTTCTGAATCCGGTTTCTTGTTTTGTGAACCCATTTCCCATCCACATAGCTTAGTTCCCCGGTCGCATTTACAGGAATTGGCATCCAAATCCGGCAGGGACCCATCAAGAGCATCGGCAGTGGTGAGCTGTAGACGTAATAAGTGTAGTCGTGGCGCAATTTTTCAAAGGCTGTGTTAAAAATTTCATCATACCGTGGCGATCGTCCGTAACGAGTGACAAAATTTAGACCAATCTGCGTCAGAAGAAAACCCACGATCAGGCAGATGTAGGAATAAAGGATCATCGATCCTTCTTTTTGAAAGGCGAAATACAGACCAAGACCCAAAACACCCAGGCTCGCAAAAGTAATGATCTTGCCAATAAGCTTGTTTTTATTGATGTGTTTGTCGTTTCTAACTAATTTCATTATGAATCTCCATTTTCCGAGATAGTATTTTTCAATCCTGGCAGTAAGCCGGCGTCAATCGCGTGCACTGCCCGGGCTATTGCACTGACCATGGCTTTCGCGTCTGAGCGTCCGTGACCCACAAACACCAGCTCGTTCAGACCCAACAGCGGCGCAGAGCCAATTTCAGCAGGGTCCAACAAGCGGCGCACTTTATCAAAGGCAGGTTTTGCAAGCAAAGCACCCACTTTTGTGCGTGTGCTGCTCATTAACTCTTCTTTGAGCGTGCCCATGATCAGTTTGGCTACAGCTTCGGTTGACTTGAGGATCACATTGCCAGTGAAACCATCTGTCACTGCTACGTCTACGGAGCCGCCGAAGAGCTCCTTGCCTTCGATGTTGCCCACAAAACCAGGCATCTTGTCCTTGAGAAGGGGATGGGTCGTCTTGACAAGTTCGTTACCCTTGCCCTCTTCCTCCCCATTGGCAATCAAACCGATGCGAGGTTCCGTTACACCGACCATCAAACGCGAATACACTGCCCCCATCTGCGCAAATTGCACCAAAAATTCAGGTCTGCAGTCCGCGTTGGCGCCAATGTCGAGCAGGACGCTTTTTCCGCCTTTTACGGGGATCGTGGAGCATAAGCATGGGCGGATCAGGCCGGGAATGAGACCAAAGATCTTGGTCGCGAAGTACATCGCCATGCCGGTATTCCCTGCAGTCACGAAAGCCTGAGCTTCACCATCCTTCACCAGCTGCATACCGACAGCCATCGTGTTCTGTTTCTTGGTGCGGGCTTCCTGGATGTGGTCGCTCATCTCGAGCCACTCTGGTGCATGTACCACCCGAACTCCCTCGAGGTCCTGATTGAGTTTTTTCAGTTCAGAGGTGAGCTGAACTTCATTGCCAACCAGGATCACGTTGATCCCGAATTCCTTGCTGGCAGTTACCGCTGCTTCCACTTCCGGGTAGGGACGGTTATCACTACCCATTGCGTCCAAAACAATTGTTTTCTTCAACCTAACCTCAGATTCTGATGCCGCTTTCTTGACAAAGAACGCGGAATCGTTATAATTCAATCTCACGTTTGCGCTGGTGCTGGAATTGGCAGACAGGCGTGGTTGAGGGCCACGTGCCGCAAGGCGTGAGGGTTCAACTCCCTCTCAGCGCATTCGAAAAGAGCAAGCAATTGCTCTTTTTGTTTTAAGGAAATTCCCGGCGCAGCCACGTCAACGGATTGACAGGCGTGCCCTGGATATCCACTTCAAAGTGCAGGTGCGGACCAGTCGAGCGACCGGTCGTACCGATAATTCCAATCAATTGTCCGGACTCAACCACAGCACCCTGTTCCACCAGGATCTCGCTCAGGTGCAAGTACATCGTATACACACCCAATCCATGGTCAATCACGATCGTGTTTCCGCGAACAATCTGGTCCGGGAAGACCCCAACAACCGTCCCGCCCGCAGGAGCATAGACGTCTGTGCCTTTGCAGTAGCCCAAATCAAGCCCTGTATGATAATAAACACCCGGGTCGTCGTTGTAAGTGCGCCGGCTGCCGAATTGCGAAATAATGCAGTCAGCATCTTGTGCCGGAGAGTACCACAACCCGTCCCACTGCTGCACTGGAGTTATGGGCTGGACAATGCTCTTAAAAATGGCGTTTTCAGCTTTTTCTGCTTCGGTGCCAATCGATTCCGGATCGACCTGCAGGGGTTTATCGGTTACATAATTTGCCGAATTGATCATCACCAACTGGTCAAAGCGGTACTCACTTCCATCAGGATAGCTAACCGTCATGGTCAGCGGGTACACTCCCGGCTCAGTCAGCGCGTGGATCCCGCCGTATGCCATCTGCACTCCACCAAGGTTCACAAACTCCGGCTTGATGGACGCCAGGTCCGCCTGGACCGTCACCGGCTGATAGCTCTCAACTTCAATCAAAAAGGTATCACCCTGGATGAGTGGCAGGTTGTCCAGCACAATGCTTTTGATACCTGGCAGTGCCAGGTTGCTGCTGTTCGCCTCAGCGGAGGGCATATAGTAGGTGTCCATCGGCATGCCCATGGTTGGGCTTGCAAGGCCGTTCATCTCCGCCAGCAGCCAGGTGTTCTTGCCGCTCAACACGCTTGCTTCCAGGAAGGTTTGCCCGGGCTTGATTGCCGGCATTGTGGTCATATAAGAGCCGTTTTCCTGGTTGGTCATGATGATTTCGCGCCCAATAAAAAGCTCGGATGGGCTGGTGAGGCGGTTGGCTTTCACCAAAACCGCTGTGTCGGTCTGACTGCGCCGGCTGAGGCTCGTCAGGCTTGAGCCAAGGGTCACGTATTCAGTCGTCAGAATCCCCTGCATTCCTTCCAGGCTCGGGATAAGCAGCCGGTCGTTCGGGCGCAGCATATCGTCGGGCTGGATGTCGTTGAGCGTCATCAGCTGGTCGAGCGTGGTGTCAAAGCGCTGCGCGATCCACGAGAGCGTGTCGCCGTATTCCACGATGTACACCGGGTAGACATCCTGGGCTTGCGCAGGGCGAAGATTTGATCCAAAAAACAAGGGAATCAAAAAAAGAATAGCGAGCAAAATTCGTCTGGCTAAAAATCTCTTCTGGAGCTTGGTATAATCTGCCATAGTCAAATTATTAGTTTACCATAGGCTTTGAAAGGGCGCGAAAAAATGAGAATTACAACCTGGAATGTAAACGGAATCCGAGCGGTCGTCAACAAGGATGGTTTTACCTGGCTGGACGAAGTCAAGCCCGATGTCCTGGGACTGCAGGAGATCAAAGCCAAGCCAGAGCAGGTGCCCGATTTGATCAAAGATCATCCGGAATACCAGACCTTTTGGCATTCCGCGGAACGTCCAGGTTACAGCGGCACCGCAGTTCTTTATCGAAAAGAACCGCTTTCCATCCAAACCGGTCTGGGTGTGGAGGAGTTTGACAATGAAGGTCGTACCATTCGCCTGGAATATCCCGATTTTTTCCTCTACAACATCTACTTCCCCAACGGCGGGCAGGAAAATAAACGCGTACCCTTTAAACTGGACTTTTACGCGCGTTTGCTCGAACTCTGCGATGCCCACCACGCAAAAGGCGAAAAAGTGATCATCACCGGCGATTTCAACACATCCCACCAGGAAATTGACCTCGCAAATCCAAAAGAAAACGAAAAAAACACCGGCTTTTTGCCTGAAGAACGCGAATGGATCACCAAGTACCTCGAACACAATTTTGTGGATGCTTTCAGGGAACTTTATCCCGAGAAAGTTGAATACACCTGGTGGACCTACCGCACAAACGCCAGAGCCAGGAACATAGGCTGGCGCCTCGATTACTTCCTGGTCAGTTCCGAGCTAATGCCGCGCGTGGAAACGGTTGAGGTCCATGGCGACGTCATGGGCTCGGACCACTGCCCGGTGAGCCTGATTTTAAGGGACTAAGTTAAGGGGAATACTTACTTTTCTTCCTGATTAACGGTCCCCAATTACAAATTGATATTGAAATTTAAGGTTTTTTTGTGTATACTCTATTTGTCTATTGACAATTAATAGACCTGTTCTCAGTTTGACCGGTAATAATCTCTCCGGAATTAATTTGAGATTAATCCATAAAAACTAATCTATGGATAAATCTAATGAAGATCGCCCAATTACCTCAATTTTTACCTTTTTGCTGGGTAAACAACGCAGTCTCTCACGCCATTATTACTTCTCTTTGATTTAGTCTTGACCTGTCTTACGGTCCATTTATGAAAATTACCGATAAAAACTAAAAAAGGAGCAATCATGCGACCAAAAAATGTGTTTACGCTCTGTGTTATTGTCTTTGTGCTTTCAGGCTTGTTAGTAGATTCAGTTTTTGCCAAGCCGATAGATCCTGAAAGAGAAATCGTTTCTGAAACTTCAGTGCTTGAGACAAACATAAGCCTGGGTCAGGCAAACGCAGATCCTTCTGAGTTTTCAACGGCCCCGACTTTCTATGAGAAATTTAATAAAACAAGCGCCTATGTTGATCAACTCAGTCCACCAGTTTGGCAGGATGATATTGATAGTTCCCTATTTACAGCGCAAAAATCCTTCGATTTAGAATTAGCAAATATGGACTTACTCCAGGACACAGTGCAGAGTTCATCTCCCTGGCAGCAGCTCAACCAGGACGGATTTGGGGATAATAATTTCCAGATCCCATCTGTGCAGGAGTTTGGAGGTTATCTATACGCCGGCACCTGGAAGAATGATGATGAGGTGATCTCGGCTGAGGTGTGGCGAACAGCTGACGGCAGCAACTGGGAAAAGGTGGATGAGCGGGCGCACAATGGTTGCGCGGATCTGATCGAGTTTGATGGCTATCTATACTGCGGAAGCTGGGATGGGGCAGTCTGGCGGAGCAATGATGGGCTTGCGTGGCAAGATGTGGTCACAGATGGATTCGGGGATCCCAATAACGGTATCGCAAGATTTGCGGTTTACAACAACACACTTTATGCCGGCACCTGGAACGGAACCACCGGCGCTCAAATCTGGCATACCAACAACGGTACGAACTGGACAAAGTTCGGTGACGGCTTGGATCCCAATAACATCGTTGGCAGTGCAATATCCACTGAAATCTTCGGCGGCTACCTGTATTGGGGCACAGGCAATTGGGATACCGGCGCACAATTATGGCGTACAGAAGGCGCCACATTAACACAGATAACAATTACCGGTCTTACTTCTCCGGCTATCTCTTCACTGGCAGCCTTTGACGGCTACCTCTACGCGGGTGTTTGGGATGGAGTCAGCACCCAGGTGTGGAGTTCAGCCAACGGCAGCGATTGGTCACAACTGGTGACCTTCAGTGATTTAGGCTCAGGCATACGGGAGGCAAATGGGCTGGAAGTATACGATGGCATGCTCTACCTGGCAGGTACAAATCCCAACACTGGTCTCGAAGTATGGCGCACAGGCAACGGTACCGATTGGGAACAGGTTGGATTCGTGGGGTTTGGTGATGAAAGTAATGGGATGACGTTCTTTGATAATGCCATCACCACTTTTGGGGGAAAGCTGATTGTTTCGACCAATAATTACAATACCGGGGGGGAGGTTTGGGGATATACGCCCAACGACTATGAAGTGTATGATGTGGGCATGTGGTTGAACCTGGGGGTGAAGGACTGGATCTGGGGTCATGCCATTCCCGGCTCGGATGTCACGATCATTACCCCGAGGGATACCATATATTCCCACGCCGATCCAGCATGTAATGGCTGTTTTGGCATAAACGAACCGATAGAGATTAACGCTGGTGATACGATCACTGTCACTGCTGGCGATGGATTTTATCCAGTTGAGTTTAACCTACCATCACCGCTGCTGTTTAACGCTGACTCAGAGAACGAAGAGGTTTGGGGGCAAATCGGCGGACGAAGCGGAGATCTGGTCCAGGTGAATGGCTTCTGGGAGAACGGCTACCAGGAGGTGATCACTGACCCGGAAGGTAATTTTAGTATCTTCTATGATGAGATTCCACGTGGGGGTGATGGTTACGTCCGTTTCACGATTAATGAGGATGAAGCTGACATCAATTTTCACCAATATTTCAGAACACCAGATTTGATCATGGATATTTTTGCCTTTGCCGATCAAATCGAAGGGCAATACGCGCCAGGGCATGACCTTGTTTTGACTGTAAGTGACAGCGACGATAATTTGAAGGCTGTTGCAAGCCTTACCACAGGCGAAATAGATTGGTGGGATGGTCGCACCGGTTTTGCGACCCAAATCGATGATGAATATTGGAGTCCTTCCAGGCCCGACATTGTTCCTGGAGACAAAATTTATGGTTCAGTTGACGGAGGTGCCTATCAATCCTATGCTCAGGTGGGTGAAATTACCGGAGTTGTCGATAGTTTGGCGGATAGAATCAGCGGTACGATCAATGCCCCCTGGTTGATCCCGGATCCGGGAATAGTTAAAGTGGAGTGCTATGCCTGGGGCGCGCCGGATAAGTACGACACTGTCATTCCCGATGGCGATCCTGCGCATGCTTACAATTGCGCCTGGGATCCAAACACTGAGTGGGATGTAGAAGTGAATCAGTGGATCGGCGTTATGTACAGGGATACGCTGGACAACAGAATAATCGAAGGATTTTATGAACATGACTATAACTTGTACCTGCAAGTCAATTATGATCATGACTGGATTGAGGGTAGTTACCCATCCGGGCATTTTGTGACACTAACTGTATTGGAAAGTGATAAAACCACAGTCAAAGCCACCACAACACTTGAAACTGGCGAAATTTCCTGGTGGGGAGGGCAAACTGGATTCTCCACTGACATGGATGGGGTGGTTTGGGATCCTGAACGCCCGGATATCCAGCCTGGAGATTGGGTCTTTGGAGATGTCACTGTTGAAACAATTCCTTACCACTCTGAAGTACAACTCGGCACGATTTCCGGGAGCTTGGACGCGGAAACGGATACCTTTACAGGTACTATCACTGTTCCATGGGAAGCTCCATATGATGAAGTAGCGGTGCAGTGTCATCCATGGGGGGCGCCTGAGGGCACTCCCAGCAAAGAAACGAGTGTCTTACCGGACGGATCCACAGAGTTCACTTGCCATTGGGATCCTGCTACTGAATGGGATGTGCAGCCTGGGCAGAATATTGCCGCACTCTACATGGACCCCTCTGGACACTGGGTATTCAGCGTGCATACAGCCTATACTGATGAACTGATCCTGCAGGTGCACTATGACCATGAATGGATATCAGGGACTTACGAAGCCGGGCATGATGTCCACTTGGAGGTTTTGGATAGCCTTGGAAACGAAAAAGCCCACATTGATCTGACCACTGGGTATATTGACGGATGGGGTAGTACAACCGGCTTTGCTACTTACATGGAGGGGGCGTATTGGGTGCCAAGCCAGCCCGACATTCAACCCGGAGACACGATACATGGGGAAGTGGATGGAGGCGGAACCTATAGCGCTGATCTTGAAATTGGATATGTCACCGGTACTGTGGACTTGGATTATGACAGTATCAGCGGTACTGTTGATATACCCTGGCGGTTGCCAGACCCGATTGATATAGGCTGTTACATCTGGGAGAATGATTCCCCCGGTAACATGTATATTAACGCGGACCCAGTGGGAGATGTTTACCCTTATAGTTGCAGTTGGGGGAGTCAATATGATATTCAACCGGATACTGATGTAATGGTGGCTTACTTCGAGTTGGCAGGTCATGAAGTAATAGGTGACTTCAGCTACCCAACTTCGCGTTTGCGGATTGAAAAATGGCTGGAGAATGGAGAGCCTGGCGAAGGCGGGAATGCAACCTTCAGAATCCAGTACCGCAATGAGGGAAGAGCAACAGCAGTAAATACGATTATTACAGATACTTTTGAGGGGCTGACCTATATCAGTGATACTTCTGGGATTGATGCTTTACAAGATGGAAACACAGTCACCTGGCAGTTAGGCGATTTGGATCCAGGAGAATGGATCGAATTCATGGTCTTCGCGCAGGTTACTGCAGCTGAAGGAGCGACAGTTACGAACACTGTCACGATCAGCTCTGACACTTTCGATTCAGGCAATCCTGAAGACCGCACGCGCACCTGGTCGGGCACGGTCATCGCCAATAACACGCACCTGAATGTGGGCAAAGACACCTGGACCTGGAACCCAGCACCCGGGCAGGAGTTTGTTTATAGCGTGAATGTCTGCAATAACGGTCCGACTGGCAGTACGGAGTTGACTCTAACTGACACTTTACCCGATGCAGTTACTTTGGTAGATTGGTGGGGCGGTCATGCGGGTTGGGAGGAGGATTCCCATGAAGGACAGGTATTGACTTTAACGTATCCTTCAATCCCTGGCTGGAGCTGCCGGGATGTCTACATGCAAGTAAGCTTGAGTCCCGATGCCCAGGTAAATGATGAGCTGGTTAACACAGCTGTGATTTCTGCGGACAATGATGACCCCAACGAACAAGATAACGAAGCATGGCTATATCACAACGTAGGAGAACCTTACCTTGATCTCTCTATTAGTCTGAACTGGCACTGGGGTAGCCTGGTTCCGGGTGGGCAGTACCGCTATGGTATCTACTTCAGAAACGATGGAAACGTACTAGTTACCGGTCCGATAGAGGTAAGCACAACCTTACCTCCCGGAACGAGCTTTGCTGGCTGGGACCACTGGGAAATGGCCAATATTATTGGCGATCCTGTGCAAGTAGGTAACACAGTGACCTGGCTGGTAGATGATTTGAGAGCCGGGTATTCTGGCACGATAGAGGTCTATGTAAACATCGATACAACGACATTACCTGGAACGGAGTTGGTTCATAGTGCCGCTATCGATGTGATAGATGGTGAGGAAAATACTGAGAATAACAGTTCCAGTTTTACTGAGACCGTGCGAGATCATGGCCCCAACCTGCGAATATTCAAATGGGGAGACTGGCATGGAGATAGCTCAAGTGCCTGGTACCAGCTGCAGGTGGAAAATATTGGCGATCAGACCATTGAGGATGTGTTGGTGACGGATATTCTGCCAACAGTGATGGAGCTCGATGGCGGAATAGGCGTGAACTTTTGGGAATGGTTTGATGTTCAAACGTATGATGGTTATTTCACAGTTTTGCTGGACCGGCTCGAACCGGGCTGGAATGTGAATATCAATTTCAATACGCGTATACCTGATGGAACGCCGATAGAACTGGGCACTGTCCTGACCAATACTGCGACTGTGACACCGGATGAAAACGACACGTACGTTGAGGATAACACAGCCAGTTTTGATCTGATCTATACTATTGGTCCAAAACCTTATCTGCGCATTGATAAGTGGATGACAAGCGGGCAGCCGGGTGTGGGTGGTAATGCC
>CAZOYK010000075.1:6092-11215 GCA_964584065.1 uncultured Anaerolineaceae bacterium | reverse complement strand
ACGCGATCTTTGATTTGATAACCGGTTTGGACAACTTCAATAATTTGTCCATCGGAATAAGTGTCGTTTTCTTCATGGGTGACCGCTTCCTGCGTGGTGGGGTCAAACATGTCTCCGGGTTTTAGTTCAAGGGGGCGGACATCTTTTGCTTCAAGCGTCTTGAGCAGTTTCTGCAGGATAAGTTCAATCCCTGAGATCCAATTGGCGCAGTCCGGATCTTCCGGCAGGTGGGAAAGAGATCGCTCCAGATCATCAGCAACCGGCAGGAAGTACTTGACATGTTCGCCGAGCAGGCGCTCAGCGTAACTGGCGTTATCCAGATCGATGCGGCGTTTGTAGTTGGCAAAACTGGCTCGCTCACGCTGGAGGCTGTCTAGGTAATCTTCACTTTGCTTGCGCAGGTCGGCGTTTTCAGCCTGTAGTGCAGCCAGGTCGGGGCTTACATCTTCCGGGGTGGGCGTTTCGTTTTTGTTTTCTGTGTCTTCTGTCATATTCTTCCTCTTAAAAATTTTCATAATAGCGTAACTTATTCAATCAAAGTATCGGTAACCAAGTCCGAGAGCAGATCCGCCACAAAGCGGACCGCGCTGATAGCCTGACCGTAAGGCATGCGCATTGGACCAAGGACGCCCAGCATGCCGGAAAGCTGGTCCTGGATGCCGTAGCGGGTCAGAATGACCGAACAATCTCTCAGTTCCTGCCAGGTGCCTTCGCCGCCGATCAACACCTGCACGCCGCCAATGTTTTCCGTCAACACCGTGCGTGAGAACAAGTCATCGAGCATGGGGCGTTCTTCCAGCAGGCGCAGGGGTGAACTGCTTTGGTTGATGACGGCAAACTCAGGCGTTGAGAGAACGTTTGACAGGCCATCAAGAAACAGTTCACCCGTAACGAGTTCTTCGTTGAGGTGCATCTGATCAAGAATCGCCGCCAATATTTGCTGAATCAGTGGATCAGCACTGGGTTTGAGGGCTTCGATCTGACGAAGAGATTTGTTCTCGAGATCCTGATTGAACTGGTTTGCGGTTCGCGAGAGAGTCTCCTGGCTGTATACCTCGTCAAGAGCCAGGATCTGTTGGCGGATTTCGCCGCCTACCAGCACCAGTACCATCAGCACCTGTGAACCGCGGGTGGAGATCAGTTCGATGTGCTTGAATGCGATTTTCTCCGAGTGTGGGGCAGTGACCAGCGAAACTGCCTGGCTTTGATTTGCCAGTACCGAGGCGGCCAGGGGCAGCCAATGGTCCAGACCGCGCCGCGATTGATAAAACTGGTGGCTGATCGTGTTGCGGGTGGCGGTCGGAAGGGCAGTTTGCTGCACCAGGTTACTGACAAAAAAGCGGTAGCCTTCTTCAGTTGGCACACGCCCCGCGGAGGTGTGGGGCTGACGGATGAGACCGAGCTCGGTGAGCGTGTTCATTTCGTTGCGCACCGTGGCAGAGCTGATCTGCAGGCCAAAATCCTCGATCAGAGTTTTGGACGCTACAGGCTGAGCCGTGCGGGTATGCTCGTGCACGATCAGTGAAAGGATGATTTTTTGTCGCGAAGTCAGATCTGTCATGTTTCTTTTCATAATTAGCACTCTCGACGGGAGAGTGCTAAACTAATTCCATTAATGTTACCA
Source organism: uncultured Anaerolineaceae bacterium (assembly GCA_964584065.1). Classification (GTDB taxonomy): domain Bacteria; phylum Chloroflexota; class Anaerolineae; order Anaerolineales; family Anaerolineaceae; genus Mesolinea. The sequence goes on along the minus strand of CAZOYK010000075.1, from coordinate 9,591 downwards.
TGTGAGGATTATCCTCGTCAAGAAAAGCATACCTGTCCGCCATTAATATTGCGTTAGAGTTTTTTAGGGGGATTTTATTGCAATTAAAACTGAGTTTTGAACGAGATTACATGGCGATCGATCCCGCCAATTCGATACTTATATTCCTCGTCGCCGCGCATCATGTCGACCTCGGTCAAACCTTGTTCAATCGCCCAGTTAATGACTTTTGCCAACAGCACCCATCCGGGAGAACAGCAGCTAAAGTCTGGATTCCAGGCAGAGTTGTAAACCCAGAGTTTGCCGCCAGCCAGGAAAGAAAGATAGCCGGCCGCCTTTTGCCCATCGAGGATAAGAAAAGCAAGATGCAATTGCCCAACCTCGAGTGCCCTGGCAGCGGTTTGTGTGAGGAAGCTCTCCATTTCGGGGCTAAGAAAAGCCGCTTTTTGGGGTTCATTGCGCATCATACTGATGAAAGCCTGCATTTCTTCCTGCAGATCATGTTCGGCCGTGACAATGTACCAATCAGTTTCATGGTGGGCGTCAGCGTTGCGCAGTTTGCGGCGGATCTCGTGGCGTTGTTTCTTGGAGATGGAGGCCAGATAATCTTCCCAGTTTGCTTTCATCGGGATAAATGGGGAAGGCTGCAGAATCTCGCTGCTGTATGAAATGCCTTTTTGCTCACAAAGTTCGCGCAGAATGGGCAGGCTGGGCGAGTCATCCTGGAAATTAGCCAGGTTGAGATTGCGCGAATGCAAACCAGGCTCAGTTTTGATGAAATCAAGCAAACCCGTAATGAAAGATTGGAGATCCGAAAGCGGGCACAGAAAATCGAGATAGTCCGAAACTTCGATCTGACCAATGAAACGCAACGCTGGCAGGTTACCCGCCTTTTCCGAGTAGAACAGGGGTGCCAAACCGATGAGCCGACCATTCTGGCGGGCAATAATGATCTGCAGCCGGCTAAATGTATGTGACCACTCACCCCCGCCGAGCGTCTGCCACCAGGTATGCTGATACCAAAACGTGAGGAATGGCAGTGGTCGGTGTGTTTCAGCCGCGAGGGCTTGCCATTCATCCTCAAGGCTTTGCCATTCGGCGGGATCGGTGATCAGTGAAAATTGCATGTGTCCGATTATACCCTCTGGCATGAATTGTGTACTCCACAATGTACGCATTATCAAAATTGATCTAAAAGGTGTGCTATGAAATTTGACCTGACCACTTACTCCTTCCAGAATCACCAGCACAGGCTGCTGTTTACTGCTTCCGCGGGGAAAGGCGCTGCACGCGGGCGTGAAGAGGATAGCCTGATTGTCAAGCTCTGGCCATCCGATGCGGTGAGCCTGAGTGATGAGTTTTTGGGTCAGACCCTGACCAAGCTGACAGCAGCCTTCTTTAAGACAGGTGGTTCGGTTACCAATGCCATGCGCAGCCTGGCGGATGGCTTAAACAAGACCTTCCTCTCCGGCAACAGTCAGTTGCAGGAAAAGGACACCTGGCAAACAACCTCTGTGCTTGTGGGCGTGATCCACCATGAGACCTTGTTTGTTGGCATCAACGGTAAGGCGGAAGCGCTGTTGGTTACGAACAATGGGCTGGAGCATTTTGCTGACGCTGAGCTTGATCCCCGTGGACTGGGACTCAGCTCGGTGGTCCACCCGCGGTTTTTCCAATCCGCTGTAACGGACGGAGATTTTGTGCTCGTTGCTCAGCAAATCCCAGCGGATTTGCTGACATCTGAACGCCTGAAAGCCGACACTGTCAGTCTGGGAGAATTTTTGCCGCTCTTGGGTGAAACGGACCTGATCAGGCTGACATACGGTGAGGGCTTGAGCCTCAAAGCGCGCCTTGACCACAAACCTGCCCAGCCTGTCCTGGAAACTCAGGAAGTTGAAGAGGAACTGGTTGAGCCTGAGTCGCTTGAAGAGCAGGAACTCGAATGGCCGGAAGAAACTCTGGAACCTTCAGAGGCGGAAGAAGACAATGGCTCACTGGCAGAAGACCTCTTTAAAAACGTACCACTGGTGAATCTTTCTTCATCCACAGAAACCCAGCCGGAAAGCAAGCCAGAAATCGAGCCGGAAACCAAGCCAGAAACCAAGCCAGAAACCAAGCCAGAGTCTCAGCCAGAATCGCAGCCGGAAGAACCCCCAGTCCCACCCACAGAACCCGAAATTATTCCACAAGAAACCGCTACGGAACCGATGACAGAAGATGAAACGCAGTCTGCTCCGATTTTTGATGTAGAGCAATTCAAGACGGGAGCCCTCCAAGGCGTTGCCAAAGGGGCAAGCTTCTTGAAAGGTATCGAGGATAAGACAGAAGCGATCATCCAAAAAAAAGGCGAAAAGATACGCGAGGATGGCAAACCGCTTACCGAACTCTCCGCCCTGAGCAAGTGGCTGATCGCCATATTGGTGCCACTGCTGCTGATTGGTTTGACCACTTTTATCTACCTTTCGCAGGGGCAGGGTAACGAGTATGGCTACTTCCTGGCACAGGCGGAAGCCTCAGCCAACAATGCTGCGCTGATGCAGACGGATGATCTGAAGCGCGAGGGTTGGAACCAGACCATCCAGTGGCTCGACAAAGCTGCAGCCTACCAAAAATCAGATGAGGTAAACGCTTTATATCTACGGGCAAGGCTGGCGCTGGATGAATTGGATGGAGCCAAAAGGCTGATCTACAAGCCGGCATTCACACCTGGTTTATTCCCTGAAATGAATGTTAGCAACATCATTTCTTTAAACCGCGATCTTTACCTGCTGGACCAAACCAGCGGTGAGGTCAGGCACCTGACCCTCCAATCGCAAGGCTACTTGCCGGATGAAGGCTTTAAATGCAGTCCGGGCAGTTATGGTGGAATTGAAGTGGGAAAATTGGTAGATATGCTGGCCATCCCGATCAATAATCCCGCCAAAGCACCGATTTTAGCGATTGACGCGGCTGGCAACCTCTTATATTGCGCGGTCGGAGCCACCCCCACAGCGGCAGCCTTGCTGCCCCCCGATGGCGGATGGCAGGGTCTGAAGAGCATTGCCTTCGACTCCGGCTGGCTTTTTGTACTTGACCCGGCTGCAAACGCAATCTGGATCTATAGTGGTTTCAATTCCAATTTTGACCAGGTCCCGGTTTCGTACTTTGATGACATGCCGGTGAACTTGCAGCAAGCAATTGATCTGGCAGTTAGCAAGGATGAACTCTTCCTGCTCCATTCTGACGGGCGCAGTTCGCACTGCCTGGCTTCTCAAATCAGCGGTCTGATAACCTGCGAAGATCCCTATCCTTATCAGGATGTGGATGGAGGAGACTCAGGTGTGGACTTCGCGAGTTTGAAGTTCAACCAGATGTCTTACTCACCGCCTCCTGACCCGTCGATTTACTTCCTGGATCCCAATAGGGCGGAGTTGTATCAATTCAGCCTGCGCCTGAACCTGAACCAGGTGCTGCGATCGGGATTGAGCGATGGCAGTCTGCCGACCGAGAAGGCGACAGCCTTCGCCGTAGCCGCAAACCG
>CAZOYK010000075.1:0-5992 GCA_964584065.1 uncultured Anaerolineaceae bacterium | reverse complement strand
AAAGCGCCGGCTTATCCCAAGTTCTACGATGCGAACATAGTCGCCACCCGTAGGCTGATCCGCTTGGGCAAGGAGGTTGGCATCAAGCAGGCGGTGGTCTTCAGCTCTTACTTCGTGGCTTGCCACCGGCGCTGGCCTGAACTGCGCCTGCCTGAGCGCCACCCCTACATCCGCAGCCGGGTTGAGCAGATCCGCGAGGCGCTGGAAGAGGCCGGTGCTGACATGGCGGTCAGCTTTTTGATGCTGCCTTACATTTTCGGCTCACTGCCGGGCAAGACTCCCCTCTGGAAGCCACTGATCGGCTACCTGAACAGCAGCCTGCCCTGGGCGTTCTATCCAGCTGGCGGCAGCGCCATGGTAAGCGCGGATGAAGTCGGGCGGGCAGCCGTGTGCGCGCTTGAGGCTGGGAAATCTGGCGAAGAATGGCCGATCGCCTCTGACAATCTGACCTGGGTGGAATTCCTGGGGCGCATTGGCAAGATCCTTGGCAAGCCAAAACGCGTCATCACACTGCCAAATTGGCTGCTCAAGCCTGCCATGGCTGGCTTGGAACTTGGCTACAAGCTGCGCGGCAAAGAAAGCGGACTTTCGATGGTCCCCTTTGTTGAGCTGCAAACCCGCAACGCCTTCCTGGACACTGAGTACACTCGCGAGCAGCTTGGTTACGAAAAAGGTGATCTCGATAAGGCTCTGGCAGACACAGTCAGAGCCTGCCTTCCGAAAAGTTCCTGATAGAATTAGCGCATGAAACTGAGAAGAATACTCGACATTCGCGGTACCAAAATCGCCTACCTTTTGCTAGCGATGGCTGGCAATGTTGCCTGGGCCTTAATATTCTTTGGTCTGGTCGACAGCCTTGTGGCGCGTTATGGCGATTTGATGACCGGTCTGGATACGACCCTGATGCTGGGGGTCTTACTGGGCTCACTGACAGTGGGTTTCCTGGTTGCCATCATCGCCAAAGATAAGCGCGGTCTCACCTACGGAGTCTACGGTGGGCTGGCTGGCATGATCGTGATTGGGTTGGTGACCTGGAAGAGCGGTTTGCTTTCCGCGCTGGTCAGCTTGATGGCAGTTTTTGGCGGATTTAACGGCGGGTCGTTGGGGGAAATGTTCCTGCGAACCCGCAATCGAAAATAGCTGTTTAAATTAACCAGGTTTTGGCGTAGAACTGGTCGGCAGCCAGGGCATTGCCGGACCATCAACTCCGAGGTGTTCTGCCAAAGCGGCACGCATGGCGGTACGATCGTCCCAATCGTATTCCGTGCTGATAAAGCACATCGATTGCTCGTGCCCTTTACCACAGGCGATCACCAGGTCGCCAGGCTCAGCAAGGCTGATGGCTTTGCGCAGCGCGTCGCCCCGGTCTGGCACACAATAAAAATTCTCGCCTTCGATGCCGCCGGCTTTGATTGCCGACTGTGCCATTTCTTCGAGGATGCTCTCGAGCGGCTCCGTGCGTGGATCCTCAGCCGTGAGGATGGTGATATCGGCGTGTTTAATTGAGACTGCGGGCATCATGCGGCGTTTCTCACGGTCGCGCAGACCGGCTGAGCCGTAAACGGCGATCACCCGACCGTTTGTCATGGCACGGGCGGTGATCAACGCGTTTTCGAGCCCATTTGGCGTGTGGGCAAAGTCCACCATGGCAGTGAAGTCCTGCCCAAGATCAATCCGCTGCATGCGCCCGGGGATGCCCTCAAAGCTCTCCAGGTCCCTGACGGCCTGCTCAAGCTCTACCCCAAGCGCAGTGACTGCTGCAAGCGCAGCCAGGATGTTGGAGACGTTGTAAAAACCGGCGATGGGGCAATTCACCGGCAATTGCTTTGTTTCTGTGTGCAGAATGAAGCTCAGATCGCTGGTGCTGCTGGTGATTTCATCTGCCCAAAGGTGGGCTTCGTTGATCCGGCTGTAAGTCAGGAATCCTGGGGGAGACACGCGCTTGAGAAAGCCATAGGAGCGGTCGTCCTTGTTGAGCACAGCCAGCCGCAGGTTGCCGATTCGTTTGGGCGGCGTTTCGCTGAGCATTTCGAACAGCCTGCCCTTGGTCTGTAAGTAATTCTCATAGCTGCCGTGATAATCGAGGTGTTCGTGGGTGACGTTGGTAACAACCGCCAGGTCGTAATCGCAGGCGATCACACGCCCCTGCGCCAGCCCGTGCGAGGTCGTTTCGAGCACGCAGTGCGTCATGCCGGCAGCCGCCATTTGCGCCAGGTATGCCTGAACGTCGGGCGAGTCGGGCGTGGTCACGTGGAAGCCGGTATCCAGCGCCTGGTCACCGATCAGCGCGTTGACTGTGCTGATCATGCCGGCGGCAATGCCGGACTTTGTCAAAAGGTGATGAATCAACATCGAGGTGGTGGTTTTGCCATCCGTGCCCGTCACGCCGATCATGCGCAGTTTGTGTGCCGGAAAGTGCTGGAAGCTCGCTGCCAGGTACGCCAGCGCGAAGTGCAAGTCTCCCTCCAGGCGAACGTAGGGGACTGCAAGCCCATCCGGCGCAGGACGATCGCTCAAGATCACACGCGCGCCATTGGCAACCGCCGACGGGATGTAATTGTAGCCGTCGCTGCTTTCGCCTTTGATGGCGACGAAGGCAAAGCCCTTACGCACGCGGCGCGAGTCACTCGTGACGCCGGTGATCATCACTGGCGGGATGGAGTCCAGTGCGGTCAGGGGTGCGTCTAAAAAAACGGAGCGCAGGGAACGGCGTCGGATGGTTTGATCCATGTCAGGCTACCTTCGTTTCTTTACAGGCTGCTTCTGCTTATTAAAAAGGTAGGCAGCCAGCAGGCTCAGCAAGCCAGCACCCAGGCAAACAAACCCCCATGTGGTCAATTCACCCCGGGTGGCAGCAGTGGACTCAACGATTTCCATGCTGAAATCGATTTTTTGCTGTGCGGTGATCGCATAATTGCCGCTGATCGTGTTGTCTCCAAGCGCCATCAAAAGCTCAGCACCAATAAAACCAGAAAGGAAGGGCTCCACTTCCCAAACGAAAGTTTGCCGTCCGCTTTCCACCGGGATCAGCATGCGCTTCTGCGGCGAAACGACGGTTTTGACCATGTCGAGCTGCAGGTCAAAAACCACGCCATCGTCCAACACACTCTCCAGTGCTTTGTCTGCCTGGTATGCCACCGTGATCAAATTCTTGCGTCCGCTTTCCAATTTTTCGGGGTAGGTCACCATCACGTTCAGGCTGCCGCCGCTGCCGTAGAGCCAGTCACCAAGCGCAACAGCCTGGCTTTGGGAGGTAACCGGGATAGCCCGCCGGGTGAAGAGAAAGCCGCTCACAACCAGCAAAAGCAGACCTGCAATCAGAAAGATGATTTGTTTTTTGATTTTCATTTAAACACCACCAGATAAATAATGCCCAGCACCAGGATCGCGGAGGTGATCCTGCCGAGCAATGTGTAATCGTTTCGAAGCGCGTAAAGCAGCAAGAACGGCAGCAAGACCTCGATCACGAGGACCAGCATGTTGATGCGAAATTTCTTGGTTCCTTTGCTCAGGCTCATTTCACGCTCCACCGCTCAGCAACCACGACCAGATCGCCGTAGAGACTGCAATCACGCTTATCGGGATTAGACCATAACCTATCAGCTTGCGCAAGACCTTGCCTTCCTGCCCGCCAAGCCCAACCGTGATGCAGGCCACAATCAACTTCGTGGGAGACATCACACTCCCCATCGAACCGCCTGCGTGCTGTGCCGCCAAAATCAGCGGCACGTTCAGCTTCAGCAGGGCAGCCGCCTCTGCCTGGAGCGCGCCAAACAGGATGTTACTGTTATTATTTGTCCCGGTCAGAAATGCGCCAATCACCCCCACAAATGGCACCACCGCCGGGTAGATCACCGCGTTGATCGTTTCAGCGATCCCCCTCGCCAGCGTGCTCGTCATGCCGACGTGCGTCATAATCGTAGACACACCCGCCATCACCACGATGCCCAGGCTTCCGTCAACCGAGTTGTGCGAAGTCAGGCTGAGAATGCGGCGGGGAGAGGTGTGCTTGAGCTTGCCAGCACGCTTCAACACAAGGAATGAAAGAAAAACAGTCACAAACAGCACCATCCCCGGGTGGGAGAAGGGGTGCAGGATCGGGCTGGATTCAGCCGGGGTCACGAAGCCCAACCCCGACACAATCTCGGGGTACGAAAAGCTGATCGAAACCTGGTTGAGGAAAGCATTCAGCGGTCGGATCATGGCGACAGCAATCCCAATCGCCACCAGCAAAATGTAAGGCGTCAGATGCACCAGCAAATCCCTCGGATTCAGTTCCTGATCCCCATTTACGATGGCAGTTTTTGCGCCGTGATAGCCTGGCAGGCGCGTCAGGAGCACGATTGTGGCGATGCCCACCAGCGAAGGTACGATGGTGCTGAGGCTCCAGAAACCATTTGCGTTGAGAACGTAAAGCGTGGCGCCCATCGTCAGGCTGACAGCGAAAATGGCGGGGAAAGCATGCCGCACACCTTTCCATCCGGTGCCGAGAAACGTGATGATCACGCCTGTGGGCACGAAACTGAGCGCGAAGAGGATGGCGGCATAAGGGGCGATTAGTATGCCCGGCAATCCCGCAACGGCGATCAGCGACTCAAACGCAGAGCCCATCCCGCCAAACGCAACCGCCCAGCCGTGCCCGATGGTGGTCATCACAATCGCGAGGATCGGGCTGTAGCCCATCGCCACCAAAATCGGCGCGCACACCGCCACAGCCACCCCGAAGCCGCCCATGCCCTGCAGGAAAGACGTGAACAGCCAGGCGATCAGCAGCAGCTGGATCGAGCGATCATTGGAAAGGCGCGGGACGAAGAGCGAGATGGCGCGGATGCTGCCCGCTTCACTGACCAGGCTGTAAAGCAGCAGAGCACCCCAGATGATCGCGAGCAGATTTGCAGCCAGCACCAGCGCTTTCACCTGCGACCAGGCCAGGATCAGCCAGCTTCCGCCGAAAGCGATCAGGCTGACGGCGACCGCCACCAAAAAGCTCATGGCGCCAGCGCGCAAAGCTCCCCATTTGAAGAGGAGCATCAGGACCATAACGGTCAGGATAGGCAAAAAGGACAAAAACCAGTTGCCGAGGGTCAGTTCCATAGGGGATTTATTATAAGTTATCGCGCCGAAAACGGGGCTGTTTCTCACCTTGGGCTTTCTCTGGGGGAAGTTGTAGGCCGGGTTGCGTACTTCAACCCGGCTTTTTTGTTCTCCTCAGCTGGATCTTCTCAAGATGTCTTGGTAGGGTGGGTTGGCGTCACAGAATCTCGACCTGTCTTAGCATCGAAATAGCCAACCCACCGGCACGAATAGAAATCACACGTCATCGCGAGGGAGCAAAGCGACCATGGCGATCTGCCTTTCTTTTGTAGCCCGGCTTGCGCCACCTACCCCTGAGCGTAGCGAATGGGGTTGAACCCGACAATTCCACTGTTTTTTTTCGGAGGATTGATTACCCCCTCTTTGTCTAAGATCCGTGAAGCGCAGCGAAAGAGAAGCGGGGAATTAAAGGGGGGTCAGAGACTGAAGAGGGTAAAGATATCTTCGTAGGGTGGGTTGGCGTCATAGAATCTTGCCTTGTATTAACCTCGAAATAGCCAACCCACCGTCACCAGCAGAAATCACACGTCATCGAGAGGGAGCAAAGCGACCGCCTGTGCCCACGAAGCAGGGTATGGCGATCTGCCTTTCATTTGTAGCCCCGGCATGCGCCACCTCCCCCGTATATTTTTTCGAGGTTCAACCCGGCATTTCCATTCAACTCATGTGGATAATTTTTGGTAGTGTTCTGTTTTGGGCTTCCCCTGGGGGAAGCTGGCTCCCGCCGCAAAGCGGATGGGAGACTGAAGAGGGTTCTGATTATTATTAGCTGAAGCAGAACTAAACGCGTGGTTTTCTTTAGAAAAATTGTGGTCTATAAATGCCTGGATAATGGTAAAATACTGCACACACGGGGCGGTGGCGGAATAGGCAGACGCAACGGACTTAAAATCCGTCG
>CAZOYK010000074.1:0-11233 GCA_964584065.1 uncultured Anaerolineaceae bacterium | reverse complement strand
TGCGGTCGAGCATGTCGGCAGCGCCGCTGCGAACCAGGTAGCCAAGTTTCTGGTACATCGTGTTGTAACCGGTAAGGGTCTTGATTTGGTCAGCAAGCACCTCGCCGATACCTCCGAGTTTGCGGTGACCGTAGGCATCTGCTTCGCCTGATTCTACAATTTCGCCGCCATCAGTATGGGCTCCTTCAGAAATGACGCAAATGGAGTAATGGGATTTGCTGTTGCGTTTATCGGATGCCAGAAGTTCAGCAACTTCATGCACATTATAAGGAACTTCGCAGATGATTGTTCTGTCAACGTAGCTCAGATAACCTGTGATAAGAGCTGTCTCACCGGAATTTCGACCGAAAAGCTCCACAACTCCAATGCGTTCATGAGAACCGATCGAGGTGCGGAAATTAGTGATCAGGTTGACGGCCTGTGTGACAGCAGTAGAAAAGCCAATGCAGTACTCCGTGCCAAGCACATCATTATCCATTGTTTTGGGAATCGCATTTAGTTTGACGCCCTCCCTGACCAGGCGGGCGGAATAGCTGAGAGTATCATCACCGCCGATGGTGATCAGAGAATCGAGATTGAGGTGATCGATCACGTTAAGGATGTGATCAGTATAGTCTGTAATCTCGTATACCTCATCCACTACCTTGCCCCATTTGCTGTCGCGCAAAAATGCCGGGGTATCCTTGGCACGCACTTTGGATGGATTGGTTCGGGATGTGTGCAGGAAAGTACCGCCTGTGCGGTCCACGCGACGAACCACAGTCGGATCTAAATCGCGGATGTAAAGCTCGTGGGTTGCCGGGTCATTTACGTCGTAGCCCAATAAACCAAGCCACCCCCTGCGAATACCAACAATTTCATAATCACCATCAAGGCTATTAAGTACAACCGATTTGATCGCGATATTCAAGCCCGGGACGTCTCCGCCTCCGGTGAGGATTCCAACTCTTTTCTTTGCCATTTCCTGCTCCTTCTTAATTTTCTATCGAGTCAATCAGCGCTTTAGGACTGACGGTTGCCCACCACCTAAACCACTGCAAGCCTAAGAATGTTATTGTGGGCAACAAAAGGATGACCAGAGATGATTCCTCCGGCAGCCAGTTTTGAGTGAATTGAAAACGACGCCAATGAATAAATATCAAGGCAAGGTATGTTACCCAGGCAATAATTTTACCAGAAACACGCCATTTTTCTGTTAAATACTTGTAAACGCTGAATAAGGGAGCGAATAGCCACAAAAGATAAATACCTTCTGATGTCAAGTTAAATAAGTAGAGCAGATTGAAGGTCAACATCAGCTTCCAATGAAAACCCCGCCCCTCACGTTCGCCAATGCCGTACCATTCCACGAGCATCATGATGAACATCACCAGGCTGAGTGCAATCGCGATTTGTGCGCTTGCCCCCGGGAAAAGTGCCCCAAGTACCATCAGAGGGGTTCGAACCCACGAAAAGTCTGGAAATAAGCGCAGGTAGCTGGCAAACCACTCTGCGATCCAACCCGGGAAGAGGATCAAAGACACAAAAATGAAGAAGGCAAGAGAACTAAAAAAAATCTTTGCCAGAGAATTATCTCTGCGTGCTCCAAGCCAAATCATGAACATTATCACAAGGAAGATGCTGGGCGGCACCATCCATACGGAAAGCGCGAACAGCAAGCCTGCCATGGTACCCTGCCGTTCCCATGCCAGGTAGACGGCAAGGAGCGATAAGAATACAAAAGGTGCAGTTACGCTGACCGTTAAAACCGACTTGAACAAGGGATAGAAAACCATTACCAAAAAAGACATGATCACAATTTCCGGCACGCTCAACTTGAAGCCTGCCATGCGGATCGAAAGGTAAACGCTGAGCACCAGACTAAGCTCAATCAAAGTCATCCAAATTGCCCTGGCGATGGTGTATGGAACAAAGCTAACAGGCAGATAAAAAAGCACATACCAGACTGGGTCAACAAAACGACCTTTACTCAGGCTGGCAGGTTCGTTCCCGTTCTCATCCAGCAAGTCGAGAGTTACTGTGTGCGTGGAGTCGCTATAAGGGGATGCACCGCTTTGCATCCACTCCCTGGCAGCCACCCATCTCGGAGCGAAATCATCCTGCAGTTGAAAAGTAGAAGCCAAACGAAGGTTGATGAACGTTGCTCCAACCAGTGCAAGTATTATCAAAATTGGAAACCAGATATTGGCGGTCTTCTTTAGAAACAAATGGAAAGTTCCTTTCAGGTTTTGATTCTATCTTTATCAAGCAACGAGGTCAAATGCTGCTAACCGACCACAGTTAAGCATAACCCAAAAGACCTGGGCAAAATCCGGAACATTGTTGAGGCCAGATTAAGTGTGAAAATCCTCATCAATACCAATATTTTTCGCAAAAAACTTATATCAACGCGTGTTTTTGATTAAATCCTAAATTTTATGCTTTGCTACTTAAGTTGCCCAACATTGATTGTGAAAATTTTCCTTGACAGTTTTTTTGGCAAATGATAACATCGAACCAAGTGAGCAAAAAGATCTGCCCACTTACTTGGTTGGCTTTGAACATATCTGACTAGTTATGTGGAGAGCTGGTCACAATATTTTCCCAATAGCAAACCAATTTCGCCATTTCCTTAACAAAATCAAATAAGGAGTAATAGATGAAAAGTAAGAAGTTTCTTGTTCAACTGGTACTGTTGATGATGAGCTTTGTGTTGATTTTTTCAACTACAGCTTGTCGAACACCAGAACCACCCCCAGCAGAAGAGCCCGCTGAAGAAGAGCCTGTTGTAGTGGAACCCGAAGAAAAGCCTTACAAAATCGGGATCATGACAGGAACCGTCTCACAGGGTGAAGAGGAATACCAGGAAGCCATGAACCAGATCGCCAAGTATGGCGATATGATCGTCCATGCGACTTATCCTGATAACTTCTCAACCGAGACAGAAACAACCATCTCCCAAGTCGTGCAGATGGCGTCTGATCCTGAAGTGAAGGCGATCGTATTTGTGCAGGCTATTCCAGGTGCTGCAGCAGCCATTGAGAAGGTCCGCGAAACCCGACCTGACATGCTGTTTGTCGCTGGTGTCCCCGCAGAAGATCCTCCCATCATCGCAGAAAAAGCAGACATCGTTTTACAGGTCGACGAAATTTCAATGGGTCGCACGATCCCCGAGTTGGCAGCCAAAATGGGTGCCAAGACCTTCATCCACTACTCATTCCCGCGGCATCTGTCCTATGCGACTATTGCCCGGCGCCTTGAGATCATGAAGGAAACCTGTGCGGAATTAGGCATCGAACTGGTGGAAGTCAACGCCCCCGATCCAACAGGCGACGCTGGCGTCTCCGGTGCACAGCAGTTTATTACTGAAGATGTTCCACGGCAAATTGCTACCTACGGCAAAGACACAGCCTTCTTCTCCACGAACTGTGCCATGCAGGAACCTCTCATCCGGACCATCTGGGAAAACGGCGCGATCTATCCACAGCAGTGCTGCCCAAGCCCCTATCATGGGTATCCAGCTGGTTTGAACATTGATGTCTCGGGTCACGAAGGCGATGTGCAATATATGCTCGATCAAATTGCCATTAAGCTGAAGGAAAAAGGCCAGGAAGGCCGCATGTCAACCTGGGGTGTTCCCATCAATATGCTGATGATTGACGCAGGCGTTCGCTATGCAATCAAATTCGCAGAAGGTGAAGTCACAGATCCCCGGGACGTCGAAGCCTTCAAGCAAGCCCTGAATGAAGCTGCCGCGGCAAGAAATGTTGGCGATATCACCGTGACATCTTACAATGAAGACGGCGTTGATCTACCCAACTTCCTGATGTTGCTGGCACCTTTCTATGATTTCTCGCAGTAGAGAGATCTTAATTAACGATTAGACTCCACAAAGCGCCGGCTTGCAGAGCGCAAGCCGGCACTTCTTTTTGAAATTAGAAGAAGGAGGCTCAGTATTGGAAGACCAATATTTGCTGTCAATGAAGAATATTTCTAAAGAATATTACGGCAACCGGGTTCTTAAAGGCGTGAACCTTCATGTTAAGCCGGGCGAGATACATGCCCTGGTCGGAGAAAACGGCGCCGGCAAGTCAACCCTGATGAATATTCTTTTTGGAATGCCGGTAATCTATTCCACTGGCGGTTTTGAAGGTGAAATCCAGATGAGTGGAGAATCAACAGCGATTGATTGTCCCCATACTGCCATGAATTGTGGAATTGGTATGGTTCACCAGGAATTTATGCTTATTCCTGAGTTCAATGTCACAGAAAACATCAAGCTGGGCAGAGAAATTGGCGAACCTGGCGCATTGAGCAAGCTTTTTGGTGATTTACTTGACAAATTGAATTGGACTCAAATGTCCAAGGAATCCCGAAAAGCTTTGGATAGCATCGGGATGATGAACATTGAAGAATATACCAAAGTGGCAGGAATGCCGATTGGTTATAAACAATTCGTCGAAATCGCCCGGGAAATTGACAAAACTGGCATTAAGTTGCTGGTTTTTGACGAACCCACCGCTGTATTGACTGAAGGAGAAGCGGACCGTTTGTTGGAAATCATGCGGTTGATTGCCGAAAAGGGAATTGCAATTATTTTTATTACCCACAGGTTAACTGAAGTTATGGCTGTGGCTGATAGCATGACGATTCTACGGGATGGTGAATTTGTTGCCCGAAAAGATGTCAAGGAAATTACCCTGGCAAAGATAGCCGAACTCATGATTGGGCGAAAGGTCGATAAACTGGTTGATGACGACCTTTTAGGAAGCCGCGACTTGTCAGACGACAAAATCGCGCTCGAATTCAAAGATTATCACGTGGACATGCCAGGCGAACGTGTGAAAGGCATGAACATCAAAATCCGTGAAGGGGAAATATTTGGGTTCGGTGGATTGGCAGGACAAGGAAAAATTGGCATCGCCAACGGCATTATGGGTCTTTTTGACACCCAAGGGGATGTGATTGCCTTTGGAAAGCATCTGGACCTTAGCAAGTTAGGTGAAGCCCTCCGCAACGATATTGCCTTTGTTTCAGAAGACCGCAGAGGTGTCGGTTTGTTACTTGGTGAGTCAATCGAACGAAATATCACCTTTTCAGCAATGCAAATCAAGGATGAATTTCTAACCCGAATCGGTCCCGTCAAAATTTTGGATAAAGCCAAAGCTGATCAGCACACCCGGGATATGATCAAACTGCTCGATATCCGCTGCACCGGAACTTCCCAGGCGGCTGGCAGTCTTTCGGGAGGCAACCAACAAAAGGTCTGCCTGGCCCGGGCTATCACAATGGATCCAAAGATTTTGATTGTTTCAGAACCGACACGCGGCATCGATATCGGCGCGAAAAAATTAGTCCTGGAGTATCTTACAAAAATTAATCGTGAACAGGGGACAACGATTGTGATGATCAGTTCAGAATTGGTAGAACTCAGATCTTTGTGCGACCGCATCGCAATCGTCTCTGAAGGGAAAGTTTTCTCGGTAATGAAACCTGATGATTCTGACGCAGCATTTGGTTTGGCCATGGCAGGTGTCAGAGAGGAGGAAGCCGCATGAAAACTTTGAAGAATATTTACGAAAACATCGGATTGCCAAGATTAATCATCGGTCTGTTTTTCATCTTCCTTGTAATAACATCGATCGTTTTGGGGTTTTCGCCAGCCGCATTATTCAGCGATGTTGTCAGACGCTGGTTGATGTACGGAACTTTGGTATTAGCTATGGTTCCGGGCATTCAAAGTGGCATTGGATTGAATTTTGGCGTTTCATTGGGAATTTCCGCAGGACTTCTGGGTTCAGTTTTAGCAATGGAAATTAACTTTCTCAGGAACTGGAACGAAGTGCTGGGGGCTGGTGCTCCCTGGTTAACGCTTCTTTTAGCCCTCGCCTTCGGGATCATCATGGCGGCAGTTTTGGGTACTCTCTACGGCATGCTTCTAAACCGGGTCAAAGGCTCAGAAATGACAGTCTCCACCTATGTCGGTTTTTCTGTCATCGCTTTCATGAATATTGTATGGCTCTCGCTCGCCTTCAAAAATGGTGAGCTTAGCTGGCCGCTACAAGGGCAAGGCTTGCGCAACACAGCCAGTCTTTCAGGCAGCTTTGGAGGTCTGTTAAGCAATCCAGATGTAGTACAGTCAACTCAGCCAACATGGCTGCATTGGTTAGCCTTTAAAATCGGTGATTTTACTGTTCCTCTGGGTTTGATTTTGGTGTTTGCCCTGTTGTGTTTCATTGTGTGGCTCTTTTTCAGAAGCAAACTTGGTATTGCCATGAGCGGCGCAGGCGAAAATCAATTATTCACCACCTCCACTGGCATCAATGTTGACCGCAAACGCATCCAGGGTACAGCAATTTCAACCGTTCTTGGCGCAGTCGGGATTATTCTATACGCCCAGACATACGGTTTTTTGCAGCTCTACAACGCACCGCTAATGATGGGGTTTGCGAGTGTTGCCTCGATTTTGATTGGCGGCGCTTCAGTGAGACGGGCGAAAATTTCGCATGTGCTGATAGGCACTTTGCTCTTCCAGGGGATCCTCGTCACCGCCTTACCTGTCGTTAATGAAGTAATCGAAATTGGCACCCTGCCGGAAGTGTTAAGAATTATTATTTCCAATGGCATTATTCTCTATGCCTTATCCAAGACGAAAGGAGGAAACCAATGAGCCAAAAATCCAACGTTTTTCAAAAAGCTGGTTCTTTCCTCTTTGACAACAAGGTTATGATTGCTTTTGCGGCAATTTGTGTTGCTGCCATCGCGCTCTCCGGCAGTCCCATGACCTTCATTGTGGATGGTGTTTTTACCCGCATCACCCGTAACACCTTCACAGTTCTGGCCCTGATCATTCCCGTTCTGGCCGGCTTGGGGTTGAACTTTGGCATTGTCATCGGCGCAGTTGCTGCCCAAATAGCTGTATTTTGGGTAGTCTACTGGGGCTTTGGCGGCTTCGGCGGCATGCTTTTGAGCGTCCTGATTGCTACCCCGCTTGCCGTGCTGTTTGGTTACCTGGTGGGTAGACTTTTCAACCGCATGAAGGGCGCGGAAATGATCGCCGGGCTCATTTTGGGCTATTTTGCTGATGGTCTATACCAGCTATTATTCCTGGTGATAATCGGTGGCATTATCCCGGTCAATAATCCCAAGCTGATTATTTCGGGTGGAGTGGGAGTTAAGAACACAATCGATCTCACGGGTAACTTAAAGTATGCCATCGATTCTGTGCGAATGGTGGATATTGTCACGATTCTTTTCTATGCAATCCTTGTTCTCACCCTCATCAAGGCTGTCCTGCACCTGCTCAAGAAGTATCAGCTGAACAAAGGAGATTTCACTCTCCTTGGGATTGTTGGGCTGATTTTTGGTATTTCGTATGTTCCCGTGATCGAGAGGTTCCTTTCCACAGACCGCTTAGGTTTGTTGGATGCGCTGACGGCAGTGCTGATTGTGTTGGCAGTCATGCAAGGAGTGAAAATTGTAAAATCCCTCTGGATCGATAAATCACAACCAAAAAACCTGACCAAACCGATTTTGGCATTGTTGGGTTATGGACTGATCTATGGCCTCACTTTTGTGCCGAAAATAGAAGAAGTCCTTCTGTTTGTCAAGTTGCCAGTCCTGCCCTTTCTTTTGATTGCGGGATTGTGTTGGTTTAATTACAAGCTTCTGTCTACCCGCCTGGGCCAAAACATGCGCACAGTTGGGCAAAGCCAGAGCGTGGCAATGGCCTCCGGTATTAATGTGGATCAGACCCGTGTGATTGCCATGATCATCTCCACCGTTTTGGCAAGCTGGGGACAGTTGATCTTCCTGCAGAACATAGGCACTTTCTCCACCTACGGTGCCCACACCCAGATTGCGCAATTTGCCATTGCAGCCTTACTGGTTGGAGGTGCCTCGGTGCAGAAAGCCACCAATAAACAGGCCATCATCGGCGTTATTTTGTTCCATACGCTGTTCATCGTAGCCCCCCAGGCTGGCAAACAGTTGTTTGACAACGCTCAGATCGGTGAGTACTTCCGGGTCTTTGTTTCCTACGGCGTTATCGCTCTTTCGCTGGCAATGCACGCTTGGAAGCAATTCAAAAAAGAGGTTCAACCTCCATCAGAAGGATCTGCTCCGGAAGATTCCACCCTGCCATCGCTGGCTGTAGAACAGCAAGTTTCCAAATAATTGCGTTGTTTCTCAGATATTTGCATAAAGACACACAAAAACACCTTCCTGCGAAGGTGTTTTTGTGTTTTTATCGATTTAAGACGGCAAATTATGGTTTTGGTACTGATCAACTCCCAATTGATTCTCATTTTGCACTTGTATTTTGTCCAAAAATATCGTACTCTATTGAAACGTAATTCAACAATACAGAAAAGGCCCACTGCTATCTATGGCAAGATTGAACAACCAACCGATAATTGACGAAGATTCCCCCTCATCCGCCCTAACTCGCCTTCTGGATTTTGCTCGAAAAAAGTCATTTGTAACAAATGACGATATCCTGCACTTCTTCCCCGAAGCCGAGCAGGACATCGACCAGCTCGAAGGAGTCTATAACGCTCTCGGCAATGCTGGTATCTCTATAACCGACGATGATATTCCAAGAGAAGAACCCTCAGATGAGGAGTTGTCAGAAACAGCCGACGAGGAACCCCCCGTCGACGATCTGGCAAGCATCGACACCGACGACACCATCGGACTTTACCTGAAAGAGGTTAGCCGGGTGCCACTGCTGAATGACATCGAGGAAGAGGTCATTTTGGCACAACGGATCGAACGCGGTCGCATGGCCAGGTCTGAGCTTGCTCAAGGAAATCTGAGCAACAAAAGACGCATGGAGCTGCGGCGACTCATTGAGGATGGCACCAACGCCAGGGACCACCTCATCACCGCCAATTCCCGCCTGGTGATCAGCGTCGCCAAGAAGTATATGGGACGTGGCGTTCCTTTCCTTGATTTAATCCAGGAGGGAAATATTGGGTTGATCCGCGCAACCAAGAAGTTTGAATACCAACGCGGACACAAATTTAGCACATACGCCACCTGGTGGATCCGCCAGGCTGTCACCCGCGCCATTGCTGACCAGGGCAGAACTATCCGTGTTCCGGTGCACATGGGCGACCAAATCAACAAGCTTCTGCGCGTACAGCATCAGCTCACCCAAAAATTGGGTCGGGAACCATCGGTCGAAGAACTGGCTGAAACACTGGAAGTGCTCCCGAAGAAAGTCGAGAACATGATCCAGGTAGCCCGCCGACCTCTATCGCTGGAAACACCAACGGACGATGAGGAAGATTCAGTGCTCGGCGACTTCATTGAAGATGACGAAGCGCCACCACCGGATGAAACGGCAACGTTCAACCTGCTGCGCGAACACCTCGTGGAAGTGCTGGATTCGCTTCCCCCTCGCGAAGTACGCATTTTACAGTTGCGTTATGGTCTGCTGGACGGGCAGGCGTACACCCTCGAAGAAGTCGGACGCAAAATGGGCGTGACACGCGAACGCGTGCGGCAGATCGAAGCGCAGGCACTCACCCGCCTGCGCCACCCCAGCGTCAGGCGCAAACTGCGTGATTATCTCGGAGATTAGCTGTGTCTGAGCAAGAAAAAGAAATAACCCAGCCTGTTGTATTAAACGAACCCGCTGCTACCCGAACCCCTGAAGAGGGCGCGGATCCGGTTGACATTGCGCCGGATGCACCCCAGCCAGAATTACCGGAATGGCTGCTGAAGTTCGCGGCAAGCCCGGAGCAGTCTGCTGAGGAAACCCAACCGGACGCCAGCCCGGATCTTTTGGTTCCATCATTCGAGGATGCTGATGAGGAAGCGGACTTTGTGCCTCCGGCCATGCCTGGTGAGAATGAATGGCAGGAATTAGCTGATTTCCAGGACCAGGATGAACTTGATTTAGAACCAGTTCTCGAAGCCCAAGAAATCACCGCAGAAGTGGAAGCTTTCGAAGCTCCTGAAGCCAGCTCGGAAACGCAACTGATTGAAGATGTCGTGGAACCGATTGCAATAGACCCCCAGGTCGAAGCAGCTGAAAATTTCAGGCAGGAAGTCCGCAACCTGCTCAAACAAGGACAGCACGAGGAGGCCTTTGCGATGATCCGTGAGACAAAAACAGATCCTCTTATGGCAGAAGCGGCAAAGAAAACCTTACGCTCCCAACTGACGCTCTCCCCTGACACGAGCGACCTTTGGGACATCTATGATGAACTAAATAGCTCATCGCTTTAAAAAAATTCTCTGACTGGAGTGTGGAATGGAACGTTCATTAGTATTGGTTAAACCCGATGGTGTTCAGCGTGGATTGATTGGTGAGATTATTACACGGCTGGAAAACCGCGGTTTGCGGCTGGTGGCTGCCAAATTCCTGCAAGTCAGCCCGGAACTGGCAAAACAGCATTACGCCGTGCACGCAGGAAAACCTTTTTTTGATAGCTTGATCACTTTCATCACCTCCTCCCCCGTGATGGCAATGATCTGGACCGGACCAGACGCGATTGTTGCCATCCGCCAGACAATGGGTAAAACCCGCGGCACCGAGGCTGATCCAGGCTCAATCCGCGCTGATTATGGCATTCAAAATCAGAAGAACCTAACCCATGCCTCTGACTCTGCTGAAAATGCCGAGGTTGAGATCGCGCTTTGGTTCAAACCAGAAGAAATGGTCGATTGGAAACGCTGCACCGAGGACTGGAGCTATTAATGGCACACGAAGGTTTGGATTCGTACGTAACGGTCTACAGTGCGCACGGGCGTTTGGACGCTGAAACGATCAAGGCTTTCCTCGAGGCGCAAGGCATCCCTGTTTACATGGATCAGGACACACTTGGGCTGATTTACAGCTTTACAGTTGGGGATCTTGGCTCAGTGGGAATCCAAGTACGTCCGGAAGATGCCGACAAAGCCAGAGCCCTTTTAGCCGCGATGGATGAAGGCGATTTTTCCAATGAGATCCTGGTTGAAGATGAAAACACAACAAAAACGCCCCACATCGGACCCCTTGAAACTGAAGATGACGAGCTGAAAGGCAGAAAAAGAGTTCTTTTTCTTTGCACCGGCAACTCCGCTCGCAGCCAAATGGCTGAAGCAATCGTGAACAACGACTGCTGGGATAAATGGGTGGCGTTCAGCGCCGGCACTGAACCCACCGGGAAAGTCAATCCTTTCGCGGAACAAGTGATCGAGGAAGCGGGTATCTATCATCAAGGGCGTTCAAAATCGACTGATGAGTTTTCGGGTCAGGTCTTTG
>CAZOYK010000073.1:0-11559 GCA_964584065.1 uncultured Anaerolineaceae bacterium | reverse complement strand
GGTACGCAGTGACAAACCGCTAATGCTCACAAGATCTTCAAGGGTAAATTCGTCATTCATTTGCTGGCTCTCTTTATTACAGTTGTTCTGTATTATACAGTATTTATGTCACAATTGCAAGTCCTGTTTTAATTGTTTTTTTTGCGGTGGCGATTACATTTTTTATCACTCCCCATTTTTCTGGGACAAACAAACACGCCTTATTAGTGAAGAGCTTCACAACCCGGCAGACATAAGTAATCGATCTTCTTAAATAAAAAACCGACCTTTCAACTAATTATCAGCCAGGTTAAGGTAAATAATAAACGAAAGATTGCCCAGATCAACGGAGAGGATCGCGCCATCCACGCCCCGCACCCACATCAGCAATATTTCTCTAAAGCTGTGCATGGACGGCTTGAAGCCCTCCAAAAATCCCCGGATTTCGGTTTGATCTGAGCTTAAGACCCTCCAAATAATACTTTCCCCGTCAGTCGGCGGGGATTTTTTATTTTCTTCTTCGAATCATCAAGTTTCAGTCTGGCAATCATCAATTTTGATGATGACAAATCATCAAGTTGGCGTGGATACTATGGTCAGAGTAAAAAAGGAGTTTGAAATGTTAGTCACAAGCAAAATCAACATCTTCTCTTTCTTCTTCGGAAAGCCACACGTTGCCAGCAACCTGAAAGCCCGCGGCGGATCAAAAGCTCACAAGCTCGACGACACAAACCTGGACGAGTTGGATAAGAGGATCAGCATCACCAGGAGCGAAGATCTCTACAAAGCTCACTCCACCAATTTGATCAATCCTTTCAGCCAACTGAACCGATAAACCGACCGCAAGCAACCTATAGAGCCTGGGAAGCAGCAAGCAAAAACTCTTCCCAGGCTCTTTTCTCTTAAAAATTTGGAGAAGAAATGTTAAATCACCCTATCGATTATTCCCGGAATGATCTGTAATCCAAAGGTCTCCACCAGGCATCTATTAATCCAGCGATAATTTTCCCCTAAGCGCTTTTGCGATGGCATCCAATGCCTGATCCTTGATTGAGGCAAACACTTCTGACAACATGTTTCTGGTCTCTTCATCAAGATCAGATACAATTTTGATGACCTTGCTGATATCCTGAAGACTCTCTTTCAGATCATCTGTTTTTCCTTCCGAAGCGCCAAGTACATCAAATAAAGCATCAACGAACACTTTGCGACGCTCCAGGCTTAGCTGGGAAAGCCACTTCTCGACGGTTTCTTCAAACAACTTTGTCGTTTCGGATAACTCCCCGCTCAGGAACTCAGATTGCTCTATGCCCCAGGTTACAGGATTGTGCTGGAATAGATGCCGGGCAGAACTGGTGATTACGTTTCGTTCGCCAACTGTCTCAAGCAGAACGCCAACAATGGATTCCTCGGGCACATAATTAACCACCTTTCCCTCGCATTTCGAAAAAGAGGAACGAGGAAGTCTTGAGAAGTTAAAACCCGGACCGTCAAAGTTAATGATCCGTAACAAACGTGACTGCTTGATGCCTTTCAGGCGTGAAGCGGCATACACCGCCAGGTTTCCGCCTTTGGAATGTCCGCACACCGTCACTTTACCAGAGAGAACGCTAATCTCACGATTAAGATAGGTGGCGGCCGATTCCTGCGCCGGCACTTCTTTCATATATGCCAGCTCGAAATTTTCCTTCCAGCCGATGAGGGCTCTGTCGGTACCGCGGAATGCGATAACTTTTTTCCGGTTGGCATACGGCAATGCGTAAGTAATCGCGGCAAATTGCTGTTCGACAGGAAAATCAGTTTTCTCAACAAAGTGGGATAGTCTTATTTTGGCATAGCGTGCTGATTCTGATGTCATTTTCATGATCTGGATTAATTCCTGGTCCATTGAAGGGCTGAGAGTCAGACCAATATTTTCAGGATCATCTTTTTGTGATGGGTGCTCTGAAAAATAGCTCCGCGCGGCTTCTTCAAGAGTAATTTTCTCATTGTCATTTACGCCTGGCACAATATCCTTAAAGGGCAGGTAACTGAGCATAGACAGAATGAGCGCGTCGACGTCATTAAAAGGATCCTTCGAAAAATCTGAGTTCCCTGACGATTTGAGGTAATCCAGCACCGTTCCCATATTTTTGCTCCAAATTTAATCATACCTCAAGGGAGAAAATGCTTGTAAGGAATTCGCGCATGTTTAAACCAAAAACGACCATCTCTGGTCGTTTTAGTAGCGGAAGGCAATTTCACAACTTGTTTTTTTAATTACTCCAGCATTTCATCTCAATTTCCAGAGCAGGTCGTTGACGCGGAGCTCCTTAATCAGTTCCTCGGTCTTTGTGTTTTCGGTCAGGTGGACGTATTCGATATCCATCATTTCTGCCCAGGCTTCAAGCACCTCCGGGGTCACGTCGTAGGTCAGCACGGTATGATGCGCGCCGCCGGCGGTGATCCAGTGCTTTATACCCTCGCGCAGGTTTGGCTTGACCTTCCACATCACCCGGGCAACGGGCAGGTTGGGCATCTCCATGATTGGTTTGACACATTCAACATCCTGCACAATCAGCCGCAGTCTTCCTCCCATGTCGATCAGAGAAATAACCACCGCTTTACCCTCGCGCCCCTCAAACACCAGGCGGGCTGGGGATTCTTTTCCGCCGATGCCAAGCGGATGAACTTCGATGCGCGGCTTTGACACTGCGATGGACGGGCATATTTCGAGCATGTGGGCGCCGAGCGAGTAGCCATCCTCTTCTTCAAAGTGGTAAGTGTAATCCTCCATGAAGGAGCTGCCGCCTTTTAGCCCCTCAGCCATCGCTTTGATGATGTGGACCATGGCAGCGGTCTTCCAGTCCCCCTCAGCGCCGTAGCCATACCCCCGAGCCATTAAGTGCTGCGAAGCAATGCCCGGAAGTTCTTCCATACCCCATAAATCTTCGAAGGTGTTGGTATACGCATCCGCGTGCTGCCTTTGCAGGATGCGTTCCATGGCGATTTCCTGCTTGGCTTGATACGTGACAGCGTGAAGATCGTCCGTGTCGAGCTGGAATTCCGCCATGTATTCCTGGACCTTTGCTTGCACCTCCTCATCAGTCACTTTACCGATCTCTGCGACGAGCTCGCCCACCGGCCAGGTGTTGACCTGCCAGCCCAGTTTGATCTGCGCTTCGACTTTGTCGCCTTCGGTGACTGCCACCTCGCGCATATTGTCACCAAAGCGGACAACGGAAAGGTTCTGGCTGACCTTGTAACCTACCGCGGCACGCATCCATCCCGCCAACTCCTTCAAGACGCTCTCTTCTTTCCAATAACCGACAATCACCTTCCGGTGCAGACGCATTCTTGCCCCGATGAAGCCATGCTCGCGGTCACCATGGGCTGCCTGATTGAGGTTCATAAAGTCCATATCAATTTCTTCATTGGGAATTTGGAGGTTGTACTGGGTCGCAAAGTGGCAGTAAGGTTTTTGTAACAGGTTCAACCCGTTGATCCACATCTTTGACGGAGAGAAGGTATGGCACCAGGCAACGATCCCGACGCAGTTATCATCATAATTGGCTTCTTTGATGATCGCGGTGACTTCTTCATTCGATTTGATCGTGCCTTTATAAACGAATTTACAGGGAATGTTTTTGGTTGAATCGATATATGATGCCATTTCCTGGCCGCGTGCAGCCACAGTCTCAAGCACTTTGGGACCGTATAAAAGCTGTGAACCCACGACAAACCAGACCTCATTCCGCTCATTTTTATTCATTGTTTTCTCCATCAAATTTTTCCCGTTATCTCTAAAAAATTATCCTGGTACGCCATCGTTTATGCTACCCAAAACAACCATCCATGCCATCACTGCATGGATTGCACCGCAGCTTTTTCAATGATCAATCCTGCTTTGTAGCGATCCATGAAGGCTTCGAATCCACGAACATCTTCCTGGTCAGGTTGGAAGGTCGAACCGGGTGCATCCACGAAGACTTTATTTGAAAGATAAGACTGCAGCGACTCGCCTCCGCCCTTCTGCATCATGTAGGACGCAAGCAATGCGATCCCCCAGGCGCCGCCCTCGCCTGCCGTCTCCATCACAGAAACCGGCACGTTCAACGCCGCAGCCATGATGCTTTGCCCCACATTTTTAGTCTTGAAAAGACCACCGTGACCCAGCAGTTGACCAACCCTGACCTGCTCATCGACAAAGAGGATGTCCATGCCAATCCGCAAAGTGGCGATGGCTGAATAGAGGTGCATCCGCATGAAATTGGCTAACGAAAACCGGCTGTCGGGCATGCGTACGAACAAAGGCCGCCCTTCTTCCAGGCGCGTAATTGGTTCACCGGAAAAATAGTTATACGAAAGCAAGTTTCCACAGTCCGGATCGCCTTCCAGTGCTTTGTTGAAGAGTCTTTCGAAAATCTCAGATTGACTGATTTCGTGGCCGATGGTGCCGGCGAATTCATGGAACAACTCCACCCAGGCATTGAGATCTGAGGTGCAATTATTGCTGTGAACCATCGCAACGGGTTTACCATCTGGTGTGGTGACGATGTCAATCTCCGGGTATACCCTGGAAATTTTATTTTTCAGGACGATCATGGCAAAAATCGAGGTGCCGGCAGAAATGTTGCCGGTTTGTTCAGCCACGCTGTTGGTGGCAACCATGCCGGTTCCGGCATCGCCTTCGGGTGGGCACAGCGGGATACCAGCCTGCAAGGACCCACTGGGGTCAAGCAATCTCGCGCCTTGCTCCGAAAGAAAACCAGCAGGCATACCCGCCATGACAACTTCGGGCAAAATCTCCACGAGCTTCCAGGGATAGTTATCCTGCACAACTTTCGAATTGAACAGTTCAAGCATACCTTGGTCATAGGTTTGGCTGCTGCTATCAATGGGGAACATGCCCGAAGCATCCCCAACACCCAAGATTTTCTTTCCGGTTAGTTGCCAGTGAACATACCCAGCCAGGGTAGTCAAATAGCTGATCCTGCTCACGTGCGGTTCGTCGTTCAGGATCGCCTGGTAAAGGTGAGCGATACTCCACCTTTGGGGAATGTTGAATTGAAACAGGTCCGTCAGTAGTTCGGCGGCTTGCCCTGTTGTTGTGTTGCGCCAGGTACGGAACGGCACCAGCAAATCGCCGTCCGTGCCAAACGGCATATATCCGTGCATCATGGCGCTAAAACCAATGGCAGAGACTGTGGTTAATCGGCTTTGAAACTTCTGATAATAAGCGTCTGCAAGCTTTGAATAACAATCCTGCAGCCCGCCCCAGATGCTTTCGAGAGTGTAAGTCCAAAAGTCATTCACGTACTGGTTTTCCCAGTCGTGGCTGCTGCTGACAACAGGCTGATGGTTTTGATCAATCAGGATGGCTTTGATGCGGGTGGATCCAAACTCGATCCCCAAAAACATGTTTTCGCATTCGTGACCCTGCTGTGATTTGTGGGATTTCTCCATCGATATCACGATCAACTCCCCGCGATTGCCTGCATGATCTTATCGCCGGATTCATCCGTGAACTCAGCCACCATCTTATGTTCACGCATCACAGCCACCCTGTGGCTGGTGCGTAACACCTCCTCCAATTCAGAAGAAATAAACACACAGGATTTACCTTGCTCTGCTAAGGAGAGAACCAGTTTCTGGATTTCTGCTTTTGCGCCAACATCGATGCCCCTGGTAGGTTCATCCAGGATGAGTAAGCGGGGATTGGTTGCCAGCCAGCGGGCTAATATGACCTTTTGCTGATTACCTCCGCTCAGGTTCTTTACCTGTTGGTCAGCGGACGGTGTGGCAATGTTCAAAAGTTTAATGTACTTGTCTGCAATTTCCTTTTGTTCCTGTTTTTTGAGGAACTTAAACCACCCCAGACCGGCCTGCATGGCCAGGATAATGTTTTCACGAACAGTCAGGTCGCCGATGATGCCGGACTCTTTTCTATCCTCCGGGCAGAGCGCCACCCCACGCCCAATGGATTTCAGCGGCGAAAAATCTTCGACCTTGGTGCCATCAATACGCAATGTGCCGTCTGTGGGATTGTCTATCCCAAACAGCAGCTGGGCGATCTCAGTCCGCCCTGACCCCAGTAAACCAGCCAGCCCCACGACTTCACCCTCACGCAGATCCAGGTCGAATGGCTCCACCGACCCTTCGCGAGCCAATTGCTCTGTCTTCATCCAGGCATCGCTCTTGATGTATTTTCGGCTCTCTTTCTTGATATTCACCATCTCGTCGTACTCCACCAGGGCGCGACCGATCATTTTGGTAATCAAATCAAGACGTGTCAGCGATTTGACATCGTAGGTACCAACCAGCTTGCCGTTGCGTAAAACCGTGATTCGATCGGCAACCTCGTAGATCTGGTTTAAGAAGTGTGTAATAAAGATGATGGATACGCCTTCGCCCTTCAACCTGCGCATCACTCTGAAAAGCTGTTCTGTCTCATTGGCATCCAGGCTGGAGGTTGGCTCATCGAGCACAAGGATTTTGGCGTTCGAGATTTCCAAAGCTCGTGCGATGGCTGCCATTTGCTGAATGGCCACGGAGCAGAGCCCCAACTGGAGGGTAACGTCCATATCCACACCCAGTTTACTCAGGATTGCCGTGGCTTCGGCGTTCATGGCTTTTCTATCAATGAGACCAAATTTATGCGGTTCCCGACCAATCAGGATGTTTTCTGCAACACTCAAATGCGGACAAAGGTTGATCTCCTGATACACCGTGCTGATGCCAAGTGCCTGGGCGTCTTCCGTGGTGCGGATAATCTCCTTTTGTCCGTGTATCCTGATGACACCTATATCGGGTTGTTCTACGCCCGTAAGAATCTTGATCAGGGTGGATTTTCCCGCGCCATTCTCACCTACCAATGCATGAATCTCACCCTTCATCAGGGAGAAGTCGACATTGTCCAGCGCTTGTACACTCAGGAAGGTTTTGCTGATTCCTTCCATGCTCACAATTTTGTTTTCTGTCTCGGTCATAACCTACCTCGATTTTTCCAGTTAGTTCGGTCAGTGTCAGTTTCCTAAGAGCGCTTTTTTCTGACATAGAAGAAACTTTGCACGCCTATGGCAAGCAGGGTTAATACGCCAACAACGATACGAGTCCACCAGGAACTCAAGGTTCCATTGAACTGGAGGATGGAAACGGTCGTGCCGTGGATCAGCACACCAAACAGGGTGCCAATCACATTGCCAACCCCACCGGTTAGTGCAGTTCCGCCGATTACGACCGCCGCGATGGCATCCAGCTCCATGCCAGTGGCAAATTGCCCATAGCCTGCTAAAAGCGAAATGCTGAAAACGATCCCGGCCAAAGCTGAGCAGAATCCGCTGAAGGCATAAACCATGATCTTGACACGCCGCACTGGCAAACCCATCAGCATCGCTGATTGTTCGTTGCTGCCAATGGCGTAGATCGTACGCCCAAATCTCGTCCAATGGGTCAGGTAGACTGCCACCAGAAGCATAATCGGACCAACCAGTGTGGTGGCATAGATATACGTTTTCGGGAAGAAGGGAATGTAAATGGGTGTCAGGGCGATCGCTTTATAGACTTCGTTCTTAATGGGGACAGAGGTCAAACTGATGATATAAGCCATGCCCCGGGCAAAGAAGAGCCCCATCAGGGTGGCAATGAAGGGTTGAACTTTCAGATCCTGGATGATCCAACCCATGAAGCTGCCCAGGGAAACACCGATGACGATCATCAGCGGCATGACGATGAATGCACTTACACCCAACCTTAGCATGACTGCCGAAGCCGTTGTGACAAGCGCGATAATTCCGCCTACCGACAAGTCAATGCCACCAGTCAGGATCACCAACGTCATACCAATTGACACAAGCAGCAAGCTGGAATCATTGATGAAGAGATTAAAGAAGACCTGCGGTTTCTGCATGGCAGGATACAATCTTCCGCCGACAAAAAAAACTACGAGGAAAACCGCAAATGGTAAGAGCACACCCCCATTTTGAATCAAAAAGCGGCTAATTCGATGTTTCATGCACGGCTCCTTTTCGTTTGGAGGTTATGCGATTGATGAACCGCCGCGTGTAGTCAGAATAGAGCAGGACGACAACGAGGACCAGGACGGCTTTGGCTGCCAGGAGGGCATTGGCTGGCACGCCCAGGTGATAGACTGTAACTGTAAAGGTCCAGATCACCACCGCACCAATCGTGCTTGCCAGCAAACTGAATCGTCCGCCGGTCATCAATGTGCCACCCATAACAACCGCCAAAATGGCATCCAGCTCATAATTTAAGCCGTTATTGTTTCCATCCGCGCTGTGCACGTATGAGCTCAGGATCAGACCGGCAATCGCACCGCAGAATCCACAGAACATGTAAGCAAATAACTTGACATTCTTTTCGTTGATGCCGCTGTAATATGCTGACTTGGCGTTGGTTCCAACCGTTTCAATAAACAAACCAATGGATGTTTTTCGGACAAGAATCCATCCGATAATCAGAACCAACCCAACGATATAAATTGAAACTGGCAAACCCAGGATATAACCGTTGCCAAACCAGAAATATGGCGTGTAATAGATCGTCATGATCTGACCATTGGTAATAAGTTGGGCAATCCCACGACCTGCAACCATTAAGATCAGCGTAGCAACCATCGGCTGGATCTTGCCTCTGGAGACCAGAAGACCGTTCCAGAGCCCGCAAAGTGTGCCCGCCAGTAAATCCGCCAAAATAATGATCGTCAGAGGCGTATTTGTTGCATTTCTGGTCAGGATTTCATTTGAGATCAACTCCTTACCAAGTGCAGGATTGATCAAGACAGCACCCATGGCTGCCGAAATTGCGATTACAGCACCGACCGACAGATCTATGCCACCTGTGGCGATCACCAACGTCATGCCAATGGCTACCAACATCAAGGGCGCGCCGTTGTTGAATATGTCCACCAGGTTGCCGTATAAATGCTTCCCGTATACTGGGTCTTCAATAATTCCAAGTTTAAAAAAGCTGGGGTCGATGATGGCATCCACAGCCAGGATAATGACCCAGGCCACAAGTGGCCAAAAAACCTGGCTTTCGCGGAATTTTTTGAATAATGACTTCTGGTTCATGTCTCTCCTGCTATGCTTAGATCGGATCTTGATCGCAATGTCTTTGAATAATTTTACTGCCGGTCAACCCATCCGATACAGTGAGGGCTTTAATAATTTTCTTCTTTTTTCTGCAGGGAGCGGCCTGGCAAACGCCCTGCCGCTCCCTGTCATCACAAAATTCGTTCCCACGGAAGCCCGAAGGCTTCACGCGGAGATCAAACCTGATCTAGTACTTGCGGGTTGGCAGCAACTCAGCAGCGTTATCAGGATAGTAAACGGTCTCGTTGGTCAAAACTTCCCGATCGACAGGCAGACCGTTCATGAGCTTCAAGGACATTTCTGCAACCTGGGGTCCAAGCAGAGGATTGCATTCGACATCAGCCTGGAACCAGCCATCGATCATAGCCTGGAAACCACCGCGGGTACCATCAACAGAGACGATGAAGAGATCACCTGGCTTTACACCAGCTGCCTTCAAAGCTTCGATGGCACCAAGCCCCATATCATCATTGTGAATGAAGATGCCCTGGAAATCTGTGCCAGCTTGGTATTTCTGTAGGAATGCTTGCATCACAGGAACAGCTTCTGCACGCGTGAAGTTACCAGTTTGGGAATCGATGATCTCGATGTTTGGGTTGAGTTTGGCGCGGAAACCTTCTGCCCGACCAACCGCAGCACCGGAACCAGTGGTGCCGGAGAGTTCCAAAATCTTTGCGCCATCAGGGAATTTCTTATTGAATTCCTCTGCAGCGCGCTCACCTTCCAACTTCATATCAGAGCCGATGTGGGAAACATACAGTGAAGGATCAGCGCTGACGGAACGGTCTACGATAATGACGGGGATACCGGCATTCTTAGCTTCGGTCAGAACAGCATCCCAACCATCTTCAACCACAGGTGGCAGAGCAATGACACTAACACCCTGCTGGATGCAAGCGCGAACAGCAGAGATCTGGTTTTCCTGTTTCTGCTGGGCATCAGAGAATATCAACTGGAATCCGTCTGTTGCAGCCTGGTCTTTGAATGAAGCAGTGTTGGCAGTGCGCCAGTCGCTTTCAGCACCAAGCTGAGGATAGCACATTACCATGTCTGCATAAGTACAATTTGGGGCACAGCTTGCCTGGCCAAAGGGGGCATCTGGCTCGTCTACAGGTTCAGCTGGGGCTTCAGTCGGGGCTGCAGCAGTAGTGCAGGCGCTTAGCACCAAAGTAAAGATTACTGTCAAAATTAGGAACTTGATGGAATTCTTTTTGAAAAACATGTTCTCCTCCATAGGATTAATTTGATTTTTTTGCTGACAGTTTATGCGCGAAAAACTCAACGAGTTTGTTCGCCATCTCCGGAAATGCTCTTTTGATTTGTCGTATTGAGAGCAAATCCACATCCACAAAATCTTAAATTAGCCACCTCCTTATTAAAATTATGAACTCTGACGGATTATTAATTCAGGTTTTACTGTGATATATTTTGGTTCGACCGCCTTGTTCTCCGTCAACTTTATTTTTATTTGGGAAACCAACTCAGCTACTGCAATGCGTCCGAGTTCGTCCCAGTTTTGATAAACAGTTGACAAAGATGGGATATAAAACTCCGACTCGGCAACCCCATCAAACCCAACAATCGAAAGATCACCTGGAATCGTCTTCCCAATTTCCGATGCGGTCTGGAGGATACCCAAAGCCATCTGGTCATTGCCGGCAAATATCCCATCAACTTCAGGATATTTTTCAATCAATTCCAGAAAGGCTCTTTTCCCGCTTTTTGAAGACCAGTTTCCCTGGGTCCACATGCGATCGTCCACTTGGACCCCTGCTTCTGTTAATGCCAATTCCCAGCCTAATTTTCGTTGCCGGGCTTCCCACCAATCAAGCGGACCAGAAATATGGGCAATATTCTTCCTGCCCTTTTGGATCAAATGATTTACTGCCTCTTTAGCGCCCCCAAGATTGTCGTGTGCGACAATCGTGACGCTATTTTCTTTTTCCATGGTCAAAAAGATGATCGGGATATCAAATTGATGGAAAATATCGTTGATCCAATGCCTGTTGTCTTCAACCTCTGGAGCAGCCCAGATAATCCCGTCTGCCTGATGTGATTTAAACCAATTCAGTACAGGAATGATATTTGTGGAACTGGAATTTTGGACCTCTTTGAGCAACAGGCCATAACCCAATTCTTCGGCTTTGTTTGTAATTCCGCTCAATACCTGCGAAGGACCCAGGAACTTCAAACCGGAAATTACAACCCCAAAAAGAAAAGTCCTTTGTCTGGATAAACTCAATGCAACAGCGTTGCGCTGGAAGTTGAGCTCGGCCATCACCTCTTTAACCCGCTGCCTGGTCTCCTCCGACACTTCCAGTCGGTTATTCAAAACGCGCGAAACAGTCTGCCTCGATACTCCGGCTCTTTCTGCTACATCATAGATAGTTGGCTTACTTTTTTTGTTCAAGGCTGCCTCTGAATAGCATTATTGGAGTTGTGACCGTTCCCGTGACCGGTCACGTGACCGCTCACATATATAATAACC
>CAZOYK010000072.1:0-11570 GCA_964584065.1 uncultured Anaerolineaceae bacterium | reverse complement strand
AAGCCCGCGCAGACCTGGAGGCGGATAAACGCTTTTCCTTGCGCTGCATGGATGCCTCCAGGCTGGAATTTGAGGACGCGAGTTTTGATTTTGTGACTGCCAACCACATGCTCTATCACGTGCCGGATATCGCGCAGACACTCGCGGAGGTGGCGCGGGTGCTCAAGCCGGTTGGCGCGATGATGGCTGCCACGAATGGCAAAAACTATATGTTGGATTTAGACCTGTTACTGACCGAATTCTGGCCAGACTACGGGGGCTTGCACACCATGTCGATCAAATTCAACCTGCAGAATGGCTCTGATCAACTCAGCCAGTGGTTCGGCGTGGTCGAAAAGAAGCTCTATACAGGTGATCTCTGGGTTACCGAAGCCCAACCCCTGGTGGATTATGTTTACTCAACGCCCAGGGTGCAGCAAGTGATCCCATTGGATCAACGGGAAGCCATGCGCGTCTTCTTCCAGGCGCGTATTGACCAGGCTGGTGGCATCCTGATCCGCAAGGAAACCGGGCTTTTCCTCGCCAGTCTGCCCAAAAAGGCTTAACGAAAATAGGCGATGAAGATCGTCAAAACCGACACCACCGCGCAATAGATCGCGAAGGGGATCAGTGAGCGCGACTTCAGGAAGTTGAGCAGCCAGCGGATGCTGAAGTATCCGACCACGAGCGACGCAATAAAACCAACAAGAATAATTGGCAGGAAGCTGCCCAGATCCGGAATCTTTACCAGATCCAGGACGGAAAGCAACCCGGCTGCGAGCATGATCGGGATGGACATCAGGAAGGCAAACCTGGCTGCGGCTTCGCGTTTCAATCCACGGCTCAAGCCCCCGCTGATGGTCGCGCCAGAGCGGGAAATTCCCGGGAAGATGGCTAATAACTGAAAGAATCCGATCACCAAGGCATCCAGGGGAGTGAGGCTCTCGAGATTGCGCTCTTTGCGGGTAAAAACTTCTGCCAGCGTCAGCATAATTGCCGTTACAAACAACAATATTGCCGTCATGACCGGATTTGCGAAGGCAGATTCCACCTTGCTTTTCAACAGCAAACCTCCCAAACCTGCCGGGATGGTAGCCA
The DNA here is from genome assembly GCA_964584065.1 of uncultured Anaerolineaceae bacterium. GTDB lineage: Bacteria > Chloroflexota > Anaerolineae > Anaerolineales > Anaerolineaceae > Mesolinea. The sequence goes on along the minus strand of CAZOYK010000072.1, from coordinate 10,493 downwards.
AAACAATTAACCAGCCGAGGCGCGAATTGGCTTCTTCGAAAGGCTTTTTGTTGCGAATGCCAACAATGACAGCCTTGAAAATTGCCACTAAATCCTTCCGGAAGTAGGCAACCACCGCCACCAGGGTGCCGAGCTGCACCAGCACGTCAAAAATGAAGGCTTTGGTCGGGTCGAGCGTCCAGTTGAGGATGAATGGCACCAGGACCAAGTGCGCCGAGGAACTGACCGGCAGAAATTCGGTCAGGCCCTGGACGATCCCAAGGATCAGCGATTGAAGAAATGTCATGAGTGAACCTCCGGAATGCGGGCAATGTTGAGTTTGGCCAGAGCCTCGTCCGCAAAAGTGTTCAGGTTGCCAGCCAGGATGGCCCTGCGCAGATTGCGCGTCAGTTCCAGCAGGGTGTGCAAGTTGTGGATCGAAAGCAGCGTGCCTGCCAGCATTTCTTTGGCAACGATCAGGTGGCGCAAGTATGCCCGGGTGAAGGTGCGGCAGGTGTAGCACTGGCATTGCACGTCGATCGGGCGTTCGTCCCGGGCGAAGGAGGTGTTCATCAGATTCAGCCTGCCAAAATTGGTCATGGCAGTGTTGTGACGCGCCAGGCGAGTGGGCAGGACGCAGTCAAAAATGTCGATACCTCGCAGCACGCCCTCGATCAGGTCCTCCGGGGTGCCGACGCCCATCAGGTAGCGCGGCTTGTCTCTGGGCAAGACAGCATTGACAACCTCGATTGTGCGGTACATGTCCGCTTTTCCTTCCCCGACAGAGAGCCCGCCGATGGCGTGTCCGGGGAAGCCCATGCTGCTGATCATTTGCGCCGATTCTGTGCGCAGATCCTCAAAAACACCGCCCTGCACGATACCAAACAGCGCCTGGTCATCTCTTTTCTTGGCATCCAGGCAGCGGTTTGCCCAGAGGTGGGTGCGATCCATGGCTTTTTTGGAATAATTGTGGTTCAGGGGGTCCGCGCATTCGTCAAACGCCATGATGATGTCCGCGCCGAGGTTTTCCTGGATAGCGATTGAGCTCTTTGGGGTGAGACGCTTCATGGATCCGTCGATGTGGGATTTGAAGGTCACACCATCGGGGTCGATCTTGCGCGTGTCTGAAAGCGAAAAAACCTGGAAACCACCTGAATCGGTCAGCATGGGTTTATGCCATTGCATAAATTGATGCAGACCGCCCATTTGGGCAACCAGCTCATCGCCGGGTCGCAGGAAGAGGTGGTAGGTGTTGGAGAGGACCAGCGTCGCGCCGAGCTCTTCGAGTTGGGCAGGCGTGATGGATTTGACGGTTGCCTGGGTGCCGACTGGCGCGAAAACGGGGGTTTTGAGGACCCCATGCGGAGTATAAAACTCACCAGCGCGGGCTGCGCCATCTTCAGCTTTAATGGTCCACTCAAACATGCTAAGCTTCCTTTCAAAAACTCCCCCTATTGTACCTTTATTTATTTTTGTTTAGGCCAGATCAGGGCACACTCAGGCTTAGGGCGAGCTTGGAAGCACTGCATAATTCCTCATTCATAAACCTTGGTGTGCTTCCAATCCGCCATCACGTCATCGAACACTTGCAACAAACGGAACCTGCCACCCATTTAACGGCTATTGACGGCGGATAGATGGCACGATACGCTTCTCCATCACAATGTTGACAGTGCCCTCAATCGCGCCCTACGAGTAACCCCCTTTGAATTGGATTAAATGGAGACCTCGCGGTCAAATGCCTTGCTCGGTGAGGACACCGGCACGATCGGGGTCATCAGCGGCGGATTGAGGGCACGATACGCCTGTCCATCACAATGTTGACAGTGCCCTCAATCGCGCCCTACGAGTAACTATCACAATGTTCACGGTGCCCTCAATACCCTGCCGGGCCCTTTGTCGCGCCCTACAAGGCCACTGGCCCCCTCCAGCCGAGGAACGAGGCGAAGGGAGGGGGAATTAAAGGGGGTGGGTTATCAATTAATCCTTTTGTAGGCCGGAATGAGACCGCCCTATAACCGCTGAAAATCAAACACCTTTCGCGGGCTCACTCCGGCACAACCTCGAAAAAAACATGCGGCGGAGTGCGCAATAGAAGAGCATTCCTCCATACGAATTTACCAAAGTCAAATATTCAATGGTTTCCTGAGCTCAAACAGGGTCCGGTAGGGTCGATAGCCGAGGTTGGTATAAAGGCGCATCGCCCCGGTCGGGTTTTGCGTGTCAGCGGTCAGCGCGACTTCATCCATGTTCATGGCTTTGAACATAGCCATCGAGCGGCAGATCAAGTGGCTGGCAACGCCGCGCCCGCGCCATTCCCGGCGGACAGAAATGGCTTCGGTGTAACCGCGGTTGTGACCTTCGAGTTCGTTTTCCTCCATGGATATGTAGTTTTGAACCGACCCAACCACTTCTTCGCCATTCCAGGCGACTTGCCATAAATATGGCTGAAAATTCGGACTAGCCAGGTAACTTTGATACCACTCTTCGGTAGGATCTGCCGCACCGTACTCATCCATGAAGGCCAGGTTAGATGCGTCCCAAATCTTGCGAAAATCTTTGGGCAGTGCCGGGCGAACGGTTATTCCTTCTGGCAAAGGGCGCTCAGGCAGATCCGTAAGTTGGCGGCTCATCGAATGATAATAACGGTCGATCATATACCCACATTCCATCAGGACGTTAAAGCGGGTTCGATCGGGCTCCCGGCATTGCGTGACGAAGAAGCCTTTGTCGCCTTCAGGTAAGACGGCGGCATAATGATGCCCGCGCGTCTCGCCCCAGGCTATCAGGCTTTGTTCAATACCTTGGTCTTGCCAGGATGGGTCGACTCTGAAGAGAATGCCATATGAGTAATCACCTGTTTGGACCTGGCGTTCCCAGTAGAACCGGCAGAAACCGATGGTTTCTCCGTTCACGTCAACAAAGATCAGGTCATCGTGTGGGTCGGAATTGCTCAGATTGGTATATTCCGCACGCAAGCTTTCGATAGTGGTGTCGCCGGGATATTGCCCGGCGGCATACAGGTTGGTGAATATTGCCAACATTTTTGGATAGTCCGGCTCGCCCTCAAAATGACGGAAGATCAGGCCTTCAATTTGCGGGGTATTTTCAAGTGGATATAAATTTTGTTCAGTCATTTTTAATCTCTTTCAATAAATAATTGCTTGATCGTTACTGCCTTCCGGCTGTGGTTAACAAAAAACCACGGGTTTGGATTGCCCGTGGTTCGTTGATTCGTAAGGTTGAAAAATCAATAAACAGGCGCAATCCGGCCAATGCAAATAAGCGCGCTTGCAGAGGCACAAATGGAATTGAGGGTGTAGTATTTGTTAACCATGCAGGTAATTGTAAGACAAACAATGTCGGTGTCAAGATGATATCCTGGTTTCGCAAAGAATCAGTTGCTGTCCCAAGATCTTTCGTAGTGAAGGTGCTCGACCCCTTCCGCGACAAATAAAGACGGAACGGCGCACCCTATCCGCTTCGCTGCCAGGGCAGGGACCGTTCCCAACAACTTCGTACCTAATTCAACAATTTACTTCGTAAGTGATATACTTTTCCTTCGTAAGTGATATACTTTTCCTTCGTGGACATAAACACTTACTCAACCTGGCTGGAGATTGACCTCAAAGCCATCAAGAACAACGCCGCCCTGATCCGTGAAAAGACCGGAGCAGAGGTGATGGCTGTGATCAAAGCCAACGGCTACGGTCACGGAGCGCGTCCGGCTGCCCAGGCTGCCATTGCTGGCGGCGCCACCTGGATTGGTGTGGCGCGCATCGAAGAAGCGCTTGCCCTGAGACGCGCCGGCATCTCCTGCAAGCTGCTGGTGTTGGGTTTCACCCCAGCAGCCAAAGTACCTGAAGCAATCGAGCACAACATTACGGTGGCGCTCTTTGATCCTGATTTGGCGCAGAACTACCTGGAATATGTCAATATTCACGGCGGCATGCTGCATGCCCACCTCAAGGTAGAGACCGGCATGGGACGCCTGGGTATGAATCCTGAGCATGTCGCTTCATTCCTTGAAGGTCTAAAAGACACTGCCCTCAGGGTAGACGGCATCTTTACCCATCTTGCCCGCGCTGATGAGCCCGACTCGGACTCTACCCCCAGGCAGCTGGCAATCTTTGACGCGCTTCTGGCAGATCTGGAAAGCAGAGGGCTAAAACCTGAAAAAGTGCACGCTGCCAACTCGGCTGCCGTGCTCAACTTCCCTCAGTCCTACTATGACATCGTTCGTCCAGGCGACCTTCTCTTTGGCATGTCTCCTACTGGTGACACTTTGCCTGAAGGTTTCAAGCCTGCCCTCACCTGGAAGGCACGCATCATCTCGCTACATAACTTCCCTGCTGGTCAGGGAATAAGTTATGGTTCCACCTATGTTACCAGCAAAGATGAGCGCATTGGTGTCATGCCCACCGGATATGGCGATGGTTTCCGCCGGGCTGAAAATCAGCAGGTGCTGGTTGGCGGCAAACGCGTGGACATCGTTGGCAGGGTTTGCATGGACCAGTGCATGCTGCAGCTCGATAGCGTCCCTGATGCCAGGGTGGGGGACGAAATTGTAATTATTGGCTCGCAGGGCGACGAGACCCTGAGTGTGGATGAGGTCGCAAAACGTTGGGGCACGATCAACTACGAAGTGGTTTGCGGTTTGGCTGATCGCCTTCCCAGGATCTATAACGAATGACCAAATCTTTAATTAAGGCGGAATTTCACTGCCATACTGTTTTTTCTCCCGATAGCCTGGTGGAATTGAGCGCGCTGCTTAAGGCTTGCGATGAGCGTGGGATTGACAAGATAGCCATTACTGATCACGGCAGCATGCAAGGTGCCCTCAAAGCGCACAAAATGGCGCCTGATCGCGTGATCCTGGCGGAGGAAATAGAGACACCAGAAGGCGAGTTGTTGGGATACTTCATGACCGAAGAGATCCCCCAGGGTTTGCCAGCGGTTGAGGTTGTGCGGCGGTTGCGCGGGCAGGGGGCATTTATCAGCATGGCTCATCCTTTTGATCCATTCCGAAGCTGGTGGACTGAGAAAACACTGGAGCAGATCATGCCTTACATTGATGGGCTGGAGGTCTTTAATGCCCGCTGTCGGCGTGAGGAATACAACCAGGTTGCTTACGAGGTTGCATTGGAAAATGGGAAAGCTCTTATGGCGGGCAGCGACGCCCACGCACTCAGCGAGTTGGGGCGAGCCAGTATGACCATGCCCTGGTTTGACGACGCAGCAGGTCTGCGAGCGGCAGTGCGCGAGGCTAGCATCAGCGGCGAGCTTTCCGGTTTATACGTCCACATGGTCTCGACCTTCGCCCGGGTGGCAAAGAAATTCAATTTTTGATATAGCGGATAGTTCATACGCTCACAGGGGCGAGGCAATTTGCGTGTAGGGCGTGATTGGAAGCACTGCGCAGATCATTATGCAGAGGTCTTGTTGTGCTTCCTATCCGCCAACACGACCTTGATTATTCACAATAAACGAACCTTGTGATCCGATTCACCCTTGGCGGCGGATAGAGGGCACGGATACGCTTCTTCATCACAATGTTCATGGTGCCCTCAATCGCGCCCTACGAATTAAGAGTGTCTCAATTGTGCTGAAGCTAATGTAGAACTTCCTACTGCAATAACGAGAAAATTAGCCAGGCTGCCAAAATCAGGAAGACAATAGCCATGCCGATCTTGACGGCTCCGGCGTGTTTACGCAGGAATTCAGTGAACTGCTTGGAGCTCGTGCCATAAAATGCCAGGATGAAGACGACGATCAGCGGCACGATGAACATCAGGTTATAAAGTACCAGGTAAAATAGTGCCTGCCCGCGCATTTCTGGGACGGAGCTCATTGAGATAATTACGGGAAGATAGATTTGCCCGGTACAAGCCAGTTCCAACATTGAGATCAGCAACCCGGTGGCGAAAGCTCCAAGAACATAGCTGCTGGCTTTGCGTCCCTCGCGGACGGTCTGATTGATGCGCTTGCGCAGGGGCTCTGGGAGCTTGAGTGCCATGTCGCTCAGGTCGCCCTTGCGCACCTTGATATAGTCGCGGATGCTCAGGACTGCCAAAACCAGACATAAGACAGCCGTGAACATGTAAACGACTTTACTGATGACGGAAGTGAAGCCTGAGATCAAGTCCAATACTTTGTAAAAACCAAGCCCCACCACTAAATACGCGATGAAAACACCCAGGGTAAAACTGGCACCGGTAATCAAGATTTCTTTGCCTTTTTTACCACTCAGCGACAGATAAGAGACAAAGAAAATGATCGTTGCAAAGGCACAGGGGTTCAGCCCATCCACCAGACCAGCCAGAACAACAGCCAGCCAACCCATTCTTTCAAAACGGTCGAGCAAGGCATTATTACATTCTTCAAGATCGCAATTTTCCCAAAAGGCAGGAGAACCTGTCTCGCTTAATTCTTTTAAGACTGGCTCAATTAGGTCAGGTGTAAACTCTGATTCGTCAATCCAGGCGTAATCGCCAATGAAGAGTGCGGGTGTATTAAATTTTTTATCCACACCGACACGATTGGCCATCCATTCAGCCAATGCGGCTTCTTCAAAAATATTGAATTCCTCAATGATCAGCTGGGGGTATTTGCTCTGCAGATAAATCATGTCAGTTTCGGCACGGGCGCATTCTTTGCAGCCGGTTTGATAGTAATAGGCTGCGTAGATTGGCGCAGCAATTTCACATGCCTCCGGATTTTCCGGGCTGCAAACCAATACTCCGTCGGGTGTGGGTTGAATTTGTGAGATCACCAGCGAAGCAGGATCCACCCCGGGTATTTCCGGGAGCTTGATACCATCGCCTGCCAGCCCAGCTTCAACCAATTCCACAAAACGATCCCTTGTTTGATCTTCCCCATTGAGCATCTCGTTCCCGATCAGAACGACAGGCAAACTGCGGTCACTGGCTCCAATACCAAAAGCGCTCTCGGCTTTCATCAGTGCTTCGTAATTGACGCTTTCGCCGAGTTCCACCAATCTAATTCCCAATAAGCCAGGGTATTCAGCTTCCAAAGGCTGGACAATATTCTGCAATATGTCCATGCAGTGGCTGCAGCCTGTGGAGTAGAAGTAATACGCTTCAACTTTTGCGTTCTCCAGGTCAGGAACGGTGGGTCCTGATCCCCCGGGACCAATTCCCTGTGGGTTAGTATTTGAAGCAGATGCCAGGTTGGGCATTAATAGCGAGAAGAAGGCAATCAGCGAGAGCCCGATGGAGGTCAGGAACGCTCTGGTTTCTCTGTTTTGCATAAGAATTAGTAACCTTTCAAAAGATGACTTTTAATGGTTCGTTTAGATTTCCGTCTGATTCTAACACGGGTGAAAAAAAGAACAAATTAGACTTTTATTAATTATGCGATTTCTACCTTGGTGATTGGAAAGCGGCTGGCGTTGAAATGATCGATCAATAGTTGGCGCTGTTCCCCCTCGATGCCGCCGAGGATCATGCGCAGCCGGAAATCACCATTTTTTGAGGTGGAGCTGACTGTCCGCAGGATATTCCCGCCTGCTTCCGAAACAAGACCGGCAAAGTACGCCAGGCTGCCAGGACGATTGGTGGCTTGTGGACCTTCCACGAGTAGTGAGGTCCAGCGTAAAGCAGTGCGTGAGATGCCAACAAGATCCAGCGCGTTTTCAAATTCGTCCGAGGAGATCGAACCGCCGCCAATTGCAGAATACAAATCGTCCAGGTTGGCGCAGGCTAAAAGCCCAAGCAAGGCTTCAATGCGGTTTGAATCCAAAGCGCGCACATCGTCCAGGTCCAGAATGCCTCGGTCGGAGATGACATTGTGGATCAATTCCCGTCCACGCCGGCTGGCCTCCTTGAGGTTGACTCTCGCTAAGACATTTCGCAGCAAGCGTGCTGTGGAGGGATTGCAGTGATTGAGCCAATCGGGTTCGGGTATCTTGTGTGGTCCACCACTCAAAACTTCCACGACATCCCCAGGGTTGAGGGTGTCATAAAGGTGCCGTTCTTCTCCATTGACTAAAACTTTGTGGATCTTGTCAAGGTAAAACTCTTGAATGGCTGCCACACCATCCAAAACCGTACTTCCTTCCTGCAGGAAGCGGGTGCCGCCAAATGGAGTCAGGATCTGCACCGGTCTGTAGCGGCTGATGTCCTGGTCGTGGTTGATGGCATAGATGACCCCCCAGGTGTTTTCACCTTCCATGCTCTCAGTAGCGATGGCGACCTCAATTGCGCCTGTTCCCGGAAGATAGGCGGTTACTTGCAGGGCGCGGTAGCCGTTTTGCGGGGACGCGATGTAATCATCAAAACGATCCTGGTCCAGATTGCGGCTGAAATAGCGGTTGACGCGTGAGAGCAGCCTGTAGCAGGCGGTTTCATCGTCGTTTCGCACCAGCATACGAAAACTGACAATATCATTGACAGCTGAAAAGTCTTGCAGGGAGGTACGGTGGCTGCGCGCCATGCGCTGCAGCTTATCCCAGGCTTGCCAGTAGCCATTGACGGTGAAGCGGACCGCGCCATCCACACCCTCAGCAATCATCAGGTTGCCCAGTTCGTTGAGGTAGTAGCGGATGAAGTTGATGTTTAAGCGGGGGTCAGAGTCGATCTTGTTTTTTACTTTGTTGAAGGAGGCGGGTTCGGCATAAGGAAAAGCCATGTCTTCGATCCAGCGGCGCCAGCGGTAACAGTTGAGAATGCCCGCCAGCTTGCCATAAGCCCGGATGGCTTCAGTGGCTTTTTGCCACTGCTTACCCGGGGACTGGTAGTGCAGGGTCATCATATTGTGGCTTTTGTCTGCCAGCTTCACGACAAAAACCGCCGGGTCGCGGAACATGGCGATTTTCCGCAGTGTTTCGATCTCGCGCGTGGAGCCATCACGCGGGTTGCTCATCTTGGTCAGGCCGTCAATGATATGCGCCACTTCTTGGCCCAGTGAACCTGGGAAAAGGGCTTTGATCTCATCCAAAGTCTCGCCCTGATCTTCAATGGTATCGTGAAGCAGGGCGGCAATGGTCCAGGATTCTTTTTGTACCAGCTTGTCGACAAAAGCTGCCACCCACGCACAGTGCGTCTCGAAATAAGGCTCACCAGAAAGGCGAACTTGTCCGGCGTGTACCTCTTGCCCCCAGGCGTAAGCGCGTTGTATGGCTTCCGTTCGGGGCACAAAAGTGCCGACCGAAAACTCATCCGAAATCGACGGACGAATCTCAGAAATGTTCTGAATGTCGACCACAGTGATCCTTCCTCTCCAAGGGCAGGACTTTACGTTAATTGTTTAAATATAGCATACAAGTGGTGGGTTTGCTGAAATTTACACCAACTTTCCTTCTTTTGTCTCAGGTTGGTTTTGCTTGCATCCCTGTTTTAGGTCGAATCCGGCGAGAGGCTTGCTTACTGGCAGTGCTTACATCTGCCAAAAAACCGTGAGATAAATCAAAAGTCCGATTCCAACAATCGCTGCGACCCAGAAAATCTTCTTACGCGTTTTGTGCCTGAACACTTGCATCCCAGCCAGAGCGCCAATCCCCCCACCAAACAGGCTCAAACCCAGCAGCACTCGTTCAGGGATGCGCCAGCCGCCTCGTTTGGCCTGGAATTTATCGTAGCCAAAGAGCAGAAAACTGATGAAATTCAATGGAATCGCAAGGAGCAGCTCAGTTTCGTTCACGGATAACCTCATCTAACAGCTATAATCAAAGCATTATAGTGCCAAATGCCATGGAAGAGCCGATCAAACAACGCCTGATTCCCCTTGAACCTGTCCAGACAGAGATTCTGGTCGTGAATTCACGCTTTATTGCAGATCTCGAGTTTGCTGGCAGCGTTGAGGCAGCTCGCGCTCACCTTGCCAGGGTGCGCGAAAAACATCCCATTGCCTCGCATAACGTCCCAGCCTTCATTATTGGGCATGGCAACAGCATTATCAGCCACTGCAGCGATGATGGCGAACCTTCCGGCACTGCGGGCAGACCAGCGCTGGCGGTCTTGCAAGGCAGCGGGTTGGGGAATGTCTCGGTGGTGGTGACGCGCTATTTTGGCGGCACCAAGCTGGGCACCGGGGGGCTGGTGAGGGCTTATGGGGATGCGGTGCGGGAGGTGCTGAAGGGGGTGAAGCTTGCCGCGCTTTTGCCGACGACGACCCTGATGTTTGTGATGCCTTACCGGTTGTATGACCAGACGCTAAGGCTGATGGAGGCACACCAGGGACAGATTCTGGACACAGAATTCTTTGAAGATGTCACGGTTACAGTTCGATTCAAGGATGAAGAGGTGGAATCTTTTTCCAGCCAGTTGAGTAACCTCAGCGCGGGTCAGGTGAGTCCGATTGTGGTTGAGCAAAATCCCGAAGGTGTATTTAAGGTATAGTTTTTCACTCTGAGCGCCAGCGAAGAATCCTACCGACAAAGGGGCAAGATCCTTCACTTTGTTCAGGATGACTAACCCCTATGTCATTCTGAGCGCCAGCGAAGAATCCTACCGATAAAGGGGCAAGATCCTTCACTTTGTTCAGGATGACTAACC
>CAZOYK010000071.1:0-11587 GCA_964584065.1 uncultured Anaerolineaceae bacterium | reverse complement strand
GCTATCAGATTGCAGAGCGTCTCGGAGGGAATCTTTCTTACCAAAATCTCAGCCATCGCTGTGCGGCTCGCGGAATTCGGCTTGCCAGTGACATGGTGCCCAACCACATGGGAATTGATTCGAACTGGGTTTATGATCACCCGGACTGGTTCATTCAATCTGACCAGAGTCCTTTCCCCGCCTACACCTTCAACGGCGCGGATCTTTCCACCCGTCCTGGCACCAGCATCAACCTGGAAGATCATTACTATACCCGCAGTGACGCCGCGGTTGTCTTCAAGCACTATGACCATGGCAGTGGAAGAACTCGCTATATCTATCACGGCAACGACGGCACCAGCATGCCCTGGAACGATACCGCTCAACTTAACTATCTCAACCCTGAAGTCCGCGAAGCAGTCATCCAGACCATTCTCTCGGTTGCACGTCAGTTCCCGATCATTCGCTTTGACGCAGCCATGACCCTGACCAAAAAGCACTACCAACGCCTTTGGTTCCCTCAACCCGGCAGTGGTGGCGACATTCCTTCCCGGGCAGAGTATGCCATGACTCGTGAAGCGTTTGACGCTGCCATGCCCGAGGAATTTTGGCGCGAAGTCGTCCAGCGTGTTGCCGATGAGGTGCCAGACACCCTGCTGCTTGCAGAGGCGTTCTGGCTGATGGAAGGTTACTTTGTGCGCACACTCGGCATGCACCGGGTCTACAACAGCGCCTTCATGAATATGCTCCGCAACGAGGAGAATGAAAAGTATCGCCAGCTGATCAAAAACACGCTGGTTTATGACCCGGAAATCCTCAAGCGGTACGTGAACTTCATGAATAACCCCGATGAAAAGACAGCGGTTGAGCAATATGGGAAAGGTGACAAATATTTTGGCATCTGCGCTTTGCTTTCCACCATGCCAGGCTTGCCCATGTTTGGGCACGGTCAGATTGAGGGTTATTCTGAAAAGTACGGCATGGAGTATTACCGCCCATACTGGGATGAGACTCCTGATCAGGATCTGATCCGACATCATCAAGCGGTCATCTTCCCCCTGCTTCATAACCGGAAAGTATTTGCCAACGTAAATCGTTTCAGGCTATTTGACTTTCACCATGCAGGGGGTGCAGTCAATGAAAACGTGTTTGCTTACACTAATCACCAGGATGGTCAATCCGCTTTGGTTGTTTACCATAATAAGTATGCCGAAACTTCCGGCTGGATCAACTCATCCGCACCTTACCTCGTGAAGTATGGCAGCGAAGGTCATCTTGAAACCCAAAACCTGGCAGAAGCTCTCGAGTTGAACGGCAGCTATTCTAACCTGGTATTGTTCCAGGACCAAATTTCAAAACGCTACTATCTCAGAAAGCTTCAAGATATTCGCGAACAGGGATTATTCTTCAACCTGGGAGCCTATTCCTGCCAGGTCTTGATGAATTTCAAAATCGTTTCTGGTTCATACTACGACCAGTTATTCCAGCGATTAAATGGGCGTGGAGTAACAGATCTTGAAAGGGCAATGGATGAACTTGTGCACGAGCACCTATTGGACCCCCTAGGGCAGGCATTAAGCTTTACCAATCTCATTGAACTGGCAGAAATAAGCACTGATCATAGGTCCGTGTACAATAACCAAACGATCATCGACCGGAATCTCGCCTGGCTCGATCAAGCTGATGTCGCAGCCAGATCCATAGCAGCTTACCCTCCCCAGGATCGGGAAGTTGCGCATGAGTCATGGCTTAAACAGCTTGAAGTTCTGACAAGCCTGGAGAAATCAAGCCAAAGGCTTGGTTTGGCAGCCAGCAAAACAGGCAAAGAACTAAGCGACACCTTGCTCAATGGAATCGATAAGGATCCACGAAAGCGTTTGCTTTTGTTCGTTTGGAATTTTTTCAGCAACCTTGCCGGCTCAATTGAGGAGGAGGCTGTGGCGGACATCAATCGCCAGATCGCTGATCGCAGACCTGTCAGCGATTTGCTTTCCTCCAAACTTAAAGAGCTTGGCTTCAGTGATTACGAGGCTTATCGAGGCAGCCAGGCTGTGCGCTGGTTGATTGATCGGATTCCGGCTATCGAAGAAGATAGTACCAGCCAGGAATTCCTGAAACACCTGCTGGCAGATCCGCTCATAAATGACTACCTTGAGATCAACACATACAACGACGTCCGCTGGTTCAACAAGGAAAAGTTCTCTGATCTGATCTGGTATCAGAGGGCAGTCAGGTTTGTGCGATCAGCGTCAGCTGACCTCGAATCTACTGAGGTCTTTGAGGCGATCCTCTCACAGGAACGTGTACTCAAAGAACTGGAAAAAGGCGTTGAAGATTCAGGTTACCAGCTTGATAAGCTAATCGAGCTGCTTGCTTAAGCCATTTTTCTCATTTTCAGCACGAATTAAGGTCTGAGACAGAACAGTATCTGCTCTCAGACCTGTTTTTTCACTGCGTACCTGAGCCAACTCGCCGATGATCTTCGGATCGATTTGCTCACCAGTAGCTTGCTGAGTGAGCCAGAGGGCTTTTGCCGCATAAGCAATGTTGTTCTGCGGCTCGATGCGATGAAACTCTTCAAAGAACCAACCACAGGAAGTAAACATACGCTGGCATTCGAACTGAGCTCTGAGCAAGATTTCAAGCTTGTTCAGTTTGTGCTCATCCAAATCGGGGCTGCCACACTCTCGGCATACATCCTTTAGCTTAACTTGTCCGTGTTTCATCTGAACATATTGGTTTCGAACTTCCCAGGGATCAGCAATAAGCTCACTGGCATGCGTTTCATAAACCGATTCCACCCAGGTGGCAATGTGCTTCATAACGCTAAAGAAAGGTTTTTTCCATCTGGCGCCAGGGGTGCAAGCGCATTCCGTGGACCAGCGATTGACACCGTGCATGCAAGACCAGGACGATGGCTCATTCAATAATGCATAAGCCTCTGGCTGGTGGTCAAGCAGCCATAATCCAGGCCAGGACCAGTCCACACCGTGCTTTTCTCCTCCTTCGTTGAGAAGATAGCGCAAAAAATGATCGCGAAACTTCTGGTGGTGCCCATAAAGTTCACCATCGCTGGCGATAAGGTTAAATTTTTCCAAATCCATGCCTGGGTAAAAACGGATGGATGATAAAAACTCATCGCCATTTTCGGTTGCTTTTGAAATAAAGCTGACTTTTGTGCTCAGCTCACGATGATATGGGAATACGATGAAAGGCTTACGCCCGTCCGGAAGTTCAATAAAATAAGGTCCAGGCTTGGCTTCCAATGGTCTGACTTGCCATGGGGCTACTATGGTGAATTCCAGCCCGCAATCCTGCAGTACACAAAGGGTTTCCATGTCAACCGCTGTTTCTGGCAGCCAAATTCCCTGTGGCAGATGATCAAAGCGGAAAGCAAAATCATCGATGCCCCAACGAACGCTGGTAACTTTATCGCGATAAGATAGCAAAGGCAGGATACTGTGGGTATACCCTTGCGCCATGCCGTTACCTACTCCATACTTTAAGAAATTCGCGCGCTCCTGCTCAACAATTCTCTCAGCAACTTCCGGTGCATAATCCCACATCCAGTCAAATAAGGTCGGTCCGACGTTGAAGCTTATCTTCCCAAAGTTACCCATTCGGGTGTTAGGCTCATAGCATTCAGCCAGTATTTTTTCGTTCCAATTTTGAAACGGTTCGGCTCCCCGTTCATCCGGTATATAGTTTGAAATCGGATCTTCCCGCGGGGGTTGGTAGAAATGTCCATGAACGCAAAGTGGCATTGAATTATCTCCTTAGAGGTGTATTTAGATAGTTTATCTTATGTTTCATGCGGGCCGGATTGATCCCAAAACTCCTCGGCATGCTGTCAAGGTCACAAGTCCGGTTTTCAGCCAGGTAATCCATCCAAAAAACAGTTGTCGGAAAGCCTTTGATTCGGTTTTCGAGGATTTGAGTCAAAAAACTCAATTGCACCGCGTTGAAGGCTACATAGCGGCGCTTCTTTTGCAGTTGCTCTCCGATCAATCTCATCACATCCAGGAACGGCAGATGTTCAGGACCACCCACTTCGATGATCGCGTTTTCAGTTTTGGGCATGTCCAAAGCCCAGATCAGGCTGGTAACCAGATCCTCCACCCACAGAGGCTGGACTAATGTGCTGCCGTCACCTGGAACTAAAACCACTCCAGGGGACATCCTGATGAGTCTGGCCAGGTTGATCGTAAAGTTATCTCCCTCACCGTAAACCATCGAGCTACGAATGATGGTGTAATTCAAACCGGATTTCCTGATAATGCTTTCAGCAACGCCTTTGGCTTTCATTAAGCCATAAGCTGAAGCTCGGTCTGCCCCCAAATGACTGAGGTAAAAAAAACGTTTGACGCCTGCCTCGGCAGCGAGACTTGTAAGCCGATCAAGGTAACCGACTTCGGTCTCCATTAAGTTAGCTCGAACGCCAGCACGTTCAACCCCTATCAGGTGAAAGATCACCTCCACCCCTTGCAGCGCTGATCTGATGCCCCGGTCGTCGTCCAACGAGCTCAATGCCACGTCCATTTCGGTTTGCCTTGGAAGGTTTTGCTGATCTATTCCCGGCTGTAAAAACAAGCGATAAGGCTTTCCCAGTTCAGCCAGATGACGGACCAAATAGCCGCCTATAAAACCAGTCCCGCCAGTTACTAAAATCATGGCGGCATTATAGCAGAAAATCTCATTTGGCATATTACTTGCACATTAAATGTAAGGCAAAAAAGGCAAATGGATGGACAACATGGAAAAACGACTGGGCTTTCATTACTTTCAGGATTATGACCATTATCAGATTCGAGATCTCGAAATCTGGGTTCCAGAACTTGCATCACTGCAGGCTTCCTGGCTGGTACTTAAAGCGTCCTCGACTGCTGCTATTCCTGAAGAGTTCATCACAGGCTTGATTCAGGCAGGTATCCAGCCGATCTTGCACTTTGATTTTCAGGTAAACAGTTCTGTCCGTCCCGAGGATTTGCGGGTTTTGCTTTCTTCTTACTCGCACTGGGGCGTAAAACATGTTATCTTCTTTGACCGTCCAAATACCAAAGCAGCCTGGACCGACGGAAGCTGGTCTCAGGGTGATCTTGTTGAACGGTTCCTGGATCGCTACTTACCTTTTGTTCGCCTGGCCGAACAAAACAGCCTCATACCGGTCTTCCCTCCATTAGAACCCGGCGGTGATTACTGGGACCTTTCCTTTCTCAAAAAGGTTCTGCAACTGGTGCAACAACGTCGTTCATTCGATTTCAGCTCGAACTTCCACATGGCTGTCAGTTCGCAAACCTTTGAACACCCCCTTGATTGGGGTAAAGGCGGTCAATCACATTGGAAAACACCGCGACCTTACAGCAAGGTGGATTTGGGTGAAGAGGACCACATTGGATTCAACACCTGGCAGTGGTATTCCGATTTAGTTAGGGAAGTTCTCAATGTTAGCCCCAGGTTTTTCCTCTTTTACTACGGCATGTCGCGCGTAGCCGGGGATCAGCTGGACACCAACAACAGTTTCGAACAATTGGTTGATATCGCCCTGGCTCTTTCTGGAGATACCGCTAATGCCTTGCCTGACACTGTTTTGGGTTGTTGCTTCTGGTTATTAAGCGCAGCTGAAAGTGACCCTCACGGAAAAACATCTTATTTTGATGCCGCAGGAAAACCGAAAGAAGCGGGCATTCCTGCTTACAAGCAAAAGATTGAAGAAAACACAAAACAAAAACAGGAATACGCGGTCTCCAGTCGGCTTGCGGAGTGGATCTATCCAATCGACCATTATCTGCTGTTGCCTTCCTATGATTGGGGTATTCCTGAAAATACACTGGATCGGATTCGCCCGATTATCCGGGATGCACGCCCGACCATCGGTTTCTCTGTTATCGAAGCGACAAATGCTCGCAAAGTAACTGTCTGGAACGAAAATGCGGCATTTACCGAACATGACATTCAATTATTACGCGAAGCTGGCTGCCTGGTTGAGGAACAACTTGTCAACAGCATCGGCATCACTGTCTAAATGAGGAGAACAACATGAATAATTATTCCAGTTATACCAGCCAGGTCCCGCTCAACACTGCATTACCCAAGATTGTTGTCCTCGGTTTGGGTGGAGGTGGTTCAAATGCAGTCAACCGCATGATTGAAAGCGGCATGCAGGGCGTAACCTTCATCTCCGCAAACACCGATGCGCAGGCTTTGGCGAACAATCTGGCCCCTAACAAGATCCAGCTGGGGCCTAAATCCACCCGAGGCTTAGGTGCGGGCGGCTTGCCGGTCGTGGGTGAAAATGCGGCTGAAGAAAGTACCAAGGAATTAGCCAACTTACTGCATGGCGCAGATATGGTCTTTCTGACAGCTGGCATGGGCGGTGGAACCGGTACAGGTGCAATTCCGATTGCCGCTAAAGTGGCCAAAGCTTCTGGCGCAGTTACAATTGCAATCGTAACAAAACCCTTCTCGTTCGAACTCGGACGCCGCCAGCGCAACGCTGAAGAGGGTCTTGCCAAATTGAAGGAATATACCGACACTCTGATCGTCATTCCCAACGATAAGCTCATCGAGATTGCGCCTCGCGATCTTCCATTGGAGTTGGCTTTCACCCTTGCCGACGACGTTCTGCGCCAGGGTGTTCAGGGAATTTCTGAACTGATTACCGAAACCGGCCTGATCAATGTTGACTTCTCACACATAAAGAATGTCATGACCCGCGGTGGTGGTGCTCTCATGGCGATCGGTACCGGAAGTGGTCCTAACAAAGTCCAGCAGGCAATCGAAAAAGCACTACATCACCCACTGTTGGACGATATCGACCTTTATACCGCTACGGGGATGATCGCCAACTTCACTGGTAGCAGCAGCATGTCCTTCAAGGATGTTACCGACGCCCTCCATACTCTCCAGCAGGCTACCGGATCACATGCCGACATTATTCCCGGCATCATCACTGATCCTCGCATGGAAGATCGGGTGCAGTTAATCTTGATTGTCACGGGAATCGGTGCAAAACCTGTACAGAACCTCACCAATGCTTATGAAAAAGAGTTTGACCAGCCAGAAGAGAATCATTCCGTCAGCAATTCCATGAACCAGGAAACCGACAGCCTCGCTGCTGAAAATTTTAACGAGATTGGCTTATCAAGTTACGGAAATCAACCCAACATAACTGACAATTTGTCAGTACCAGCCTTTCTCCGGAGAAGGCAGAATAACAAGTAGGCAAGGTATGAAAGCAAGCTCTATTCAAAAGGTTTCCGAAAAGGTCAGCGCCAAATACGCCAAATTGCGCGGGAAGCATCCGAAAGTGACCGAACAATCGCCCGGGAGATATTTACTAATCTACGCTTTTTCGGATGAATTACCCGGTGGGAAGGCTATTCAACAACAATTACGAGTGGTGGCGGACGAAGAAGGCAACATCAGCAAGATGTCTGTTTCGAGAGGTTGATATGGAGCGATCAATCTCCTCCCAACCAATGCCACTCTTGATGAAGCCTAAAAGTGGCAGGAAAAGTTCAAAGAGACAGGTCGGCACTTATCAAGAAATCCGTTTAGCGTTTGATACCCAACGCATTCAAAAAGCCAAATCACCAGAGCGCGTTGAATCCATTTTGCTGAATGCTTCTTACACAGAGGAACTGAGTTTTCAACCAACGGTGCCTGTCAGAACACGCGTTACCGAAGCGGAAATCCATCAAGGGGATACCCTGGCTAATCGCATCGGACAAATGGATTTTCGGAAATCGCAAGCTTTGATGCTCTTTTCAATCTCAGCAATGGGGTTGATGATTGGGATCCTGATTTCCTTTATTCTCTAAAGTTCTTCAACTACGCAGGAGTGATTGAGTTTTTTAGCAACTCAATCACTTTTTCGCTGCTCCATTCCGGGTCGATGGCAAGAACTTGCAGCCTCTCAGTATGAAATACTGCTTCTCCTGGTTTCAAATCAGTCCAAGGGCTCAAGCCCTCCAATTCGAGCATGTAGGTATCAAAATAAACTTCTACGTTGCTCCCCAGGTCAGGGAAGTCAGCCGCGCTAACATCCTCCTGATGAAATTCAAAGGTCTTGATCACCAAAGAATCTCTTAGCCGATAGGCGAGCCACGGATTACGAAGATAAGATCCAACTTTTTGCTTGGAAAGAGCGCGGTCCTGATGAAATTCAATCCAATCATAGCGCCAGGTAAAAGCCGGGTCCGAAAAATTGGTGTAGTCCCACAAGTTTAGCTGTCCGCTTGCGCACAGACTCTCAGCTGGCGTTGAAGCCCTGGAAATTGGCATGTAACCCACCCCACCAGGAGCCAGGGTCGTGATGCCCCAGGACGCTGTCCGTAACACTTGATCGCTCAAATTTCGCACTTGATTTACCAATTCAAACCCATTTCCATTTGTGGCTACGCGCATTATAAGCGATTTTTCGACCTCAGGTGTCAGGCAGACCTTAAAGCGAATCTCTTCAGGCGAGATCACTTCCACGTCGATGGGATCGTTATCCGGTACATAGGATAAGACAGGGTCTTCCGGAGCATACCAGACACGGTGACCGCCAACCAGCCGCCAATCTTCGCCGCCTGTTTTGCCTGTCTGATCTTCAAATAGTTTCAACAAGTTCTCGCCATTTCCGCGGCTTAAGTGCACAATTCGCGGACCGATGTCCCCGGTTGCAATCATCCTGCAATCGCCAGTTTCAATTTCGTAACAATCCTGCCAGCCCTGATATGCCAATTGTTTCATTTGACCTCATAATCCTGCCGTAGACCAGAAAATTATCATGTATAATCTACCCATATTGCAAATAAAGAGGAAATTTATGGGTTCAGGTAATTATAATGCCTGGAAGACTTACTGGGCAAATCTCGAGATAACAGCTTCCGATCTTCAACTTTTGGCGAATTATTTATTCGAAAAAGAAGAACCATTAAGTATTGATGCTCTAGTTCAGGTGCTCATTAACCATCGCCTGGCAGAACGTGAAGCCGAGAGACAATCAAAACTGGAGTCTGCAGGCGAGGTTTATCTCCCCGGTAATACTTATGAAGTTGGCACAAAACTTCGTTTTCCGGAATACGATTGGAAACAAGCCACTGTCCTTTCTGTCCGTCCAGGCGACAATGTAGCTCTCGGAAACTTTTCGGTATCGGAAGTTGAGTTTGAAGATGGTACCCGCCGTTTCTTCGCGACTAACCTGCCCGACCATGCATTAAATACCAAGGTATACAAAAACCTCGACGATGAAATTGAGGATCCGCTCGAGATCCACAACATCTATGCTCCAGCTCTTAGAACCAAACTCCGAAAAGCCCTTGAAAAACAATTGGAACTCATTCGCATCGGCGATACCTGGTTCCCACGATCATTGCTGATCGACATCGGCAAAGGACATCTTAATCTCGCTGAAGCCATCCTGGATGCCCACGAAGGTGGACCTCTGGGCATTGAGCCTTTGATGAAAGAATTGGAACTAAACGCGGAGCCTCAAAATCAAAAGTTATTCGAATTCTCACTAAACTATGCGTTGCAAGAAGACCCCCGTTTTGACGAGGTCGGAACAACAGGTGAAATTTCCTGGTTCCTCAAACGGCTCGAACCCGCTTCGGTCCTTGAGCCGCCAATTTACATTCGCTCTAATACGATTGTGCCCCTTGCGGATCAACTTGATGAGGAATCTTACAAGTTGCTTTACGACCTCGATGACGAACTGTCATTCACCAACGAGGAGATTGATGAAGTTGATCGTGTTGATTCTGTCACCTTAACCCTCACTTACCCCCACTGGCGTAGTGGCAGTATTCCTGTGACACCAAATTCCAACCGTGTGCTCCCTTCAGCTCTCGAATCTGAAAACGTCAAGATCAGTTTCATCGATAAGGAATCCAAGCAGCCAATTTCGGCATGGCTTGTACGATCTCACAACTACGTCATTGGCTTGGGGGAATGGTTTGAAGAACAAAACCTCATACCCGGCAGCAATATCGAGATCAGCTCAACCAAGCACCCAGGCACCATGCTCATTTCAGCAGAAAAAAAGCGCTCCAACAAAGAATGGATCAAAACCGTTCTGATTGGTGCCGATGGCGGTTTGGTGTTTGCGCTTTTGCGACAGCCAATCTACGCGGGCTTCAACGAACGCATGGCGATCGCCATCACCGACCGGGAAGGGCTCGATAAGATTTGGCAGGATCGCCAGGTCAGGAATATTCCCATCAAATCAGATGTCTTCCGCATGATGAATGAACTTTCCAAGTTGAATAGTCAACATCATGTACACTTCATTGACCTCTATGCTGCGATCAATGTCATCAGGCGCACGCCGCCGATGGAATTGCTCGAAGCTCTCGTAAGCAATCCGGAAATTATTCATGTCGGCGATCACTACTATCACCTGGCAGACCAAGGAAAGGAATAATCTGGATGTTGAGCAAATCTAGTCTCGTTAAACCGAGTTTGACTACTAAATTTCACGTGGATTTTGACTGGTGGAAATCGCAGGACCGCAACTGGCGCAACTGGCTGGTTGCGTTTATGTGCCCAAAACACCAGGAACTTTTTGCTCATTCAACTGATGCACAGGAAATGGACCTGGTCAATCCAGAAACTGCTGAAGTAACACGCGGCGATGGTCTCATCCAGACTCTGGTAGAGCACTGTGCCAGGCAGGAAGGATTCATTACTCCAAATGCCCCGCTGGTTGATTCCGTTTTCAAGGTGTTCATCGTAAATCATAACCAACCTCTTACCGCGATTGAGTTGGCTGAACGTATTGGAAGACCTGCGGACACCATTTTGCGCACGATCGGTACTACCCGGGTTTATAAAGGCATTCGTCCTGTTTGATTCAACTGGAAATAGAAGTATAATCAAAACCCGTTTGCTCCTGTAGCTCAATGGATAGAGCACCAGTCTTCTAAACTGTCGGTTGCGCGTTCGAGTCGCGCCAGGGGCATTTTTCATTTCAAAACCTTATATTTTCTAGCCTTATGCTTCCGGGTTTGGGGGATAATTTATTTAACTAAGTAGAAAGGAATATGATGAACTTGTTAAAAAGATGGCTTGTATTTATGTTGGCTCTTTTTGTGGCCGCTTGGTTGATCCCTGGAATCCATGTCGAAAGTAATGCCTGGGTTGTGTACGCCATCACAGCTGCTATCCTTGCGCTCTTGAATGCGATTCTTCTGCCAATTCTGAAGACTCTTTCCTGTGGATTGATCATTCTTAGCCTGGGTCTGTTTAGCCTGGTTTTGAACGCTGGAATGTTCATGCTTTCATCTTACCTGGCACAGACCTGGTTTAATGTTGGTTATATCGTCGATGACTTTTGGTCAGCATTGTTTGGCTCACTCATCGTGAGTGTCGTATCCATGCTCTTCTCTTCTGACAAAAAGAAGAAACGCGACGACGATTAAATTTTCTTATAAAAAAACAGAAAACTGTCTGTTGCAGTTTTCTGTTTTTTTATTTGCTTAATTCGCAACATGTGATAGAATTCCGCTTGTTAAATTCAGGAATAAGCCTGAAATCAACCTTCCACTCCTGCCCGCCTACGGCGTCAAGCAGGAGCAAACCCGAGGAAAGGAGCCTCGACACGTATGCACAATTATGAACTCAT
>CAZOYK010000070.1:0-11660 GCA_964584065.1 uncultured Anaerolineaceae bacterium | reverse complement strand
AGTGCCCTCAATCTCGCCCTACCGGCGGTTCTTCCAAGCTCTCTGGATCTCATCAGGTCTTATGCGGTAGGGGTAACCCCCTGTGGTTACCCGCCTGGTTTGCCTTATCCAGGACGCCGGCACGATCAATGATGCTACTTGTTCTTGCAAGGTCTCCTGAGTGCGAAGCCTCCCCGTGGGACCTTGCAAGGTTTTTGACCGAAGGTCTCCACATATAATCGAAATGGGACACCATTTTTAATTTTCCGATTCTCGTCGGCATAGGGATAAAGGTAGATCGCCGCGATCAGTGCTGCAGCCTCCCGCGTTGCTGATGTATAATCAATTTGTTAAATCAACCACGAGGTTTCGCGATGAGCACAGCATTAGATTTTCAGTCCATCATCTTTAAACTACAAACTTACTGGGCGGGGCAGGGCTGCCTGATCTGGCAGCCATACTACACCCAGGTCGGCGCCGGCACGATGAATCCCGCCACCTTTTTGCGGGTGCTTGGTCCCGAGCCGTGGCGTGTGGCTTACGTGGAACCCTCGGTGCGACCGGATGATGGGCGCTATGGCGTCAACCCAAACCGCCTTCAGCAGCATAACCAGTTCCAGGTGATCCTCAAACCCGATCCCGGCAATCCGCAGGAGCTCTATCTGAACTCGCTGCTTGCCTTGGGCATTGACCCGGAGCAGCACGATATCCGCTTCGTGGAAGATAACTGGGAATCGCCAGCGCTATCCGCCTGGGGTCTTGGCTGGGAAGTCTGGCTGGATGGTCAGGAGATTACCCAATTTACATATTTTCAACAGGCGGGTGGCATCGTGCTGGATGTGCCTGCGGTTGAGATCACTTACGGTCTCGAACGGATTGCCATGAGCCTGCAGAAAGTACGCGATTTCAAATTGATCCGCTGGAATGAGGGCCGCTCCTATGGCGATGTTTACCAGGTGGCGGAACGCGAGCACTCCACCTACTACTACGAAGTAGCTGATGTGCCAAACCTCAGGCAGATGTTCTCCTTGTTTACCAAAGAAGCCGAAAATGCCCTCGCAAAAGGCTTGGTGCTGCCGGCGTATGACAATGTCATCAAGTGTTCGCACACCTTCAATGTGCTTGATGCCCGCGGAGCGGTTGGCTTCACCGAGCGCCAGGCACTCTTTGGCAAGATGCGCGAGCTTTCCCGCAAGGTAGCTGAGGCTTATTATTCCCAGCGCGAAGAAATGGGCTTTCCGTGGATGAAGGGCGAACAACCTTCCCTGGTGCTGGAGAAGGAAGCGCTGCCTGAAATCAGCGAAGATCGCGCCGACTTTTTGATCGAAATCGGCTGCGAAGAATTGCCCACTGCTGATCTGGATGCTGCCATCAGCAACCTTGAGAACCCGATTAAAACGCTGCTGCTTGACGCACGGCTTGAGTACACCAAATTAAGTGTGCAAGGTACCCCACGTCGCCTGGCAGTACAGGTGGATGGGCTACAAACTCGGCAGGCGGAACGTAAGCTTGAGGTGAAGGGACCTCCAGCTGACCGGGCTTTTGACGCCGAAGGCAAGCCGACCAAAACCGCCGAAGGTTTCGCACGCAGCAAGGGAGTATCGGTTGAGCAGCTGCAGGTAAGGGACTTCGAAAATGGTCGCTATGTGGTTGTGGAAATGCACGAAGCCGGCAAACCCACCCTTGAAATATTGGCTGAAGCTCTGCCAGGGGTTATCTCGAATTTACGTTTTACCAAATCCATGCGTTGGAATGAAAGTGGCGTGAGTTTTTCGCGGCCTATCCGCTGGTTGGTGGCACTACTTGGGGAAGTAGTGGTGCCGTTCAGCTACGCGGGGATGAAGTCCGGGCGCGTCACTCACGGTTTACGCTTCTCACAAGATGGGCAGAAGGTATTGCAATCCTCCGCAGATTATCCAATTTACTTGCAGTCGCAGGGTATTATTCTTGATTCTGCAGAGCGGCGCGAAACAATCTGGAAACAGGCGCTTACGCTGGCAGAAAAAGTCGGTGGCTCCCTGGCAGAAGACCCCGACCTGCTCGTGGAAGTTGGTAACCTGGTGGAAAGGCCCGCAGCTTTATTAGGCAGTTTTGATCCGCGCTATCTTCAGAATCTGCCTGCAGAGGTGCTCATCAGCGTGATGAAGAAACATCAACGCTATTTCCCGGTGATCAACACTGATGGCAGCCTGACAAACCATTTTATCATCGTCCGAAATGGCGATTTGGAACATGCCGAAACGGTGGTGGATGGCAATTTGCAAGTTGTTCATGCCCGTTTTGCGGATGCTGAGTTCTTTATCCGTGAGGATATGGAAAAGAAACTGGCAGATTTTGTGCCCGAACTCGAAAAATTGACTTTCCAAAAGGAATTGGGATCGATGCTGGGGAAGACCCAACGCATCCAGGAATTAAGCAGCCAACTCAGCATGAATCTGGGATTGAGCGAAGCCGATCAGCTTACCGCCAAACGCGTGGCTAAGCTGTGTAAGGCAGACCTTGCCAGCCAGATGGTGGTGGAAATGACCAGCCTGCAAGGCATCATGGGGCGCTATTACGCAGAAAAATCCGGCGAGTCGCCGGAGGTTGCCCAGGGGATCTTTGAGCACTATCTTCCACGCACCACCGAAGATAGCCTGCCGGATGGTTGGGCAGGCGTTTGCGTGGGATTGGCTGACCGCCTTGATTCGATAGCAGGTCTGTTTGCGGTTGGGCTTGCCCCAACCGGGAATAAAGACCCGTTTGCCTTGCGCCGCAGCGCTTTGGGGTTGGTACAGCTGCTGATCGAGAAGCAAATCAGCTTTGACGCACGGGAAGGCCTAAAAGAAGCGGCAGGCTTACAACCCGTGGAAGTTAAACCAGAGCTGATAGACGCGGCGGCTGAGTTTGTCGCAGGCAGGCTGCATGGACTTCTTTTGGACAAGGGCTTGCGTTACGATGTGGTGGACGCAGTAGAGCAGGTGAACAGTAACAATCCGGCGGTTGCTGCTGAACAGGCGCGCGTTCTGAACGCCTGGGTAGCGCGGGATGATTGGGGCACGATCCTGCCGGCGTATAGCCGCTGCCTGCGCATGACCCGTGACTTACCTCAGGAGCATACTGTTGAGAGCAGTCTGCTGGTGGAACCGGAGGAAAAAGCATTGTTCGAAGGGCTCCAATTGGCACACCGAAACCTGAAGGATGAGCCCACCTTTGGGAAGGCACTCAATCAAATAGAGCAGCTTGTCCCGCTGATCAACGGGTTTTTTGATGCCGTGCTGGTGATGGTTGAGGATGAAACCCTGCGTAATACCCGGCTGGGAATGCTGCAGGAAATCGCTGGACTGCTAAAACCTTTTGCGGACATTTCCAGGTTGGAAGGGTTTTAGGGGATTGTTTTAGGGAACGCGGCTCCGCCTTGGTAGCGAAGCGTGTAGGGTGTCCCCTTCCGCCAAACACACAAACGATACGGCGCAAGGATGTTCCCCACTAAGCTCCGAAGGTCAGGATATGTTTTACCTTCGCCACTGCCTCGCTCAGTGTCAGACCCAGATAGATCCCGCCCAGTTCCTTGCGGGCTTCTGGGTTCTCGTCCAGATACCGCCCTCCGTATGCCAGCTTCGGTTTTCCACGCAAATTTGCCAGTTTTTCGGAGAATCCACGCAATAGATAGGCAGTTGGCTCCTGATTGACAGTCAGGCAGATCAGCTTGGGTTTTGCGTATGTGGAGTAATCCAACAAATCTTCCACCGGCAAATCGGGGCCAAGATATTCGACAAACAAGCCAGACTGGCGCAGCAAAACTGCCAGCATCAGGGCGTTCAATTCGCGCATTTCATCGGGTCCACAGCCCACCAGGATCAAAGCTCCTTCCTTGACCACCGGCAGGTTGTGCATGATTCCCTGCAGCATGCTGTTAAGATATCCGAGCGCCATGTGTTCAGTGGCAATCAATATCTCCCCCCGATACCAGGCTTCATTCAGCAGCTCGAGACTCGGACTGATAATTTCTTCGAAGATAGTTGTGAGGCTAAAATAGGTTTGGCATTCATCCAGGATGGCATTCGCGCGGTCTTCGTTGTGCGCGATCATCGCACCAAATAGAATTTCTGCAAAGTCACGCGCAGGACGCGGTGGTTTTCGGCGAGGGGTTTCAGTGACAATGGTCTGAATACTTTCCGGCCAATTGCCCTTCTCCTGGTCCTGCTTAAATTGATGCACCACCTGGCTGATGCTCACGCCAGAGTCCAGTCGGCGTTGAACCCAGAGGAGTAGCTGGATGTCGCGTTCTGAGTAGAGACGGTAGCCATTAGGCATACGGGTTGGCTGAAGCAAGTCATAGCGCCGTTCCCAGGCACGCAGCGTGACCGGCTTGATGCCTGTGCGATTCTGAACCGCTTTGATGGTAAAAGTTGGTTGGGTCGGAAAACTGTCAATCGTAGTCATGGGCTACTCCTTCAGCAATCTGGATGCCTCAAATAAGTCGTCGAGGAACTTCTGTCGTTCTTCTAAGATCATCAAGCGGGGTTTTGCGGTTTCTTCGAGCGTGATTGTTATTAGTTGGGTGGAAATATGACGACCCTGGTAGAAAAAATGCTTCTGAATAATGCCATCATAGGTGATGTAGAACTCAGGCTGGTCAAAAAACAGGTTTCCCAGTCCGTAGTGAATGAAACTGTGGTTCCAAAATTCCATTGCCTTGGCAACGTGGCTCTGGCTGCCATTGACGATCACCGCGCCAGCGTCAGCCAGGCGCCTGAAATCGCGAATAGCAGATGACTGAGCGGTCACAAGGTAGTCTTCCTGATACTGAAAGGTCACAATTGGCAGATATCCCTGGCTGCGCAGGCGGGTCACTTCGTCGGCAATCCAGGCAAAATCCTCGCAGGGTGCAGCTCCGCTGGAATCTTCCTTTGCCCACGCCATATCGGGTCCATAGGAATTGCATCCTATAAATGCCAGCTTATTGCCCTTATTTTCGATGAGCAATGGCGCCTTGGCATCGTTTACGTTCACCCCGCCCGCATACCACTGCATGCCATACTCCCGGTAAAGATTGAGGGTGAAGGGCACGGAATCTTCTTTGTATAGCGCGCGTACGTCGTTGTTGTGGTTCCCAGTCAGCTCAATAATGTCTGCCCCAAGATAGGCAAGAAGCCTGATGTAGGAAGGGTCACTGCAAAATAAGTAGCCTATGTAATCCGGGTCAGGAAAGCGGCAGTCTTCGTAGAAGGACACTTCGTTGCTAATGTGAGTCAGGTCCGCAGCTTGCATGAATTTATGGATCTCCGTGCCTGGGAAGAGCACGCCTTCAGTGGACATGATATAGGCAGTGTCGCGCGCCATGGCGGTAACGCCGGTCATGATCAGGCTGGTAAGGTTAGACGGGTCGCGGTTTGGCAGGGGCACAAGCCCTTCAATTTGCTCCTCAGTCAGGGTCAGATCAGCAATGGTTGAGCTTAGGGTGATTCTCTGCGTCAGGGGAGTAGATTCAGGCGAGAATTTATCGTCGAGCGGGCTTTTGCCATCGATGGAAATCACCTTCCACTGCGGTGTAAGCAGCTCAAAAGGCAGGATCGCCCACACGCTATCCTGCGTTGCCATTGTAGGTCTAAAGAATTCATCAACTGCCTGGTCAATCCTGCTATTTTGGGCTGAGGTGCTGGCAGACACCTTGAGTAGGTGGGCAATAAGATCGTTATCCTGATTGCGCACCAGCAGCGTATCGACGGTTGTTGGGAAGTTTTCGGGTTGGTAACCGCCGGCCAGGGAGAGCAAGTCTGCCATGCTGACATCGTCCTGCACCGTGAAGAATGGCGCGGCGAGGGCATAGCTTTGCCAGGTTTCCCCTATCAACGTGCTGTCACTTGGGGGATCACCAGCACTAAGAAGGAGGTTGGCCTCACTCTTGGTTTTGGTTGTGAGCACCCCTTCCGGGATTGTTAATTTCTTGAGGAAGTCGGACGGCAGAACCGGATCTAGCCAGAGGATCAACGGCGGAGGGGTCGGGGTGGGACTCGGCGCCAGGGTGGGTGTGGCTGTAGGTGGAGCTGGCGTGGCAGGCAGCTGGGTGGAGGTCGGTGGCAGACTGGGAGCCGAAGTTACCACAAGCTGGCAGGCTCCCAGCAAAATACTGATCAGCACTAAGATACTGACCAAACCGAACGGCACTGACTTGCAGCAGGGTGAATTATTCATCCATCCCCCAAAACATGTCGTTTTGTACCCTGTGGTTTTGCGAAGGTTCCGGAAACCCCTGCATAAAGCGATCGACAGGTCTGCTGAGAATCCTCATCAGCCAGGCGCTCAGTCCAAAAGGTTTCTTTCCGCCGCCCTGGCTGGCATGGCAGGCGGCAGCCTGTTCGCGCAGCTCTAACACAGGGCGGTAATTAATTTTGACATGCACCGGAAAAGACTGCGAAGCGATCTGAACCAGGTCAATATCGCCATTCCGTCCAACCTTGCGCGGGTCTTTCCCGCGGAGGCGCATCCAGAAAACCGCGAATTTGGCACTCGATTTTGGCATGGTGTGGTAATAAAGCCGCGCAAGCGCCTGCGGGTCAGCCGGGTCCAGTTCCTGGCGGACGCGGTCAAAAGCGATCACGGTTGCCTGGTGGACGCGGATGTGGTCGGGGTGGAAGTAACCACCAACTGGGTCAAAGGTGAGCACCACCTGCGGGCGTATCTGGCGCAAAACATCGGCAATGCTCTCAACAACCTCTTCCATCGGGCGGGCAACCAGGGCATCCGGATGTTGATTATCCGGAGAGCCTGCCATCCCTGAGTCGCGGAAGCCCAGCTTGAAGACTTTTTTGAGCGCAAGGGCATCCGCCGAGCAATCCAGTTCGCTTTCGCGCAAAGCCGCCGAACTTGCGTGACTCCGGAGAAAGTCAGGGGGAATGTCGCCAGCCTCGCCGAGCGTGGCACAGGCCAGATAAACCTCAGCGCCCCGCATGGCATACAGCGCGAGCGTGCCGCCCATGCCAAAAGCTTCATCGTCCGGGTGGGCGAGCACTGAGAGGATACGTTTTCCGGAAAAGTCACTAATCATTTGAATACCTTTTGTACAACGTTCAAATTATAATCTCATCCGTTAACCCCCGCAATGAACCCACCCTCGAAAAAGGCGATTTTCAAGGTAAGTTTTGAACAAAATTGATTATGGGTTCAGACCGTCAGGAGGTTGGCTGCCGTACTGGGTAAAAAGTTCCTCCCAGCGGGCAATCTCCTCAGGCGTCAGCTGCGGCTCGGATGCTGTTTGGCTGCCGTGGGACTCGGACTGTGCCTGGATCTTTTGCGCGAGCTCCGCGCTGGAGAGGACGGTCATGTAGCGCGCTCGCCCAGCCGCCTGGACGCGGCGATCAGAGCTGACCAGGGTTTGGTTGCGAGCCGATGCTCCAAGCTTGTGGATGTGGTTCTCGATCGCGGCATCAGCGCTTTGCGACGCGGGCACGAAAACCGCCTGCACCAGCCCAAAATTGCGCTTGCCTTCATGCCCCTGGGCTGCCCGGTCAAAAAACACCAATGCCCGCGAGGACGTTGCGCGCAAGAAAGGCGTTAGCACCTCGATCAGGGCTTGTTCGTCATCCAGATCCCGCAGACTGAGCCCGCGGACGTGGGGGATGAGATTGTGACCATCGATGATGTATTGCATGCCCCAATTGTAAACCAAACAGACGCTTTTCTGGCTGTGCACCTGATGCTAAAGGTGGTTATAGTTGCTGACAGGCAATTGATCATGTTTAATATTTCAACCGTGCGTTATACCGTTGGTCGAGTACAATTATTTAAGTCTCTGAGCCTGATATGTGATCGCGCTGCTCAGGGCAAAAAAGAAATGGAGAACTCCTCATGGAAAACGTTTATCCCTCTTCTCATCCGTTGATCGCTTCAAAACTAACCCTCCTGCGAAACGCCTCTACCGAACCCAAAAAATTCCGCGAACTCGTGCGCGAGCTGGCGGCTATGCTAACCTATGAAGCCACAGTCGACCTGGCAGTCAAAGAAGTGAGTGTGCAAACGCCGTTGATGGAAACCGCTGGCGTGAAATTGCTTGAACGTATCGGGCTCGTGCCCATTTTGCGGGCAGGGCTCGGGATGGTTGAAGGCGTGTGGGGCTTGATGCCTGGCGCGGAGGTTTGGCACATTGGTCTGTATCGCGACGAGCGCACACTCAAACCGGTGGCGTATTACAATCGCCTGCCAATCTCACCCACTGTAGGTGTGTGCCTGATCCTGGACCCGATGCTGGCGACGGGCGGCTCAGCAGTGGCAGCGGTGGACATCCTTAAGCAGTGGGGTGTCGCGAAAATCAAGTTTGTGGGCTTGATTGGAGCGCCTGAGGGCATTGCGCGGCTCCATGGGGCTCACCCTGACGTCCCGATCCACCTGGCGGCGATTGACGAACGTCTGAATGAGCATGGCTACATTCTGCCGGGTCTTGGTGACGCAGGCGACAGGCAGTTTGGCACGTAAGCACCAAAAAATATTGCTAAGATTTACAAAATTAATGTAGATTACTCGGATAAGGAGAAGATTAGATGATTGGAGTTATTCTTTGTTCCCATGCAGGTTTTGCCCAGGGTTTGTATGAAGCGGCAGAAATGATCACCGGCGAAACTGAAAATATCACCGTGCTGCCTTTTGTGGATGGCGATAACGTGGATGATTTGGTGGAAAAGATGCGAAGCGCGGCAGCAGGTTACCGTGAGCAAGGTCTATCTTATGTTTACATGGTGGACCTTTGGGGTGCGTCACCTTTCAATGCTTCGTTGATGGCAGAAGGTGACAACGGCGCGGATATCGTGGCGGGCGTGAGCTTGCCATTCTTCCTTGAGTTTCTGACCAGCCGCGATGAGTTCAAGGGCGGACCCACTGCCGAATTCCTGGATGGAATGATCGAAGAAACCGGTTTGATCAAACGCATCAATTTCAAGGAATTGAGCGGGTAATTTTACGTTTTAAACCTCAATTTGGAATCGTTGTAGGGCGGAATGCGCCTCATTTGCGCACTCCGCCGATGTCATAAACTACGTCTGTCATCGCGATCCAAGCGCGGCGATCTGAACGCCGACACTGTCATCCTGAGCAACGCGAAGGATCTGTTTGTTAAATGCCAGATTCTTCGCAAAAGAGGCTCAGAATGACTGAAAGGTCGGCTTGTAATCCAACATCAAGATTATCTGTCATCGCAAGCCAAGCGCGGCGATCTGAACTGCTGGAATGTCACGAAGGCAAAAAGGATTCCTGTTTTTTGCCCTAACCACCCAATTCCCGGGAGATCAAGCGCGCCACTTTTCCCATGGGATAGGCGGAGAGATCATCAATGGTTACCCAGGCAAAATCGACCGGTAAGGTCAGATGCTCGGCATCAGGCAGCTGGCAGGAAAAGGCGTGCAGGGTGATCCTGAAATGCGTATAGGCGTGTTTGAAAGTGCCCAACCGCCTTCCCACCTCAACAGAAAGCCCAAAACGCGCTTCAAAAAGAGCACCCAATGCTCCTGGAAGGTCTGAGCAGTCTTCCGGTACCGATCCTCCCGGATATTCCCAAAGATTCCCCAGCATGCCATCAGCCGGTCGGTGGGCAAGCAAAACCTCCCCAACGCGCGATATAATAGCCACCACGACCAGCCTGTGGGGCACTTTGGCTTTGGCTTTGCGCACTGGGAGCTCAGCTTGGGTGCCGCGTTGGAAGGCGAGGCATTCACTCTGCAAGGGGCACAGCTGGCAAAGCGGGTTGCTGGGCGTGCAAACGGCACTGCCGAGGTCCATCAGCGCCTGGTTGTAGTCTCCAACGCGCGAACCAGGTAGAATCTGACGAGAGAATTCCCATAATCTTTCATCCGTTTTAGCACCTGGCGGCTCGTGCAAATCCAGCAGGCGGATGGTTACGCGCCGGATGTTTGCATCCAATGCCGGCTCAGGTGCGCCAAAGGCGATCGAAGCAATCGCGCCGGCGGTGTACGCGCCGATCCCGGGCAGGCTCTTGAGGGCTGCAACATCCGCAGGGATCTCAGCGCTAAATTCCGACAATATCATCTTTGCGGCTTTATGCAGGTTGCGGGCGCGGCTGTAGTAGCCCAGTCCCTCCCAAACCTGCAGCACCTCGCTTTCTTCCGCCTTTGCCAGGCTTGGAAGGTCTGGAAACCGTTCCATGAAGCGCTGGAAATAAGGAATGACCGTTTCCACCTGTGTTTGCTGGAGCATGATCTCGGAAACCCAAACTTTGTAAGGTGTGGGATCAGAACGCCAGGGCAAAGACCTGGCGTTTGTGTCATACCACCGCAAAAGTTTTTCGGGTATCTGGTGCATCAAAACTGAAAAGCGCCTCGCTGTGTGACGATTTTGAGATTAAAATCGCGCACAAATTCCTGCAGGCGATCGCTAAGATCGAGCCAATCCGGAGAGTGGATCAAGAGTTGTGCCTTTGGCAAGTCCGGCATAACCGCGCCAATAAGCACCTGGGGATGATCGCCATAGATGGTCACCCAGGCGTCGGTCACGTCCAAACCCAGCCTGTTAACCTCAGGAAGGTATTCCCCCACCACGTAGCCAAAATATTCCTGCTCGCGGCCAGGTATTACATTCCAGGTGATCAGGACTTTGACAGGCATTTTAGAGCGGCATGAGCTTGGGGTCGAGGGCAATCACGTGCGTCTCTTCCTCGGGGAAGCTGGCGTTGCTGGCTAACTTGTAGGTTTCCATCGTTTCAAGGGAGGTAATGCCCATTTCTTTGAGGAATTTGCTCAGCGGATCAAGCCCAAGTTTGGAGTAAGAGGTTTCATATTGCATTGGGATAACAATATTTGGCTCGAGCATGCTGATGACCTCAGCAGCTTTGGATGCATTCAATGCGCCGCCGTCCCCAACTGGCACCAGGGCAATGTTGATGTTACCAAGTTCCTCGATCAGGCTTTGGGATGGCACAAAGTTGACCTTGCCGAGATGCAGGATGGTCAGCTTGCCGTAATCGAGCACATAAAGGGTGTTGCGCAGGGCTTTGCCATCCAGGTTGTGAGGCGTAGTTTGGATACCGGTGATGAAGACGCCCCCGCGTTCATACTCTCCGGGTCCCGTGATCTCAAAAGCATCGCCCTTGACAACGCTCAGGTTATTGTGTCCCAGATCATTGCAGCTAGCGGTCACGATCTCAGCTTTCAACTTGAGCGGGTTATACCCCACTACGGCTGAATCGAACGGGTCTGTAACAACGTTTGCAAAACCTCGCTCAGTGATGCGAAAGCAAGAATGACCATACCAGGTTATTTCCATATAAATCCTCCGACACGCAGCGTTATTCGTTGAGGCGTGTCTCAAAAGAATATTATAACAGGTCGGAAGTTACCTCGACGCAATTGGGATATGAGGCAATAGTGAGAATGCAGGGTTGATGCCCGCTGTATAATGCATAAAGATAGGTAACACATTTGGCCGTAGGTCAGGTTGCGCAGCCTGCCCCGTGTATTTTTGCGGGGTTCAACCTGACATCGGAAGCCTAGATTTTTTGAGGGCTTTATTTGCCAACATTCGTGACTGCGGGACGCGTCAACCGAAATGAACGGTGGGGTACTGTAGGGTTGATGCCTGCGTCAACCGTGTTTGGTGAAGGGAAAAGAGATGACGAAAAGCCAGGCCTTTTCCTTACAACGAATCAACAGGGGCTGGCTAAAAAGCCAGCCCCTGTTACTTTATCTAAACCCGTT
>CAZOYK010000069.1:0-11756 GCA_964584065.1 uncultured Anaerolineaceae bacterium | reverse complement strand
ACATGGCTGGCGTGCCGGTCTATGCCTATCCAGATGAGGCTGGTCGGGTTCTCAGGGGGATGGAACAATATAAACAGCTTATGGAAAAACCGCTTTTCAAACCTGTTGAGGTGCAGAACACAGACCACAACGAAATGGCAGCAGGATTGGCTTTGGTTAATGGTGCCAAAGCGGTAGGTGAGTATGAGACGCGTATTATGCTTGAAGCCTATGGGATTCAAAATGTACCGGGAGATCTTGCAAGCGATCTCGAGGAGGCTGTAAAAATTGCCGAAGAAGCTGGTTATCCGGTGGTGATGAAAATCGTCTCGGAGGATATCCTGCACAAGTCGGATTCCGGCGGTATTGCTCTTAACATCAAGAATACAGAAGAGCTGCGCGTAGCATACGATGCTATGATGACTAGAATAGCCAATAACGAACCAAACGCGCGCATTCGCGGCGTGATGGTGGAACAGATGGCACCGAAAGGATTGGAAGTGATTGTTGGTATGCGCCGTGACCCAACTTTTGGACCTCTGATGATGTTTGGTTTGGGGGGCACGTTGGTGGAGCTGCTCAAAGACATTAGTTTCAAGGTGGCACCGCTTACAAGTGAAGACATCGATGAGATGATTGATAGCACGCTCGCAGGTAAATTGCTCAAAGGTTATCGGGGTTCTGCGAAAGCGGATATTGAGGTGGTGAAAGAAACCATTGCCCGCTTGAGCCAATTGAGTCTGGACAATCCCGAGATCAGTGAAATCGAGATCAACCCGCTGATCGTTTATCCCGAAGGTCAGGGGGCAATTTCGCTTGACAGTCGTGCAATCATGGCGAAGTGAAAATGGTTGGGCACGCCAATTGAAAAAAGAATGGAGAAACAATGATGCAATCTGAAGAGTTCACAGGAAAAGTGGTTTTGGTCACTGGTGCCAGCCAAGGAATTGGTTTGCAGATTTGCAGGCAGTTTTCGGAGTTGGGAGCTACAGTAATTTCAGTTGCCAGAAACCAGGAAAAGCTTGAACTGGCAAAGAATTCTATAGAAAATAACTCGAATATTTTTCCATACCCTTGCGATCTATCTGAAAAATCGGAAATAGAAAAGTTGTTTGATTTCGTTAAGGATAAATTCCAGAGGATTGATGTATTGGTAAACAATTTAGGCGCATTCTCTGAGAAGACCGACTGGAATGCAATTGATTATGACCTGTGGATTAAGACCTTTGAAACCAATGTCCTTAGCGCCTATTTTTGCATGGTAAAAGCGGCTGAGATCATGGTTGAGAATAAAACTAAGGGTGCCATCATCAACGTCGGTTCTTCGTCCGCTTTGCAAGTGAAAAAGGGCAGGCTTAATTATACGGTTTCAAAATCAGCGCTTCACACCATGTCAAGAGTAACCGCAATGGATCTGGCGAAGCATCAAATTCGCGTTAATGTTGTCTCTCCAGGTCCAACGGCTACGGAGATCGTTCAAGGCAGAATGGGAGACCCTGTTCAGGTGCTGCAAGAATCTGAGAGACTCAAGAAAATTCCGCTTGGAAGATATGCTTCCACAGCTGACATTGCCAATGCCGTGGTATTTATGAGTTCGTCCAAAGCTGCGTTTATTACGGGTGCCATACTGCCTGTGGATGGGGGCTACACCATCGGCGAAACAGTGTAGGAAGGTAAAGTTGAAGAATTGGCGGGGTTAAATAATTAAAGCCAACGAAGGGAATCGAACCCCCGACCGGACGCTTACGAAGCGTCTGCTCTACCGACTGAGCTACGTTGGCGTGCCGGCGATTATACCAGAAATATTCCGTTAGTTGGATAATTATTTGACGTTGTTCGGACCTACTTATTTCATAGATCTATGGCGTGAGTAATTTCCCATCCACAACGATTCCAGTTAACAAAGGCCCTCTTCAGTCTCCTGTCCGCTTTGCAGCAGGAGCCAGCTTCCCCCCTGGGAAGCCGATAACAATGTTTCCCCGTAAGCGAACATGGCTTAACGGGGAAGATTTACATTTTGTGCACGTACCAAATAAGGGCGATTGAATTCATTGGCAGGGACCTGGTTTACTATTTTGGGCCTTTCTTCCCCGGTTCATCGCACTGGCGCGGATGATGATTTGTTTGCCGTATTTGTCCTTGAGTGAGTCAATTGCCTCAGCCAATTGGGTTTTCTTCTGAACTGTGTTATCCCATAAAGAGAGTTGGGTGGCAGGTTCCTCCAGCTTGGTGACGGCCACCCCCAGAAGGCGAACCTCCCGACCCACCGTCAAGTGGCTTTTAAGCAATTCTGTCACCGCCTCAAAAATGTCATCGTCCAGATTCGTTGGCTGCTGGAGCATTTTCTGGCGGGTGATGGTGGAGAAATCCGAATACCTGATTTTGATTTGGACGCAACTTCCAGCCAGGTTGTGCTTGCGCAAACGATACCCGACCTTGTCGGATAACCAGCGCAAGGTGTCGGATATCTGTTGAAGATCGTCTGTATCGGCGTAGTAAGTGGTCTCGTTGCTGACGGATTTCGGATCGCCTTCACTATCGTAAACCGGACGCGTATCGATTCCTTTTGCGCGATCGAGGATCTCGAGGGCGTGATTGCCAAAAAAACTGTGCAATTCTGTCTCTGAAAGCTCGTAAAGCTGCCCGATGCGGAAAATACCCCTATCGCGCAACTTTTCAGCAGTTTTTGGTCCAAATCCCCACAATGCCTGGATTTCAAGAGGTGCCAGGAAGGACTGTTCTTCGCCTGGTTCAATGATGGTAATTGCACGCGGGGCGCGCCCAGTGCGTACCTGTTTCTTGCCGTAGTCATTTGCCATCTTGGCAACCAGTTTGTTGGTTGCGCCGCCAAGAGAACAGGGAAGTTGGGTTTCATCTGCGACTCTTTTTTGCAGTCCGATCGCAATATGGCGAAGCGGTTGCGGAAGGTCGCTGACGTCCAGGAAGGCTTCATCAACCGAAACTTGTTCGACCAAAGGAGTTGTGTCCTGCAGGATCGACATGACGCGATCAGAATACTCACTATAGAGGTTATGACGGTGATGGATCATGAGCAACTCAGGGCAGAGTTGAATTGCTCTTCCGGCAGGCATGGCAGAGCGGACACCTTTTAGCCTGGCTGCATAGGAACAGGACGCAATCACGCCACGCCCCTGTGGACTGCCGCCCACAGCAAAGGCTTTACCCACCAGGGATGGGTCAAGCAGCTCTTCAACAGAACAGAAGAAAGCATCGAGGTCGAGGTGAAGGATTTTGCGCGCCATAATAACAAACTCGCCTGTTTTCCAGGCG
This sequence comes from uncultured Anaerolineaceae bacterium, assembly GCA_964584065.1. GTDB lineage: Bacteria > Chloroflexota > Anaerolineae > Anaerolineales > Anaerolineaceae > Mesolinea. The sequence continues at coordinate 8,486 of CAZOYK010000069.1, read as the reverse complement.
AGTTACAAACTTTTAGATATCGAGGTTGCGCACTTCTTTAGCGTGCGTTTGGATGAAACGCCTTCGCGGTGGAACGAGCGAGCCCATGAGCATGTCGAATGTAAGATCAGCTTCGGCGGCGTCTTCGATCTCGACCTGTAATAGAGTGCGGTTTTCGGGGTTCATGGTCGTTTCCCAGAGTTGCTCGGGGTTCATTTCTCCAAGACCTTTGTAGCGTGAGAGACCGACTTTGTTCAGACCGCCAAACTTGGCTACCAGTTTATCTTTTTCAGCTTCACTATAAGCGTAAAAAATCTGATTGCGATTCGTGATGCGATAAAGCGGGGGCTGGGCAATGTAAAGGTGTCCCTCTTCGATTAGGGACTGCATGTAGCGGAAGAAGAAGGTGAGCAAGAGAGTGCGGATGTGGGCACCGTCGACGTCGGCATCCGTCATGATCACGACCCGACCATATCTGAGACCCTTGAGGTCAAAAGAGTCGCCAATACCCGTGCCAAGCGCAGAGACGAGTGATTTTACTTCACGATTTCCAAGGATCTTATCCAGACGCGCGCGTTCTGTGTTGAGGATCTTACCGCGCAGAGGAAGAATTGCCTGAAAATGACGGTCGCGACCCTGCTTGGCAGAACCACCAGCCGATTCACCTTCAACGATGAACATTTCGGTTTTTTCCGGGTTGCGTTCTGAGCAGTCAGCAAGTTTGCCAGGAAGAGTCATTGACTCAAGCGCAGATTTGCGGATGACAAGATCTCGAGCCTTCTTAGCGGCATCACGAGCCCGGGCGGATGTGAGACATTTTTGGACGATGGCGCGACCGGTAGCCGGGTTTTCGTCAAGAAATGTGGAGACTGTTTCAAGCACAACTGCCTGGACATAAGTCTGGACTTCGGGATTCATCAGTTTGACCTTGGTCTGGCTTTCAAACTGAGGATCCGGGTGTTTGATGCTGACAATGGCAGTAAGACCTTCGCGGGTGTCATCTCCACTGAAATTCGCCTCAGAATCCTTCAGTAGACCTGCTTTGCGGGCGTAATCATTGATGCTGCGGGTGATCGCAGCGCGTAAACCGGTGAGATGCGTACCGCCATCAATGGTGTTGATCGTATTAGCGAAGGTATAGATCGATTCCGAGTAAGAATCGGTATACTGCAGGGCAAATTCAACCCCGATACCTTCAAATTCTTTTTCACCAAAGATCAAGGGGTGAAGTGTTTCACGGTTGCGATTGATGTAGCGGGCGAAAGAGGCAATCCCACCTTCAAAGTGGAAGGTCATATCCTTGTTTTCGCGCTCGTCGATTAACTGGATGCTGACACCGCGGGTGACAAAAGCCATCTCCCTGAAACGCTGAACAAGTGTTTCAAAACGGAAGGTTGACTCGTCCTTGAAGATTTCCCGATCAAAACGAAAAGAAGTGGAAGTGCCCGTGTGATTGCCTGTGTAAGTTCCAATAGCTTTGACAGGTTCTTTGGGTATGCCCCTTTCATATCGCTGGAAGTAAACTTTGTTTGAGCGGTGAATGGTAACTTCGCACCACTCCGAAAGCGCGTTCACAGCCGAGACGCCCACACCATGCAAACCGCCAGAGACTTTATAAGATCCGCCGCCAAATTTTCCGCCAGCGTGCAGCACGGTCATCACCACTTGAAGGGCTGAGATTTTCCTCTCAGGATGAATTTCCACAGGGATGCCACGACCATTATCCTTAACAGTCACACTTTCGTCTGCATGAATTGTGATTGAAATGTGGTCACAATAGCCTGCGAGAGCTTCGTCGATCGAGTTATCTACAACTTCGTAGATGAGGTGATGAAGTGCTTTGACGTCGGTGCCGCCAACATACATTCCAGGTCGCCGGCGAACAGCCTCGAGTCCCTCGAGGATCTGAATATCACCTGCATTGTAGTGTTCGGGTTTATTGTTCAAGTTTCTGCTCCAATAGTTATGCCAGGTTAGTTTCTGACACCTGATTATCCATAAATTCGCGGACAGATTTCCGCGCGTCCAAAATATAATGAAAACTTGCTGCCAAAATGATTGTTGAGATCAATGCGTGTCCAAATGCACCAACCAGCAACATCCAGGAATCATCAGAAGGAATCCGCCAAAGCATGTTGGTCAAATAACTCGCCAGGATTCCAAGGAAAAAAAAGGATGTGCTTTTTGCGTTTGTGAGTCGGACAGTGCGAAAACTATTAATGATTGCCTGCTGTAAGTTCAGTTTCTCCAAAACGATCAAGTGAGGTGTAAAGAAGATCGGTATGATCAGTGTAATCAGCGCGATTGTCAAAAAAAAGTAACCAACCGAGGTCAAGAAAGGAAGTAGTGCCCCAACAAGGCTGATGACAAGCATAGCAGGAAAAATAACTACCATAAAAAGGATAATGGAAACAACAGGGATCAACAACCATGCAACAAACGATCGTGAATCAATGATTGCATCAGTCGGAAAAGATTGGGCGGATGTGGCTCTTGCAATCAATCGATAGAGTACATATGCAAGAAAGAGACCGATAAAAAACAAGCCAACTATGACGCCAAAAATAGCCCCGGGTTGCTGCATTTGGATGAACTGGTACTCGCCAATCGGATTACGTTCGAAAGCGCCTACCGAAAAAAGGCTTGGGACGCCAACAGGGAAAGACCGGAGAAAAGAAGTCAGACTAAAATAGCGGAAGTATTCGAGCGACTGCGTTTTAAAAACTTCCCAGCTACTGACCATTTCAGCCGTGGCTGAGGGCGGTAAGCCAAAGCGCTGGATTGTATTCTGCAGTAAGTCGACAATCGTGATGCGAAAGCCGAAAAGCAGGAAAAGGTCGAGCATGACAGGGAAAAGAATCAGGTAAAGATGCCTTGAAACGGTCTCGTAACCCGACTTAAATGCAGTGAAAATTTTTGGTTGATTTTGAAGCGGCAGCATAAGTCTCATAACCTTATAATTTTACCATTAAATGAAGGGAAGGATGAATCTTCCGTTCGTTTCAATGGTGATAGAATACAAAATTGAGGAGTCAATTTTGGAGAATCGTTACATAAATCGTTTTAGTATTATCCTTGCGACTCTGGCAACGTTCTTGGCTGCTTTGCACCTGATACCGGGTGGGTCACTCAATCCTGGCACGAATGTTTTCGGTTTCATTATTGACCTAAGCGTTATTGGGTTGGTCCCCGTGGTGTTGATGCTGCTATGTATCGGAGGCTGTTTTTGGTTATTTGTCACCAATCCTGACAGTGAGAAATTTGTCGGATCTCCGTGGCTTATGCTGCCAAATGTTGTCCTTCCGGGGCTTGCAACATTTATCACAAGTACCTTGTTGATCCAACTGGAGAGAAATGCCGTTTGGTGGGTCGCATTGGGCTTAAGTTTACTGATCATTGGAGTGATTCTAAACGCAGAATACCAGGTGCTGACTCCAGAGACTGAAAACTATAAGGTTTTGGCACCACTTCTGACCAGCCTGGCATTTGGACTGTTCCTGGCTTTCACAATATCACTTGCGGCGTCTCAATTAAGAATGTACGTCCAGGCATTCCTGATCTTGATTGCGGCCATTTTCGTGGCATACCGAACCATCCACCTGCGCACAAACGTAAAAGAATCGTTTTCAATCGTGCTGGCTTGTGGGGTGTTTTGCGCGGAAATTGGTGGTGCAGCGTATTACTTGTTTTTGAAACCAATACAATACGGTCTTATCCTGAGCGGAATACTATACATATTGACTGCATTAATGGTGATTGAGGGTCCATTGTCCCGACGGCGATTAACCGAACCACTGTTGATGGCGGGCTTGATGATTCTTTTGCTTATCGTTGTGAGCTTTGCCTAAACCTCAAGTTTCCTGACCTCCTGGTAATAAAGCCACATGAGGTTGCGGGTATGCAGATCCTGGGCCAAACCACCCAGGCTGACGCGATGTTTTCCGGTATCTTCAATGTCTTGTGCTGAAAGAAATTCCAGCGGGTTTCGGCGGCGCATCGCAGTCTTCACAATTTTCTGAAGCGTTTTCAGATACTCAAGGTTCTGGTTTTTTACTTCCTCGATTTCGCCACGCAGGATGATGTCGCCATGACCCTGAATGATGTTTTCCAGCCCCATATCGCCGATGTGGGCGATTGATTTAGCCAAAACATCAATGTCGCCACCGACAAAGTACGGCACCGGCATAAAGGCATCCCCCGCAAACAAGATACGTTCGTCTTCCAAGAGAACCGAAATGCTATCTTCAGCATGACCAGGGGTGGCAAAAATTTGAAGCTGTTTTTTTCCAATGCGCAGGCTTAAAGTACCTGAGCTGAAGGTAACCTGGGGTGGCGATATGCATATGTCACGGAAAACCGAATTTTCCTGTCTGGCCTCCGCCAGAGCTGATACGCTTTTTTCGAGCATCAAATCGCGGGTTAATTGATGTCCAATGATCGTGGCATTAGGAAAAATGCAGTTGCCCCAGGAATGATCAGCATGGTGATGGGTATTGATGACGTACTTGACCGGGACCATAAGCTGGGACTCTATGAAATTGCGTATGCGCGGTGTCTCTGATGGCATTAGAGTGTCGATCAAAACCGCCCATTGTGGACCGATTATGGTAGCTGCGGTTACCTGCGCATAGACTTCACTTTGAAACCAGTAAACATTATCTGAGACGCGTTCTTTTAGCATAACAGAATATCCCTTTTAATAATGGGCATAGAATAGCATACTCAAAACTAAAAGTCAAAAAATCAATGTTTTCGGTGAGTGTAGAATGCCAGAAGTGCGATCAGGATCAGGACTGCCACGCCACCAAGATAGAAGGGAATTTGTTTTTGACCTGAATAACGGTCGGTTTTCCCCAGCACCCCTGAGTTTGGTGTCCCTGAAACCGTTGCTGTGGGCGTGCGGGAAGGTGTGGAGGTTGGAGTGGGAGTCTCAGCCGGGGTCAGACTGAGATCGGGGGCGAGCTCGGGGGTGGGGGTGTCTGTAAACGTTGAAAGAAAGAGCGTCGCTTCCCCGGGAATCCCTGTCTTGTAAGCAGAGGTGGCAGTGTAAAACGGTGTCGGAGTTCGGGTGGGAGTGACTGTGCGTGTAGGAGTGCCGGTGCGTGTGGGGGTACGCGTGATGGTGGCTGTGTAGGTGTTTGTGGGAGTTGGTTGAGGGGTAATAGACATGCTGATCGGTCCCATTGTTTGCTGCACCGAGCCGTCATCGTTTAAAATCACAAGCTTGTAAAAGTACGTTAGTCCAATCAGCGCTGAGGAGTCTGTAAAACTGTAATTACTGCCCGAGGTAGGTGAACCTATGGAGGGTATATCATCAGAAATTTTTTCGTAAGTCCCGTTCGATGTATTTGAGCGAGATATATAAAAGCCTGATGTATTGACTTCGGTGACAGTGGTCCAGATCAGGTCGATCGCATTGACGTCTGGTATGGCTGTAAAAGAGAGCACCCCGGCTTGTTCATAACCAATCACGAAGGGAGTAAAAAGCATGTCAGCCTCCAGACCAGGACGGCCATCGTTGTCCATAATGACCTCAATCGTTTTTGAAGCCACGCGGCAAGTGGTCTCTTGACCGTCCCAGATGTTGCCTGTAGATTGGGGCTTGTCACCGGTTTTGTCCCAATTGTCCGTCACCCGGGTTTTTGGATCGTACCAGAGCAGTGGGAACCGGGCTTGGTTACCGGAACCACAGTAAGCGGCAGATTGGATGATCGGGGCACAATCATTGGTATCGCGATAAGCAAACGAGAGCGTGATTTCGCCAGGAGTTGCGTCAGTGGGGAGGAAGACATCAAAAAAATTACTGCAATTGTAAGGAGATCCGGCATTACTGCTAAATGGGACGGAATTGCCATGGTTAACCACGTAAAGATCCGAGGGATTCGAACTGCTGGCTTTAAAGCCATAAAAATCAGTTGAAGGAAGGGTGGTTGTAAGGCTTAACAATTGGGCAGCTACGCCTGTGGTTTCTGTAACGATTGGTGCATCGAGCCGTTTGGCATCGTCTGCCCCACAACCAGCGGCGGACTGACTTGGCAACACGTCTATTCCCCAGAAATTGTGGTCGACAAAGCTGTTCCCAGAGCAGGAAACCTGGACTGAGTTCCCATTGGATGTGATGTTATTTGCCACAACGAGTAATTTTGCATTTGGTTCGGTGTTGGTGCTTTTGATGGCGGCTTGACTGTTGTTTATGTGATTGAACTGCAAGGTCAACGAACCTGTACCTGCCTGGTAGGTAACAGCGGTTTGTCCATTTTCGAAAGTGCTTTGTTCAATGAGGACGGGTGATGGACTGTTCACTTCCAGCAAGTCCCTTGATGGGTTGCTGCAAGTGCCATCAGTCAGGTGAATTTCGCTTATGGTTGCCTGCCTTGTAATACTGAACATTGGCTGGCTGGAATCACAGTAGGAGGTGCTGATCCAGCCACCATTCTTTCCGACGATGCTGACAGGGTAATCAACATTTACAGTATGGCTGTTAATTTCATAGGGAGAGAGAACATAGATCGTTGCCTCCTCGAGCTCATTATCGCGGGCATAGTTAATGGCCTTTGTCAAGGCATTGGATTCTGGCAAATCAGCGGCATCGTTGAAAAAACAGTTGGTATAACCAGCGCAAAGCGCCTCAGTTTTGGCCACGTAGAGTTGATTTTGCTGTTGCGTTTGAGCAACGACAGATCCCTGCGTGCCAACGATTCCAAGGAAAAAAAAGACCAGGAGCAAAAAAAGCCAATTTTTCATCGTTACAAAAATTATATCATTCAGCTATTTGGGCTTGCGCATGTTAAAATCATTGCATGCAAAAATTTAAACTTAATTTCAATTGGTTTTTTGTGCTTTCAGCCAATGCCAGTTACCTGTTGGGTGTATTGATTGCGAGATTTTCAGGACGTTCGATCAATTTCATGAGCCTGGCAGCAGGATTGCTGATTTTTTATGCGTTTTACCTCTTGCAGACAATCCAACATTTTCTAACCTCCAACAGGGTCAACCCGTTTACCAAGGTCCGATCTGTGGGACAAAACCGCTCGTCAATAGCTCAGACATTGATTTTTGGCGCGTTTTTTGGAGTCTTTGCCGGTCTTTTCATTTTGTTAAAAGTTAAAGTGCTCATTGGTACAAACTTACTGCTACTGACAGCTCTGGCTTTGGTAATGTTTTTATCGATGGGAAGATTCAGTCGCTTGTGGTTCTATTCCATGTCGTGGCTGTTTGAAGGTTTGATGGTTTCGCCGTTAATGTTCCTGCTTGGAAGTGCAATCCAGGAATACCAGTTTTCCTATCTGCTCTTCCTGCTGTGGATGCCAGTCTTTTTTATTTACGGCACATCTGCGATCACTCTCTTGTTTTCTGAATACGATCAAAATACTTCCACGAGGAGCAACAGTTTCATTGCCTCGGTCGGCTGGGAAAAAGCGCTCAAGTTTCATCACGTTCTTGCGATGATGACTTATGTAAGTTTGCTGGCTTATGTGGCAACCAGTAACACGTGGTCGCGGAACTGGCCTGCACTGCTGCTCGGTCTGGTGAGTGGGGCTGAAGTGTTTTTTTTGGAGCAGATGGCGCGAGGGATGCGACCTAATTGGCAATTATTAAAGGCTTTGGCGATTGTACAATTCTTTTCATTGATTTATCTTTTGGCGTATCCTTTGCTCATCAAATAAACCTGGAGGAAAAAATGACCTTGGAACTAAACACACCAGTCCCAAATTTTGAACTTGGCGACCAAAATGGCGAACTGCATAAGCTTTCGGATTATCTTGGCAAGCGCGTTGTTCTCTATTTTTATCCAAAAGATGACACACCGGGGTGTACAGCTGAAGCCTGCAGTTTCAGAGACAACTACTCTGTTTTTAAGCAGAATGACATCGTAATCCTGGGCGTAAGCGCAGATACAGCCAAATCACATGCCAAATTCCAGGAAAAGTACGAACTCCAGTTCACACTGCTATCCGATACAGACCACCAAGTTAGTGAGGCTTACGGAGTTTGGGGTTTGAAAAAATACATGGGGCGCGAGTATTATGGCATCAATCGCACCACATTCCTCATCGATGAAGAAGGCAAGCTTGTGAAGATCTATGAAAAAGTAAAACCTGCCGAACACGCGCAGGAGATCATGGAAGAATTTGTTTAGTTTAGAAAATTACTGAACGCTGAGCACGACCTTAGCCTTGTTCCATAGGCCTTCGAGGTCATAATACTCCCGCATTTCGGGGCTCAGTAAATGAACAACCACATAGGCGTAATCCAAAACGATCCAGCCGGATTGACCACCGCTTTCAATAACGGGGTTTAATCCGGTTTCTGATTTAATAATTTCACGGACATACTGAGCCAGACTTTCCAGCATTCTTTCGCTGGTGCCATTTGCGATCACAAATGAGTCCGTAAAGTCAGAGATACCGCTAAGGTCAAGAAGCAGAATGTCTTCCGCAAGTTTGTCTTCAAGAATTTGTACGATCTTGCGTCCTAAGTTTATTGGTTCCAGGTTTCACCTCACT
>CAZOYK010000068.1:0-12025 GCA_964584065.1 uncultured Anaerolineaceae bacterium | reverse complement strand
CAGTCAACGAGCGGCTCAGTGCCTGGCTGCCGCCCTGTACGGTTGCCACGCCAAAGCCCAGCACGAACATGTGCCAATCCTTGCTCATGAAGTAGCCAACAATCGCAACCAGGGTATAGATGAGCAGGCTGATGGTGATCGCTTTTTTGTTGCCAAGCTTCGTGCCGAGTTTGCCAAAGAGCAAGGCGAATGGCGCGGCTACGAACTGAACCAGGAGGAAGGTGCCCAAGACTGTCATGGGACTGAAACCCAGGTCATCTGCAAAGACCGCAGCCATGGTGATGATGGTGCCGATGCCGTTAGAGTAAACCAGGAAAGTCAGCAGGAACCAGAAAAGGTCTTTGTAATCACGCATCTCTCTAAAAGTTTTGCCAAGACGCTGGAGGCTAACTTTGACGCCGCTCTGTCCAAGTTCGCGCTTCTCCGCCATGGCGGTTGGTTCCATTACCCTACGGAATAAGGGGATGGAAAAGACTGCCCACCAGACTGCCACGCTTGCCAGGCTGAGGCGATACATTAACTGCGTGGATTCCTCAATAGGCATATTTGTTAATAACTTAGGTCCAAAGAAAATCATAAGGACGTTAATAAGCAGCAGCAATCCACCACCGATGTAGCCGAGGGCGTAACCGCGGGATGAAACTTTGTCTATGTCTTCGGGTTTTGCGACATGCGGCAGAAGCGAGTCGTAAAAAACGAGCGAGCCGGCGAAACCGATCGTGCCAAGGATATAGAGAACAATGGTGAGGGTTAGATGCTCGGGTCCGGTCACAAAGAACAACAAAGCGGTACTGATGACACCAAGAGCCGCGAAGAGCCCAAGGAAGAGCTTTTTGGAGGCTTTGAAGTCCGCGATTCCGCCGAGGATTGGCCCAAGTAAGGCGGCGATCAGGCTGCCGATCGCAACGGCACTACCCCAGACCGGCACGGAAGCCCCAAGGGCGATGTACTCGCCAAAATAGACAGGCAGGATTGCCCCCATGATGGTAGTGGCGAAAGCGGAGTTCGCCCAATCGTACATGGTCCAGGCGCGGATAATGCTCTTATAACTCTTATCTTGAAAAGTTTGGCTTAGGTTCATCGACAGGCTCCTCATTTGGTAGGTTGATTTATTTTACCCCCGGACATAAAAACTTCCGGAGTAACTTACTTAATGCTTGCTCCCAGGTTGGCAAAGGTCTCTATGATCATTGCTATTAGTTGATTAGCATCGCTGCATGTCAGCAGGGTTCGCATGCTTTCGCGCGGAAGCTGATAGGGCTCGAGATAGGCTTTAAGATATTTGCGAAAAGGCATGATGGCACTTTCGGGGTCCGTTGCCAGCATATCTTTGAGCTGCCAGAGGGTGGTATCTGCCACTTCCTGGACGCTGACCTCATCCCGGCTGCGCCAGGAAAAGACCCAGGGATTAGCTTTGGCTGCCCGCCCGATCATGACTGCATCGCAGCCGGTTTCCTCAAGCATGCGGCGGGCATCCGCCGGAGTGGCGACGTCGCCATTCCCAATGACCGGCAGCTGCGGAAAAGCGCGCTTCAACTCGGCAATTGGCTGCCATCGGGCGGGTTTTTGATAGGATATCTTGCCGGTACGGCCGTGAAGGGCGAGGGCTTTTGCGCCGTTTTCAGCTGCCAAATTAGCCAGTTCGAGGAAGTTTTGGGATGTGCTGTCCCAACCCAGCCGCATTTTAACAGTAACGGGGACTTTGACCGCTTTAGAGACAAGCGTGACGGCATCCTTTACCAGCTGCGGATTGCGCATCATGCCCACGCCAGCTCCGCGACCTGCCACGCTTTTGGCGGCACAGCCCATGTTGATGTCGATCATGTCAGGATGGAATTCTTCCTCGATGCGGGCAGCGCACTCCGCCATGCGGACAGCATCGTTATCGAGCAGTTGCGCCACGAATGGGCGTTCTTCGTCACGAGCCAAGAGGCGTTTCTTTTCATAGGATTTTTGATGGGCGTAGTCGAGGGTGTTGATGAATTCGGAGACCGAATAGCCAGAACCCAACCTGCGTGTAAGCAGGCGAAAAGTCGCATCCGAAATGCCATCCATCGGCGCCAGGATCAGCCGCCCATGGATCGGAATATCTGCAATAGAAAAGTCAGCTTGTGTCAAGACCTGGTCCTCAGTCGGTGATCTTGAACAAGATGCTTACAACGCGCCTGGAGGGAACCTCAAGCTCCACGCTGCCATCAGGTTGCTGAACCAGGTCGTGGATGAGACTTTCGTCCAGGTTCACCAAATGAGCGCTTTTGTTGAGCATATTGGGTTTCAGACGTAATTGGATGGCTCCATCCCCAAGGTTGACACCACGAACGATCCAGCCAGTTTCATCTTCGGCTTCCTTGATGGCTGTGACCATGAATTCTGCGTGTGAGACTTCCACCATGGAGCTCTCAGTAGGCAGGCTGCTATCGTGCAGGTTGGAAATACGGAGGTCCAGGTCAGTCTGGAAGGATTGCGCTAATTTTACAGCCTCAAAAAAGTCCGAACCGTGCGGAATGATGCAAAATTCGAAGGTGTAGGGGCGCAACTCCTGGGCATCGGGGGTCATCAGCGACGGACCGGCGTGACCAAGCCGGTTCCAAAGGTCATCCCTGCTGAGCCAGCCAACAGAACGCAGCAGGGTGAGGTCGATGATAGCTTCACCGTTCTCATTGCGAACCACAGCCACTTCGGGTAAGCCACGATTAGCGATCATCAGACCGCGCTGGTCATTGCTGACGTCCACAAAACTGCGCTGGGGCACTTCGGGGCGGGGCAGCTCACGCCAGGTGCTGTCGGTCACGGGGAGGTCGATGGGGCGGGTGAGAATATCGTAATGGCCGTCAAAACGGGCAGTGTCCACTTTCAGACCGGTTTTGAAGCGAACGCTAAGGCGGTGATCGAGCGCTTCATTCTCGAAGTAGATCTGCACTTCGGCTTGTGGTATGTCTTTTACCAGTGTAACCAGTACATCGAGGTTGTGGGTCAGGGTGCTTTCTTCGCGGCTGTCGCGGGATTCTGTCAACGAAACAGGCAGGTCCATCGTGAGACTCAGGATCAATGTCTCATACAGTTTGGTTTTGTAGGTGGTTGTGGAAACCAATGTGGGTGTGATTTCAGTATCATGCTCCGGAGGTGTGAAGTTATACTCATCTCCGCGGTCTCCCACATCCACAATCTGGCATAGACCTTCAAAAACCTGACCCGTTCGCAGGTCCTTCAGGTCGAGACTACCACTTGCATCAGCAGCACGTATTTCAAGGAATTGGTTCGATATAACATCGTCCAATTCCTCATCCTGATCATCGCAAATTTCGTCAGGTTCGTTAGATCCGCAAATCCAATAAGTGCGATAGCCCATGGCAGGAAGATCTTCCACAAAAATATCCAAAGTGGCATAGGGCACGTTGGTATTGGACTCAGCACACTCCCGTTCACCATAAAGACAATCCACTGAAGTCTGTTTGCCATCAGAATCGATGACGCGCAGCGATCTGAGATCCTGTGGCATATCGATGGATATATTTATGATTGCACTGCGAGGGTAGGGCGAGGGATTGAAGACGGTCAGAGCGGCAAATTCGCCATTTTCGCCATTTCGGAAGGTGTTGATCTCAAAACTGAGAGCGTCCAGCGATTGGCTGGTGAGTTTTTCACCGATCTGATCAACCTGGTCGAAGCGGGTGATCATGTCGTTATGGGTGGCGTCAATGGAGCACCCGCAGATCGAGTCGTGCGGGTGGTTGCTGATGAGCAGCTTCCAGGCATGATGCACGACCGAGCCCGGGTCGGTGATGCGGCTGGTTTTCTGATGCTCTAGGGGTGGCGTAAAGGCGTCTTTGCCGCGCGTTTGCAACTCAGCCCAGGTGGTAAAGGGCTCCACCCAACGTTCGAGCAGGTTCTGCGAGTAGTGATTGCGCTGCTTGATCCACATCCGGGCAGATAACACTGCCGGCAGAATGTGGGCTTTGTGAGGGTCGCGCAGTTCACCTCGCAAGGTCTGGAGGGTAATATGTTGTTCCGAAATCTCGTTCGAGACGGCTGCCAGATACGCCGGAAGGGTGGAGTGAAAGGCATGGCGTTCGGATTGGTTGTGCTGATTGAAGTAGCGCAGGTGCTCAGGCAGTTCGGGTCGCGGTTCAAGGTGATCGCTACCGCGCATCAGCAGGTAGTGCGAGCCTGGGTTATAGGGCTCTAGCTTGTCCGCCTTGACATTAAGCAGTTCAAGCGACTGGTCAGGGTCTGAAGCAGGCCAATCAGCAATGTTGCCATAACCATCGTAAAGGTGGGCAAGCAATACGCTGCTGCCATCGGGGGATTGCCAGGTGAGCATGGTGGGGGATCCATCCGGCACACCGCGCCAGAGGCAAGCCGTGTCCATATGGAAGCCGTTCAGAATTTGGGGTAATTGCGAAAGGTGACCAAAGGGATCCGGGATGTAGCCAACCATCATGCGCTGCCCAAACATTTGGCAGATATTTTTTCCGATCAACAGGTTGCGAACAATCGATTCGGGGGAGACCAGAAATTCATCCGGCAGGATGTACCAGGGACCAATGAGGATGCGCTTATCCAGGATATATTGCTGCAAGCGCGGTAAGTTTGCCATGCGAACTTGCAGGTAATCCTCAAGCACGATCGTCTGTCCATCCAACATGAAATGCAGGTAATCCGGGTCCTTATCCAGGATAAGCAGGAGATTGTCCACCAGATGGACAAGTTGCAAGCGGAACTGCTGGAAGGTCTTATACCATTCGCGATCCCAATGCGTATGCGAAACAACATGCAGGGTTTGCATTAGCTCTCCAAAAGCTATGATTTTGATTAATTATGCCACAAAGGCAGGCTTTAGGTTATTTTAGTACTGGGAGAGCGCCCATTGGGCTGCTTCACGTACAACTTCATCCGCTTCGGTGGTCGCACAATCCAACAAAGCAGTTCTGGCTTCTTCAAGGTGGGCGTTACCGAGCGCGATGGCGACATTGCGGCGGAAGCCCTGGTATTTTGTCCGCAGGATGGGTGTGTTGGCATAGCGGGTTTTGAATTCGCTTTCCGTGAGCAAAAACGATTCGAGCAGATCGGGATACGGATCGAGAAGTTGGGCGGAATCAAATAAAGTTGTGGCGGTTTGTGGTTTTTGGTTGGAAGGGCAGATGCTCTGGCAGGTGTCACAGCCGAAAATGCGCTGACCAAGCAGCGGACGGAGGGCGTGCGGGATGGGTCCGCGATGTTCGATCGTGAGGTAGGAGAGGCAGCGCCGGGAATCGATGGTGCGGTTGGGGAGAATGGCTTTGGTGGGGCAAGCCATCTGGCAGCGGTGGCAATCGGCGCAATCGGAGTTGGTGAGAGGCTTGTCTGGTTTGAGGGGCAGGTCTACCAGGAGCTCGCAGAGGAACAGCCAGGAACCGTATTCCTGGGAGGTCAGGCAGGAATTGCGGGCGATCCAACCCAAGCCGGCTTGCTGCGCGTAGTCTTTTTCGAGGATAGGTGCGGTGTCCACGCATACCAGGTGGTTAAAAGCCTGGTCGGTCAGTTGGGCGATTTTCTGCGCAAGGTGCTCTGCCGCAGCTTTCAGAACCTGGTGGTAATCGGGTAAAAGCGCATAAGCGGCAATGAACCCCTGGTTTTGCTGGGGTTTTTGGCCAATATCCGGGACGGGATAGGGTGCGGCAAGGCTGATAACCGTCCGGCATCCAGGCAGTAAATGGGCAGGGTCATAGCGGGCCTCAATAGCGCTCGGGCGAGCCATGTATTCCATTCCGGCATGATTTCCGGCTGCAATCCAATCGAGATAATTTCCATAATGGGGAGGGGTATCCGCGCGGCTGAAGCCGCAAAGCACAAAGCCGAGACTTAATGCCTCGGCTTTGATCAGTTCTTCAAGGGACATGCTGCCTGCTTTAGTTGATGTTGTATTCAAACCAGAAGACGGCAAAGCCCACATCATTGGGATTTACGATCATCCAATCGCTCTTGACAGTGCCAGTCTCGCTGGGGGCGGTAAACTCGATGGTGATCTGCACGCTCATGTTCGGCGGCACATCGTAGGGCATGTTGATCTCTACTGGAGCGCCCATTGCGGGACCATCAGTGTGCATGATGTAATAGCTGGTGTTCCAGGTGGTTGTACCGGTGTTCATCAGGGTTACAACCACGGAGAACTTACCGCCGGCTTTGATGTTGGCACCGTCCGCAGGTACACTGTAAGTCCAAACGCCGGCATCAACACCAGTTTGGGCTGGCGGCGGCGTGGCTGTGGCTGGTCCTGCAACCGTGCTGGTGGGGAGGCCAACCGCAGCTGTTGGAACGGAAACAGTAGCTGTGGGGGGAGCCAGCGTGGGGGAAGGAGCAAGCGTCGGGGTGGGAGTTTCACTGGGACGCGCGATTTCAGTCCGGGTTTGTTGTACCGCAATGGTCTCAGCCACATAGGTTTTCATCTGTTCCGGCTCTGGCGTGCTCACGCGCGGTCCGCAGGCGCTTAGTGCCAGAACCGCCACACTGAGCCCCAGCAGTATTTTTGTTAATTTAAGTCGTGTCATTATTCCTCCAGGTCTTTTGAGGACTGGGTTTTCTTTATCAATTGTCAAGGTTTATCCTTGTTTTGTCAAGTTTAGCCGTGTGCATCAGGGCGCGATGACTGGAGCGAGCAGGTGGATGATGTCGCCCTGATGAGAACCATTTGCCTGAAGCTGCAGGATGATCCGGACGCTTTTTCCGGAAAGCGCGGACAGGTCCTGGCTGATGCTAAGCAGCTTACCGTCGTGCGTTTTTTTCCATTGGGCGATTTCCACCAGCGGTTTGTCGCCCTCCTGGTAACTGAGCCGAAAAGTCACGTCGCAAGCATCCTGGTCGTTTGCACAGCCCAAAATCGTGCTGAATTTGGCGTTGTCGGGTATCAGCATGACAGGTAATGTGCCCCGCAGGATGCCATCTTGAATCTGCTGAACACCGAGCCACAAGGCAGGTTCGTTATCCTTGTTGCCATTTTCGAGAATGGGCGCGAAATCGGTGTAGGCAAATCCGCGCGTGTCTGTGGGCAACCCCGGGCAGGGGAGTTCAGCAGTAGCGTTTGTCCACCGGATGCTGCAAGCCATTGAAACCAGATCGATTTTGCCGGTCATAACCTGGATCTCCACCCAAAAGGTCTGTGATGGATCTTTGAAACTGAAGATCACGCCGTCTGCATTACGCAGCTTGAAATCTGCTCGGTAACTGCCACCAACCAGCGGGGATGTGAACGGGATGGAAATGGTCACACTGCTGCCCGGCGGCACGGATTGCTCGGTGAGTGGAAAAGCCGCAGGCGCGTTCATCGCATCACCGCTGCTAAAAACCACATCGTAATCGGTATTCCAGGTGCAAGTGCCTTCGTTGCGCAAGGTCCAGGTCTTGGTAAAGCTCATGCCTGGGGGAAATTGGCTGCCATCGGGGATAGTTTCATTGACAAAAGCTGCCATATCGCAACTACCAGAAGGAGTAAGCGTTTGCAGAAGAGCTGCGGTTGGGACGGCTGGTTCCGTTGGCAGGCTGAGGGTTGGAGCCGGAGTTGGCTCTGGGGTTGGCGGTATCGGGGAAGGTACGAAATAGAGCGCTGTTTGGGTCTGGGCAGCCTGGTCTGTTGCCACGATCTCGGTGGCGAGAGCCTCAACTGTGCGGGCAACTTCGGTGCGGACACTATCCAGGGGGTCTGTGGGTGTGGCAGTGTTGGGTTGAGACTGACAAGCGCTTAAAAGCAAAATTGCCAGCAGGGTGAAAAGTAAGCGTTTTTGTGCCTTCATAGGTGCCTCGTTAATGGAAGGTGTTGCAAGTATAGCGCCAAAAAAACAGCAGACCACGCGATCTGCTGTTTTAGTGCCAGAGTATCAAGCCCGGCGGTGACCAATGAAAACCGTCCGCAGGAAAACATTGGTTTTCATTTTTTGCCCGCTGAGCAAATACTGAGAGCTAAAGAGGTTAGCGACGCCTCGGATAACGATGACTACTGTGCCTATCAGCAGCCCGATGCTGGCTATGAGCTGCCAGGCAGGAACAGGACCAACGGAAAGACGTGTGAGCATCACGACCGGTGAGGTAAAGGGGAAAAGCGTCATGAAGGTTGTGTAGGTTGAGAAGGGTGTCTCAATCAATTGATTGATTGACATGACTGTGAATATGAGAGGAAGACTCAAGACAAAGGTAGATTGGTTTCCTTCCCGCAAGTTGGGTGCAATGGCACCCATGCCGGCCATCAGGCTGCCATAGAGCAAGAAGCCGCCGATGAAAAATGGGATGCTTGCCACAAAAACCGTAGAAGGGATGCTGATGGCTTCCAGGAAAGGCAGCGTGGTTTTGCCAATTTTTGCGAGCACAACCAGTGAACCAAACCAAACTACCATTTGCACCAGGCTGAGCGAGCCAAATGCCAGGATCTTGCCGATGAAGAGGTCCAGAGGTTTTGCAGAAGAAAGCAAAACTTCAATCGTTTTATTCTCTTTGTCCTTGCTGACGGCGCTTAGCATTAAGCCGGAACTGATCAGAATGATCATGTAGAAGAACATGGTAACCGCGTATGGGACCCAATAGGTGGATGCGTCGGATTGGTCGCGCGTGTCAGCTGTTTCCGGGTTGAGGTATTCAAAAGTAAAGGTGGTGGGGTTCATAAAGCGCAAGAATCGCTCCTGGTCGGCATCCAGCAGGTTGTAGTTGATCAAATCCTTGAGCACATCCTGCTGCAAGAGCTCGGTGATCATGCTGATTTGAGGTTTGACAAAGCGCATGCTGCCAGTTTCGAGATAGTCAGGCTCAATCACATAAAAACCCTGAAGATCACCGGAAGCAGTCTTCTCGCGGGCATCCATCTCTGAATCTACTGGCACGAGCCTGCCTTGTGTGAGCCAATCGGGATACTCCTTGATCACGTTTTCCAGGTCTACTACCCCGATGGGTAGAGGACTGCCGACTTCCTGGATGATCACTTCTTGAATGGAGGGGGATTCCTCCGGGTTGATGAGGTTTAAGGCTCCCAGCAGCAAAGAGGGAATCAATGGCACAAGGATCAGACTGAGGATGAAAGACCGGCGCTTGAGAACCGTCTGAAACTCAAATTTGAAGACGTTAAAAATGTTACGCATTGCGGGTCTCCTTGTTGAAGATCTCTTTGAATCGGAGCCGTCTGCTATATTGCAGCATACCGCGTTTGAATATGAGTCCTGCCAGCCAGAAAGCCAGTAAGGTTAGAGTGATGATGACCACAAAAACGAGCCCGATCTCCAGCGGCGAAACGGTGCTGAAAGCCATGCGAAGAGAAAGTGCCAGGGGTGCACTCAGAGGGATAAAACTCAGGACTCTGGCGAGGATGCCATTGGGATTGTTGAGAAAGGCGGAAAAGAAATAGAAAGGGACCATCATCAGTAACACCATCAAACTGATCACCGCCTGCGATTCTTCGGTTCTGCTCATCGCCGCGCCGGTGGTTGCCATCAGGGCAGCGGTAAAGATGAATGACAAGATCATCAGAGCGACACTGATTGCCACATAAGAGCCTGAAAGATCCATATCCGCCAGGAATCCCAGCCGGCTGCTGAAGATAATCCCCGCAATGCCAAGCAGAAAAACCCAAACAGCGATTTGAGTCAGACCCACGCCAAGATTGCCGATAATTTTGCCGGCCATGATCTCCCGTGAGGGGACAGAGGTCAGCATGATCTCAATCGTGCGGTTTTCTTTTTCTTCAACCAGCGCTTTGAGCAAATAGCCGCCACTGCTCATCACCACGATAAAGTTGAGCATGCCAATCACAAATGGCACAATGATTCGATGCCAGCCAGTTCCGTCGGAGGTCTGGCTGCCGTCGAGGGATTGCAGGCTGATGGCGCTGCCCTCATTGATCCGTTTTAGTACTGCTGAATCGATGTTCTCGGCGGCCATCAAATTTTTGCTGATGAAGCTGGTAATCATTGACTGGACGCCGCTGTCTGGCTGCTTGTTGGTCCAGTAGGTCAGCTGATAGCTCGAAGCGTAATCTTCGGGCAGGACAGCAAAACCCTGGATCTCTCCAGAGAAAGCCGCAGCGCGAGCTTCGCCTTCATCAGGGTAAAGATACAGATAGGTTTGTGGATTGAAGAAGGTTGATTTTTGCGAATTGTCCGGCTCAAGCTGGATCAGATTGCCCTGATCCACCATCCCCACCGGGCGTGTATCAAAAGAAAACCGCGAAAGCAGCAGCGAGATTACCAGAATCAGTACAAAACCAAGCGGTACGCTTATTAAAGAAAGCCAGAAGCGTTTACTACCGACATGGTGCAGGTATTCGTACCTGGCAACGGTCAGGGTTTTATTCATTGTCCTCGTTGCCTTCCTTGACAACCCGGATAAAGATTTCATCCAGGGTTGGCACTGCTACTTCGAAGGAATTGAGTTTGATTTCTTGTGCAACAAGCTCATTTAGCAGCTCCTGGGCCGAGACACCTTCCTGCGGTGTCAGGCGGTAAGCGCCGTTAAGTTGCTCGATTCGTGATACACCATTGAGCTGTTCGGGTAAGGGATTAAGCGCTTCAATAATTATTTCATTGGTGCGGAAGCGATCGCGGATTTCTGAAAGTTCGCCTTCCAAGAGCACCTGACCGTGATCGATGAGCACCAGGCGGTCGCACAACTGTTCCACCTGGTTCATCTGGTGGGTGCACATGACAATGGTTTTCCCGGCGTTGCGCTGCTCTATCAGCAGATCCTTGACCAATTGCGTGTTGACAGGGTCAAGTGCAGAGAAAGGCTCGTCAATAATGATGATCTCAGGGTCATGGATCAGGGCGGCAATCAGCTGCCCCTTCTGCTGCATACCCTTGCTGAGCTCTTTGGTTTTCTTTTTGGCATGATCGGTGAGATCGAACTTGGCCAGAAATTTTGGCAGACGTTCCGTAATTTGATCTTCTGTGAGACCTTTGAGCGTGGCAAGGTAGGTCAGGCAGCGATCAAGCGGCACATCCTGGTAGAGACCTCGTTCTTCTGGGATGTAACCGATATGGTTAAGTTTTTCGTTGGTCATGGCACCGCCGAGGATGCTTACACTGCCAGAATCTGGTTGATAGATATCCAAGATAACCCGAATGGAAGTAGTTTTTCCGGAACCATTCGGACCAAGAAGACCAAAAATCTCACCCGGGCGAACTTCGAAAGAAACGTCCTGGACTGCTTTGGTAGCGCCGAAACTTTTAGCAATTTTATCTACAATGATTGTTGACATAGTGCTCCATTTCAATAATTTGAAAAGATTTTACTACTACCCCCATCATAACAGGCTGCGGGCACCTGCTCGCCATAGATTATCTATAGTAATGGGAGTAAAGTTAAACCTGGTACCTGAAGATTATAAAGCTTTCCCCCCGGGGGATGATAAATGACAGCCTCGACCACAAAAATCGCAGAGTAACTTAGAATAAGAGCACCACGAATATGAGGGCAATACCTTGATCACTGAACCTAAACCAAAATCGAAGATTTCCAGTAGAACCTGGGCTGTCATGATTGTCCTGGCTGTCACTGGGCAAATCGCCTGGGCAGTCGAAAACACCTGGTTCAATACCTTTGTGTTCGACACTATCACTCCAGACCCCCGACCAGTTTCCTGGATGGTGGCTGCCAGCGCGATCGTCGCCACCCTCACCACTATCTTCATGGGCACTCTCAGCGATCGCAGCCGCTCCAAGTGGGGTCGACGTAAACCTTACATTTTGTTTGGGTACATCCTTTGGGGTGCGATGACGGTTCTCTTCCCCACCACTGCCCTGATCAAGAATATCTCCCTGGCGGTCTTGATGGTGGTGTTGCTGGACAGTCTGATGACCTTCTTTGGTTCCACCGCCAACGATGCCGCTTTTAACGCCTGGACGGCGGACGTGGCTCCAGCCGACCAACGCGGTAAGGTGGAAGGCGTGCTAAACCTCAGCTTGTTCATCGCCCAATTGGTTGCCATTGTAGCCGCTGGTGCGTTGATCGAGAGTGTTGGTTACTTCATCTTTTTCTATTTCCTCGGCGGGATTGTGATGGTGGTGGGTCTGCT
>CAZOYK010000067.1:1111-12257 GCA_964584065.1 uncultured Anaerolineaceae bacterium | reverse complement strand
CCGGATCATAAGCCACCAGTGCCTCATCGATCAACCGCAGGTAATCGCCGGCAGGATGCAGCGCGACGTGCTGCATGAAGCGATCGGTGCGCATGAGCAATGAGCGCACCTTGCCGCGGTTTGGATCGCAATCCGGCTTCAGTTCAAAAATACGCAGGGGCGGCAGTTCAGGCATCAGGTCCCAGCGGGTGTTGAGCGGGCGGATGGACTGGATGAGTTGGTTCTCATCTGCATCCAACTCGCACAGTGCTAATGGGAAGACGCCGTGGCGAGCCATGTAGCGCGTGCCGATGGTGACATCCGCGTCATAATAGGTCAGGTTGGGGAATTCCGCTTCGATGTCGCGAAAGAGCCTGACCTGGCTGGCGGGCGAGTCCATGTCAATCTGCATCACATCCACCGGATCTGCCACAAACACATCCTGCTTTTGTTTGCGGCTGAGCCCCAAAACGCCCGTTTTGCCATTTACGCGCTTCCAGAGCATGCGCAGTTGTTCATTTGGGCCGGCAACATAGAAGCTGACCGGAAAAGCCTGCCTGAAACAGATGCGGCGATCATCTTCCCCAATAAACCACAGTGTCAACCCCTCTTCCTGGTTGAGGTAAAGGTCCAGCAGCCAGCCGCGGAAGGTCATCAGGGTGCCTCCTCGAAGTCGGCATAATTCAAAGCGTTGGCAGGCTCGGGCTGCGCTTCCGGGGGGATTTCCACCAACTCTTCTGCTTTGTCCTTCTGTGGGGCATCAAACAAGGCTGAAACGGTGGCATTCAGGAGTTGGATGAATTCATCTTCCTTTTCCGCTTCGACGCGTTCAGCTTTAAAAGGATCTGCATTGGGTAAGCCCTTTTGCACAGATTTGAGTTGTTTGTAAAGCTCGAGCAGGATGGCAATCAGGTACATATCCAGTGGGTAAAGATTGGACGCATAGGAGGCTTCAGCCAGGTGCAGGCGCGACATCACCAGGAGCTCATCCAAAAGGACCTGGTCATCCTTGCGCAGGGCGCGTTTGAAGCGCTTGAGTGCGGCTTCTTCTTCCTGCCAGGTCTGGGTGATGGATGCAATCGTTCTTCCCATAGTTGTCTCGTCTAAAAGAGTGCCAGCTGTAACTCCTGGCTGGTCGGGAGGGGGAGAGGCTCTTCCCAACAAACATCCACGTTGTTCTTGAGCATCTCAAGCAAAACGGCGCGCTGATGGGCAATCAGCGGGATTGGCCGGACACTGATCACCACGGGCGCTGAGTCGCTCAGTTTTGTCAGCAAGCCAAGGCTGTGGTCCAACAGGCGCTGCGCGTCCTTGAGCTCGACGTCTTCGTCGAGAAAGGTCGCCAGCAGATCCAGCACCACCAGCGGCTCCTTTGGCGGGTTGGCAGCCACCGCCTGCAGCATAGCCAGCACCTGGTAGCAGGTGAAAGCGCGCGAAAGGCGGATGTTGCACATTACCCGCACGGGGTCGGAGGTGTGGGGGCGGATCAACTTGGCAACCGAATACATGTTCGAACGATTGCCGCAGTCCAATACGGTAACGCGCTGCGTCAGGCTCAATTTGGCGATCAATTCCAGCATCTTGTTGGAAAGCGCGTGAGCGCCAATCGCCAGAAAACGTCTGGAGGACAGGGGAGTGCTGAAGGGCATCAGTGAACTTTCCATGTTCTAATTATATAGAACAATTGTTCTAATGTCAAGAATTGCAGGAGATAAGGGGACTTGAAGAGTAAGGATTCAGGGTGGGTGACTGGGTATTGTTTTTCATTCAGAAAAGCAAAAAGGGGGAGGTAGAGAAGAGATTCTATGAGATAATACAGGCAAACAATCCGGTCTGGGAGGCAGATTACAACTCGCCTTGACTTAAACTGCGCTTGTTTTCTGTCAAAACTCACCCCCAGATCCTTACAGAAAGGGAATCATTTATGAACAAGAAAATCGTCATTGCCGGGTCGTGTCGTACTGCGATAGGGAAGATGAGCGGCATGCTCTCCACTGTTCCCGTAGCAAAACTTGGCGAGGTCGTAATCCGGGAAGCCGTCCGCCGGGCAGGCATCCAGCCAGCTGATGTGGACATGGTCTACATGGGTTGTGTTCTGCAATCAGCACAGGGGCAAAACGTCACCCGTCAGGCTGCGGTAGGGGCAGGTATTCCTGTTGAATCCCCGGCAGTGACCATTAATGTCGTCTGCGGTTCCGGTCTTGAGGCGGTCAACATGGCAGCAAGGATGGTTTTACTTGGTGAAGCGGATGTGGTGGTGGCTGGCGGAATGGAAAACATGTCAGCTGCGCCTTACGCTCTCCCTCAGGCGCGCGCCGGTTATCGCCTTGGCGACGGAAAACTGGTTGACACGATGGTGAATGATGGTTTGACCGATGCTTTCAGCCAGTTGCACATGGGTATCACGGCTGAAAATGTGGCGGAACAATGGCATCTGACTCGCGAGGAACTGGATAAATTCTCTGCCATCTCTCAGCAAAAAGCTGCCAAAGCGCAAGCCGACGGCAAGTTCGTTGACGAAATCGTAGCGGTACCGGTGCGGATCAAACGCGATGTGATCGAATTTTTGGAAGATGAAGGCATCCGCGGTGACACAACAGCCGAAGGCTTGGCAAAGCTAAGACCCGCCTTTAAGCCGGATGGGATCGTTACTGCTGGTAACTCCTCCACGATCAATGATGGCGCAGCCGCTGTCGTGGTGATGAGCGAAGAGAAAGCGCTTGAACTCGGCGTCACCCCTGAAGCGATTTGGCTTGGCAGCGCCTTGGAAGGCGTTGCCCCTTCAATTATGGGTATGGGTCCTGTGCCTGCAACCAGAAAACTTTTGGAAAAACTCGGCAAAACTATCGCAGATTTTGATGTCATCGAAGCCAATGAGGCTTTTGCAGCCCAATCACTTGCAGTGATAAGTGATTTGGGCATTGACACTGACAAGTTGAACGTCAATGGCGGCGCAATCGCGCTTGGGCATCCCATCGGCGCGTCCGGCTGCCGAATTCTTGTTTCGCTGATCCACGAAATGAAACGTCAGGAAAATGCGAAAATGGGTTTGGCGACTCTCTGCATTGGCGGCGGTATGGGCTGCGCCACAGCCATTGCGAAACCTGAGGCATAAGAATGTCACTCATTCAGTACGAAACAACAGGACAGGTCGGATTGATTACCATCAACCGACCTGAAGCGCTGAACGCGATTAACAACGCTGTTTTGACCGAGCTGGATGAAGTCCTGGATGCGGTGGACCTCGAAACAATCCGCTGCCTGGTGATCACTGGCGCGGGAGAGAAGGCCTTTATTGCCGGCGCGGACGTGGCGGAGATGTGCTGTTTTACCGAAAGCGAAGCCGTTCTCTTTAGCGAAACAGGAAATAATCTCTTCAGAAAAATCGAAAGTTTTCCCATTCCTGTGGTTGCAGCCATTAATGGCTACGCTCTGGGAGGTGGGAATGAGTTGGCTCTCAGCTGCGATATTCGCGTTTGCAGCGAGAACGCTGTCTTTGGACAGCCTGAAGCTGGATTGGGCATTACACCCGGTTTTGGCGGCACTCAGAGGCTTGCGCGTGTGATCGGTTCAACTTCGAAAGCAAAAGAACTGCTGTTCACTTGCAGGAACATAAAGGCTGAAGAAGCAATTCAAATCGGTTTGGTAAGTGCTGTTTATCCCCAGGAAGATTTGCTTGCCGAAGCCTTAAAAATGGCAAATCGCATCTCTGCCAATGCTCCCATAGCCATTCGAAATATCAAAAAGGCTGTGAATGAAGGTCTGGACATGCCAATTGGGAATGCGATCCAACACGAGGTCGACTTATTCAGCAACTGCTTTACTACTGAAGACCAAAAAGAAGGCATGCAGGCTTTCATGGAGAAACGCAAAGAGAAAGCCTTCAAGAACCGCTAATCTAACCAAACAGCAGCCTGGAGATTTTTCCGGGCTGCTCTTTTAGAAGGAGAAAACATGAAAGTAGCAGTAATCGGAGCAGGCACCATGGGCAGCGGAATTGCCCAGGCTTTTGCTCAAACGGATGGTTATGAAGTCATTCTCACCGACATCAATCTTGAACTCGCGCAAAAAGGTCGGCAGCGCATCGCCAAAGGCCTTCAGAGCAGAGTCGATCGCGGCAAAATGGAGCAAGCCGCTGCTGATCAGGTCAACGCCCGCATCACCGCTGGTCTGTTGGGGGATTGCGCGGATTGTGACCTGGTGGTGGAAGCTGTTTTGGAAGAAATCTCGGTCAAGAAGGAAACATTTAACACCCTGGACGCAATTACCAAGCCTGAATGTATTTTTGCCAGCAATACTTCCTCGCTTTCAATCACCGAGATTGCTCAGGGCTTGACTCATCCCCTGGTCGGGATGCACTTCTTCAATCCCGCGCCGGTCATGAAATTGGTCGAAGTCATACCTGGTCTTTCTACACCCACAGAAGTCGTGGAGAAGGTTTCTGAAATAGCCCGGGCACTCGGCAAGACCCCGGTTGAGGTCAAAGAATCAGCCGGCTTTGTGGTCAATCGTATTTTGATCCCGATGATCAACGAGGCGGTGGGTATTTTTGCGGAAGGCGTTGCCAGCGTTGAGGGAATCGACACTGCCATGAAGCTGGGTGCCAATCATCCGATGGGTCCGCTGGAATTGGGAGACCTGATCGGGCTGGATGTTTGCCTGGCTATCATGGAAGTTCTCCATAAAGAGACTGGCGATAGCAAATACCGTCCTCATCCCTTGCTGCGCAAAATGGTCCGGGGAGGCAAGCTCGGTCGTAAATCCGGCGAGGGATTTTACGCCTACTAGATTTGCAGCATGACCAAGGTGCAGCCCATCAGCTGCACCTTCTTCTTGCCTCAATCCATTCGAAAACTCAGAAAGTGTCTGGCAAATAACAGCTATTTTATTGATATTGATTTAATGATTCAATTTGAACACGTTTTCGAAATTAAGGTGTAGAATTGGCGAAATTCCAATCCTATTTAACAACAAGGACCAAAAAATTCAAAAAGCAAGAGTTCTGTTCGTCCTATCTTCAGTTCTGATGCTGTTATTTAGCGTCGCAAGTCCGGTAAAGGCAGACCCATCGGATACCGTCCGGGTTTGGGTTTCCTACCGGGATGGGGGAAAGTCTGAAGTCTTTAAGGCATTAAGTTCAAGCAGCACCAAGATCCATTATGATTTTCCTGAGCTTGGCGCCTATGTTGTCAGTCTCCCGGCGGCAGCCCTGAACGGGATCCTCAACAACCCCTGGGTCATCGAGGTTGAAGAAGATGCTGAGCGATATCCCATCAGCGCAATGGAGGGGCATGTAACAGAAGCTGCTCTGGATGTTGTGGATGCTCTCGGTCAGACCGTGCCTTATGGTATCGACATGGTCCAGGCACGTGATGTTTGGGATGTTGACCGCGATGGCGTGGTGGATGCTGGTGCCCCGACAGGCGCAACCCGGACGCTTTGCATCATCGATTCTGGTTACTACCAGGATCACGAAGACCTTCCAAATGCTGATGGCGGGTATTCACAGGTCGATGATAACTGGGCGCGCGATGGTTTTGGGCACGGCTCTCACGTGGGCGGCACGATCGCTGCTGAGAACAATAGTCTCGGTGTGGTTGGTGTGACACCAGGTACAGTAAATCTTTATATCGTCAAATTCTTCGCCGATGACGGCAACGCAACCTATGCCTCCAACCTCGTTGACGCACTCACGCGTTGCAGAAATGCTGGCGCGAATGTGGTTAGCATGAGCTTGGGTGGTTCACGCTCAGTAAGGAGTGAATTAACAGCGTTTAGTAGCGCTTATTCAGCGGGTGTATTGAGCATTGCTGCCGCAGGTAATGATGGAACCACTGCGAAATCTTATCCAGCTTCTTACGACTCGGTTATGTCCGTGGCAGCCATTGACAGCAACAAGGTTGTGGCTGATTTCTCTCAATATAACACCGCAGTGGAGATTGCCGCGCCAGGTGTGGCTGTGCTTTCTACGCTTCCTTACCTGGAAACTAACAGCCTTACAGTAAATGGTGTGGATTACGCTGTCAACCACATTGAATATTCTGGACTTGGGACTGCCAGCGGTGCGCTTGTTGACGGAGGACTTTGCGGTACAGTTGGATCCTGGAGTGGCAAGGTCGTCCTCTGCCAACGCGGAACACAGGACTTCTACACAAAAGTATCCAATGTACAATCAGGTGGGGGTGTTGCGGCTCTTGTCTATAACAATGTACCCGGACCCTTCTTGGGGACCCTGGGAGAGGGTAACAGCACCTCGATTATTGGTCTTTCTTTAAGCCAGGAAGACGGTCAATACCTGGTGGCTAATAAGCTTGGCCAATCCGCAACAGTCTTTAGCGCGATAGAGAAACCTGGCAGTGGCTATGAAGCCTGGGATGGTACTTCCATGGCGACTCCACATGTTTCAGCGGTTGCGGCTTTGGTTTGGAGTTGGGATCCAACTTTGACCAACGTGGAAATCAGAAACGCTCTGACCGCCACAGCTCAGGATCTTGGCGCCGCAGGTAGAGACGTGTACTACGGTTACGGTCTGGTCCAGGCCAGAGCAGCCCTGGAATACCTGGGGTACGGCGGCACAACACCTCCTGAAAATACTGCTCCAGCTTTGACGATTGCAAGTCCTGCTAATGGCACTTCTTTTGCTGAAGGAGTCGCAATTTCTTTTGCTGCTACCGATGCCGAAGATGGCACGCTCAGCAATAATATTGTCTGGAAGCTAAATGGAACCACACTCCATATTGGAGCTAGCTTTACAAAGTCCGATCTAGCAGTAGGAACTCATACGCTTGATGTTTCCGTGACGGACAGTGGTGATCTAACGACTACCGAACACGTAACTGTCACGATCACACAAACAGGTATGGAACAGACCCTTGTAGCCACCATTACGACTGACAAAACGTCCTATGTTAGCGGCCAAAGAGTGTATGTCACCACAACTGTGAAAGATGAGGGTGGAGCCCCAGTTGCTTCTGCCTCTGTCAGTGTTCAGCTTACTGCAGCAAACGGCACCAAAACGACCTATTCTGGCACTACCGGAACAACTGGCGTGTACACGTTTAGTTATCGCATCAACGCCCGCAAGACAGGCACAGGTACCTATAACCTGCTCGCAACAGTCACTAAGGCGGGTTACATTTCAGCCACAGCTTCAACAAGTTTCATTGTTCAGTAGTACTTAGAAAAACTAAAACAAAAAAGCTGCCGGGAATTCCGGCAGCTTTTTTGTTAATTGAGATCTCAGATTCAATTTATGCCATCTGTTTTAGTGCCGCGCTGATAATCAGTGGAGCGCCGGTAGCTGCTTGAATCTCTTCAAGGGTGTATTCCGGGTTTTGTTCCACAAGCACAAAACCTTCGTGCGTGACTTCGATGACTCCCATCTCAGTTACGATCAAATCGACCGCATTAATTGCTGAGATTGGCAATGTGCATTTACGCAGGAGCTTCTGAGATCCTTTGGCGGTGTGTTCCATTGCCACGATAACTTTTTTGGCACCGCTGAGTAAGTCCATCGAACCACCCATGCCGGGCACCAACTTGCCAGGGATCATGTAGCTGGCAATATCGCCATTTTCGGCAACCTGCAATGCTCCCAGCACGGTCACATCCACATGTCCACCGCGAATGATGCCGAATGACAAAGAACTATCAAAAAAGCTCCCGCCCGGCATAATGGTCACTGGCATTCCGCCGGCATTAGAGATGCAGGGATCGATTTGGTCCTCAGCTGGCACAGGTCCGAGCCCGATGAAACCATTTTCAGATTGGAAGATGACCTCACTGCCTTCAGGAAGGAAGTTTGGCACCAGGGTTGGCAAACCGATGCCGAGGTTGACCAGGCTTCCGTCCTGAAGTTCCTGGGCAACTCTTTTGGCAACAAATTCCTGCAATTCCTGTTTATCCATCATAGTGCACCTCCATCAACAATGTGGTCAATAAAGATAAATGGCACCACAACATCATCCGGGCTAATTTCGCCAACTTTCACCACCTGTTGTGCCTCGGCGATCACGATATCAGCTGCCGCAGCCATGCAGGGATTGAAATTACGTGTGGCTCCGTGGTAAGTCAAATTACCTTTTTCGTCCGCTTTTTCCGCAAAAATTAAGGCAACGTTGGCGCGCAAAGGTTTCTCGAGCAGGTAGTGTTCACCATCTATTTCGATGACCGGTTTGCCTTTCTCCACTTCTGTCCCCAAACCGGTTTTTGTCAGGATGCCACCAAGCCCAAAGCCACCAGCCCGGATCTGTTCAATTAGTGTGCCTTGTGGAATGAGCACGATCTCTGTTTCACCTTCCAGCATCTGCCTTCCGGATTCGCGATTGGTGCCGATGTGGGAAGTCATGATTTTTTTGAACATTTTGGCAACAACCATTTTTCCAACACCGCGATCAATAAAACCAGTATCGTTACAGATCAGGGTCAGGTTCTTGACTCCTTTGTCGACGAGGGCGTCTATGAGCCTTTCGGGTGTTCCAACTGCCAGAAATCCTCCAACCATGATAGTATCGCCATCACGCACGAGATCTACTGCATCTTTTATACTGATCAACTTACTCATAACTCCTGCCTTTCCTTGAGGTAGATTTTAAGCCTTAAACATTTGCTGCTTGCGAGCAGCCAGTTCAGTGCAAATATAACTGGCAACATCATCCGCGTACTTGCCAGGTCCAAAACCCGCATCGCAGCCCAGCTCTTTGGCGAGCTCGTGGCTGATGCGGGGTCCTCCAATTATAAGGAGAAAACGCTTGCGCAGTCCTTCGGCCTCAAGCAGCTCGACCAATTCAGTCAGGTTTTGGACGTGGACGTTCTTCTGGGTTACGGTTTGAGAGACCAACAACACGTCCGCATCAAACTCAACCGCCTTGCGAATAAAATCTTCGTTCGTCACCTGGCTGCCAAGATTGAGCGCTTCGATCATCTTGTATCGTTCCAGCCCGTAGTGACCAGCGAAACCTTTCATGTTCATGATTGCGTCAATCCCAACCGTATGAGCGTCGGTTCCAGTGCTGGCACCAATCACTTTGATTTTCCTGCCAAGATTTTGCTGAATGAAAAGATCCGTTTCGTCCATGCTCATAGTGCTTACATCTACGGTATTTACGTGTATTTGCGTGTAGTTTATTGCATGACTTAAGCTTCCATAGATCACAAAGAAGCTGAAAGACTTATCCAGTGGGGCATGATGCGCGACCGTGGGTTCCACGAGCCCCATTTTCAGTGCCAACTGTCGTGCCGCCTCAACCGCGTTTTCGCTGTCTGGCACTGGCAGAGTGAAAGATATCTGGACTTTGCCGTCGTTCATCGTGTCGCCATAAGGCTTGAGGTGAGTCAGGTCCAGGGTCTTGTCGAAATCAGCTTTCGATACTGAATAGCGTCCACTACTCATTTTTTCCCTCCTCATGTGCTGCTTTGGTTTGATGATAACGTTCGGATCCTGCTTTCGCCTCTTCCATAAGCAAGGGAATGAACGGATTAAAGTAGCGGTCTTCTTTGACAATTACTCCGGAAAGTCCTTTGCCGCCTTCAAAAGGACGTTTGACACTCGCAAGGCGTCCTTCTTCAATCGACCTGAAAAGACCATCCCGTTGGATATCTTGAAGCAGATCGAGCGTCAGGTCCAGCACTGATGCGGCGCGTTGTTCCATGATACCGCCTTCACGGAACTCAATATCTTCTCCAAAATCCGCAAAGCTGGTGGCTATGTAGCGGGCGTTCTCAATTGCGAGGGCGCGGTCTGCCAGGAAGGGGGTATGGATGGCTTCGGTGAGCATGCCAAGCAAATGAATGCGTTGATCACTGATGACAGTCACAATATTGAAAAGCGCGTCCTGAACGTGCCCTCTGAAGACGTTGCCGGTCTTGAACTTGGTAGGTGGCATGTATTTCAGGGGGGCATTGGGGAAGATCTGCCTGGCAAGTTGTGCCTGGGCAAGCTCATATAGGAAGGCGTTTTTTAACTCTGGATTCATCTCAAAGGCATGTCCCAAACCCATCTGTTCTTCAGGCAGTCCTGCTTTCAGGGCAAATTGTTCATTGATGAGTTGAGAAGCTAAGACAGTATGCGCTTCTTCATAGGCATCGGAAGTGGTCAGATAGTTATCCTCGCCAGTGTTGATAATGATTCCCGCGGCAGCGTTAATCAGGCGCGAGAACTCCTGGTCGATGAGCGTACGCTGCATATTGATGTCGCGGAACAGGATGCCGTAAAGCGCGTCGTTCAGCATCACATCCAGGCGCTCCATCGCGCCCATGACCGCAATTTCAGGCATGCACAGACCTGAGCAGTAGTTGCACAGGCGAATATAACGCTTCAGTTCTGCCCCGACTTCATCCAACGCAGCCCGCATCAAGCGGAAGTTCTCCTGCGTTGCCATGGTGCCGCCAAAGCCCTCAGTCGTAGCGCCAAACGGGACGTAATCGAGCAGGCTTTGCCCGGTCGTGCGGATAACTGCGATCACATCCGCGCCTTGCGTTGCAGCCGCCTTGGCCTGGACGATATCTTCATAAATATTCCCGGTGGCGACAATGACGTAGATCAATGGGCCGGCATGATCGCCATACTCGAGCAGTTTTTCTTCCCGAATAACGCGATTGTGGTGAATTTTATCGATTGCTTCTTCGGCTTTCTTCTCCGCCCAGAGCTTTATCTCAAACAGGTCTACCGGTTTAGTTTGAGTAAGGTCCAACTCACCACGCGAAACAGCTTCCGCCAATTCTTGTGGTTCTTTGTCGAGCGCTATGGCGGCTTGCCCCAACCAGTAGGCTGACCCAAAACCAAGCAACTGGCGGGATGCAAGGTGATCCACGACAACATTTGGTAAAGGAACACCCATCGCGTCGACCCCATCAATGCCCAAAAGGCGGCAAATTGAGCGCTCAATCGTTGTGGTGGTAAATTGTTGGGTGTAGGCATGGACGTCTTCAACAACCTGCCTGGCTGCTTCCCGAGCCTGGATAACCTTTTGCCAATCTATTCTAAGCGTTGCCATTAATCCTCCTGCCGGGCTGCTTTCATCTCGCGTAATAATTCTTCATCCACACCAAGCAGTTCAGCAATTTTGATCGCACCCGAAGGGGACTGATTCACTCCATCAATCTCTTCAAGCCGATAATCCATAAGACTTTGAATTCTCCTGACACGCGCCAGGTCATCGTTGTAAAA
>CAZOYK010000067.1:0-1101 GCA_964584065.1 uncultured Anaerolineaceae bacterium | reverse complement strand
GACAAGCCTGTTGCCGAATTTTCTTCTGTCTCCTCTGTTTTAGAGACGACTGATTGATAGTTCGGTAGTTCTGCCAGGGTATCCGGGTTGATGCCGCGAACCTGGTAGAACCTGATTCCAGGCGCCGTTTTGACGTGATAGTGGGTGGCGATTAAGAAGGTGCTGTCAGAATTGCCGTAGGTGTTGCAAAGAGCCTGCACGATAGCTGTTGCCTCAGCAGGATTCGTTCCACGGCAGGGTTCATCCATCAGGATCAAACCCCTTTTAGTTTTACTTTTGCGGTAGTGGTTGCGGATCTGAACAGCCTCAAGACCAAAAGAGGAAAGTCCCCGATTCAGATCGCCCTCACGGCTGGATTCAAAAGCAAAAAAGTCAAATAAAGGCGTTTGCAGGCTCTCACAGGTCGGAAAATATCCCAGTTGGGTCATCAGCAGTGCCAGGAAGATAGTTTTCAGGGCAACGCTCTTGCCGCCCATGTTGGCTCCCATCAAAACAGTCGCGCCTCGACGTAATTCGATAGATAGCGGTGTGAAAGACGCTCCTTGTTTTTCGAGCATCACAGCTACCAGCGGATGAACTGCGTTTTGTAGAATTGCTGGTTTGTGCTGCTCAACCAGGTGGGGCAGACAGCCATTCCACCTGACAGCCAGGACGGCTTTCGCCAGACGAAAATCGAGTGTGGCGCAGTTATTCGTGTTGTTGCAAATTTCAGGTAACCATTCTGCCAGCTTTTCGCCCAATTGTCGACGAATGGTTTCCTCTTCCTGGTCTTCCCGGGCTGTTATGAGAGCGCGTTGGGTCAACAAGGTCTTGCGTTGTGAACCAATTGCCTGCCTGATTTTGCTTTCAAGCTTATTTTTTTGTGCTCTGATTTCGCTAAGTTCTGGGGAATAATCGTTGTAAATGTGAAAAGCCGGGTTTCCTGTGCCGGCTGGGTCGAGCAAGGCTGCAGCAGATTTGGTGTCATCAAAGTTGATGCCGGCAGCATCAAGTAAACTTTTCATCTTGCCCAGGCGATCAAAAATTGACAGGGCGCCTTTCAGCTCAAAGAATTCGGTGTCATTCAACAAACTGCCTTTTTCGAGCCTTGTGAGTGTGCCT
>CAZOYK010000066.1:0-12265 GCA_964584065.1 uncultured Anaerolineaceae bacterium | reverse complement strand
AAACCAGGCAAGCTCTTACGCAGCTCGATCAATCCGCGCATGTTCTGAAAGACGCGCCCAGGTACGGTGCTGGCATCTCTTCGCTGTGAGTAAAGCTCGGGGTCAGCAGCAGGACGGTGCACCCAGCGGCTGTCATTTTTATGTTTGGGGTCTTCCAGGTAGCTGTAGTCATTCAGGGTACCGATTTCATCTCCCAAATAGATCAGGGGAACACCGCCGGCAGTCATGACCACAAAATGCAGCAGGAGAATGCGCTTGATGGCCAGCTCTACTTCCTCCGGTCCTTCTTCAGCCAGGGCTTTTTCAAGCCCCGCCAGTGAGGCGCAAGTGCCTGAGATGCGGCAATCCCCTGTTTTTGGGTTTTCCTGGAAGGGAACTCCGCGCGCGAAACTGCCCGTGAACCGACCCCGGTAGAACTCGTTCAAAAAGCGGCGGTGGTCGTAACCATTGATGCCTAACCTGGCAGCATCCTCATCTGAAAAAGTCCAGCCAATGTCATCATGACAGCGCACGTAATTGACCCAGGCGCTACCCTCAGGAAGCTCAATTCGTTCTTCGAGAGCCTGCGAGAGCAAATTGACCTCGCGTGTTGCCAGGCTGTTCCAAAGCAGCGCCATCAGCAGGGGGTTATAGGAAAGCTGGCATTCCAAGGGGGATATGTATTTGACCACTTCATCAGGATGCACAATAGCTTCAGATTTAAACAGGATGGAAGGTGCAACCACCCGCGTGATGGCATTAAAGCCCTGCAAAATGGCATGCGCCTCGGGGAGATTCTCGCAGGACGTACCCAGTTCTTTCCAGATGAAGGCGACAGCGTCCAAGCGGAAGATCTCCACGCCCTGGTTGGCCAGGAAGAGCATCTCTTCGCTCATACGGTTAAAGACCACCGGGTTGCTGTAATCCAGGTCCCACTGATAGGAATGGAAGGTGGTCCAAACCCAGGATTGAATGTCTTCGAACCAGGTAAAAGCTCCGGGGTGTTCGTCCGGGAAGATTTCTCTCAGATTTTTTTCAAAAAGATCGGGCACAGTCCGGTCCGGGAATATGCCGTACATGTCGCGATAGTCCGGGTCGCCGGCTTTGGCTTTGAGCGCCCATTGATGCTCATCCGAGGTGTGGTTGATCACCAGGTCCAGCACCAGGCTGATGCCTTCGGCGCGCAATTCCCGCGAGAGTTGCGCCAACTCTGCCATGGTGCCCAGGGGTGGATGAACTTCCCGGAAAGAGCTGACCGCATAACCGCCGTCGTTTTCATCTTCAGGCATTTTAAAGAGGGGCATCAGGTGCAAATAGGTCAGCCCAAGCTCCTTAAAATAAGGAATTTTCGTGCGGATGCCTTGCAAATTGCCCGCGAAAAGATCCACATAACACACACCGCCCAAGACCTGGTTGGATTGGAACCAAAGCGGATCCTGCTCCCGCTGCCGGTCAAGTTCGCGCAGATCCGCAGGTCGCTCAAAAGCTGCTTTAGCCATGCTTTTCAATAGATTTTCAAAGTGAAAGAGCATGTCATAGCGCGTGCCGTAAAGGAGATGATAGAGTTGGAAAAGGTGGTCAAAATGGGTTTCGAGGCGTTGGATAAATGCCTGCCAGGCTTGCGCATCATTTTGGATAGCGGGAGCCATCTCCTTTTCCAATTCAGGTAAGAGGCGGGTCAGTACGCGTTTGGCTTCACGATGGAGGTCCAAAATTCCAGCTTTCATTCGTTCTTTTCCCAGGCTTTATTGCTTATCTGAGCCCAAATAGCCGGGTTGTGGGGCGTTGGGGCCAGTCGGAACATTGGGTTTGTCCGGACCTATTGGTTTCAGCCAGACGTATCCATAGGGTTTGAGCGTGTAATCACCAGGCAGCACAATTTTTCCAGTCAGCAGGTCCTCAAAACTCTGCGCTGTCTCCGGGATCCAGCCGCTGACTTCATCCCCGCTCAGGTTGTTCAGCACGACCACCCGTTCCCCTTGCCAGGATCGCTGGTATACGACCACTGCCTTGGACTCAAAACTGAAGGCTTTCCAGGCGAAGTCCCCTCTGCCAAAAAGGGCGTATTCTTTGCGCACCCTGATCATGTGCCGCAGGCGGTTGAGCAGAGAATCCGGGTCAGCTTCCTGTGCCGCCGCGTTCACCCATTGATAACCGTAGACTTCATCTTTGATCACCGGCGCATAGAGCTTTGCGGGATCCGCGTCTGAGAATCCAGCGTTCAGCGAGCCATCCCACTGCATTGGAGTTCGGAGTCCGTTGCGGTCGAACAAATCCACGTTATCCCCCATGCCAATTTCGTCGCCATAGTATAGGAAAGGCGAGCCTACCATCGTCAGCAGCATCGAGTGCATCAACAAAATCTTTCGCTGGTCGTTATCCAGCAAGGGCGCCAGCCTGCGGCGGATGCCCATGTTGATGCGCTGCTTCGGATCTGGCGCGTAAAACTCCCACATCCACTGCCGTTCTTCCGGGGTTACCATCTCGAGCGTCAGCTCGTCATGGCAGCGCAAGAAGCTCCCCCATTGGCAGCCTTCCGGTAGAACCGGTGTGCGAGCCAGGATCTCTTCAATCGGCGTGCGGTCCGCTTTCGCCAGCGCCATGAAAAGCCGCGGCATAAGCGGAAAATGGAAGTTCATGTGCATTTCATCGCCATCGCCAAAATACTCAATTACGTCCTCTGGCCACTGGTTGGCTTCGCTTAGCAGGAGCGTATCAGGGCTGTATTCGTCCACAAATTTGCGCATGCGCTTCAGATAAGCGTGGGTTTCGGGCAAATTCTCGCAGCTCGTGCCTTCGCGTTCAAACAGGTATGGTGGCGCGTCTACGCGCAGCCCGTCCGCCCCCAAATCGATCCAAAACCTGACGATATCCAGCATCGCCTGCTGGACTTGCTCGTTGTCATAATTCAGGTCA
The DNA here is from genome assembly GCA_964584065.1 of uncultured Anaerolineaceae bacterium. Lineage (GTDB taxonomy): Bacteria > Chloroflexota > Anaerolineae > Anaerolineales > Anaerolineaceae > Mesolinea. The sequence continues at coordinate 9,370 of CAZOYK010000066.1, read as the reverse complement.
GGCTGGGTTGAATAAAACCTATGCCAGAAGTACTGCCCTCTCAGCGGGTCAAAGGTCCAGTTGGAGGTTTCCGAGTCAGTAAAAATGATCCTTGCGTCCTGGTATTTCTGATCGGTGTCAGACCAGACATACAAATCCCGATATTTCGCGTGCTCGGGGTGCTGCGGATCATGCGAAGCCTGGAACCAGCGGTGTTGATCGGAGGTGTGGTTTGGAATGATTTCCACGATTATCTTCAGGCCCAGTTCGTGAGCCCGATCAATCAGCCGTTTGAAGTCGTCCAGGTTGCCGTAGGCGGGGAAAATGCCACAAAAATCGCTCACGTCATAGCCATCATCGCGCAGCGGAGAAGGCATAATCGGCAAAAGCCAGATCGCGTCCACTCCCAGGGCTTTAATGTAGTCCAGTTTGGACGTCAACCCTGGCAGGTCCCCCCAGCCGTCAGCGTTCGAGTCCTTGAAGGCGCGGGTGTTGAGCTCCATGAAAATGGCATCCTTGAACCACAGGGCTTCTTGTGTCATTGCTCTCCTCTTTAGTCCACGTCAAATCTTCTGCACATAAAATCCCCCCACCCCCTCGCAGGAGGGGGTGAGTAATATGCATTTTTGAACGGTAAAACTAACAATATGCTACCAGAAGTTACCCCTTCACAGCGCCAGCCATCATACCGCGTACAAAGTATTTCTGCAGCGCGAAGAAGACGATCATTGGTAGAAGCATGGAAAGGAACGCGGCTGCGGTCAGCAGATGCCAGCCAGCGCCAAGTGAGGTGACCATATTGCTGATCTGATAGGTCATCACAGGCTTGCTGCCGCCCAGGAAGACCAAAGAAACCAGCAGGTCGTTCCAGACCCACAGGAACTGGAAGATCGCCAACGATGCAATCGCCGGGGTGATCAGCGGCATCACAATCTTGGTGAATACCTGCCAGTGATTGGCACCATCAAGATAGGCGGATTCGAACAGGTCCTTGGGCAGCGTGCTCATTGAGTTACGCAGCATGTAAATGGCATATGGCAGCCCAAACCCTGTGTGGAAGAGCCAGACTGCCGGGAAGGTTCCATTGATCCCCATTCCCGCAAACATGCGCAGCACTGGTACCAAGGTCATTTGGATTGGGACTACCTGCAGCCCAACCAGGATCGCGAAGATGGCATAACGCCCTTTAAAATCCATCCACGAAAAGGCGTAGGCTGCGAACATAGCCACAAGGATTGGAAGGATTGTGGAAGGAACAGTAACAACCAGACTGTTTATGAACGCACGTCCCATGCCGCGCGGGTTGACCAGGTCAGTGAGATTACAGTTCATACCCAAAGGCTTGATCCCGCTGGCGCAGGCTTCCAGGTAGGTGCCGGTCCCCCGGTAACCGGTTAACGCGTCCACATAGTTGTCAATCGTGAAGCGTGTACTCAGCTTTTCAACATAACCCGCGTTTGGGTCCGGGTGTTGGGCTGTTTCCGGCCCGTTGTTGACATCCAGTGCGGTCCACCAACCAGTGGTGTTAATGAGACTGAGAGGTCTGAATGAGGTGACCAACAGACCTATGGTTGGTATCAGCCAGATGATCAAAATGATCACAATGCCGATGCCAGTTCCAAGGTTGCTGGGTTCACGATTCTTGCGGGGTTTTGATAACGGTTTTGATAATGTAGCGGTGATCATCGCATCGCCTCCTGTTTGGTAAAGCGGCGAATGTTCATAACAATAAAGGGAATTATGAACAAAATCAAAATCACCGCGATGGCTGTGCCACGTCCGTACTGTGCGTTGGTGTACATTTCAGTGTACATACGGGTGGCAATGACGTTGGTTCCAAAGTTTCCGCCGGTCATCACGTAAACGATATCAAAGAGCTTCAACACATTGATCACCATGGTCGTGATGACCACTATAATGGTCGGCGCGATGATCGGTACCTGGATCTTTGAAAATATTTCGAAATTGGTTGCGCCGTCAATTCTGGATGCTTCAATGATCTCTTCGGGAATGGATTTGATCGCCGATGAAAGCAAGGTCATACAGAACCCGGTCCACATCCAGATGCCCACCACGATCAGCATAAATGTATTAAGTGGTACTTTTGAAAGCCAGGCTACCGGTTCAAAACCCAAGCCTGTGATAACGGCATTCAGAATACCGGTTTGCACCTGGGAGGTGCCATAGTTGTAAACAAATTTCCAGATCACACCTGCGCCAACAAAAGAGATCGCCATCGGCATAAAAATGATCGCTTTAGCCAGGGCTTCCCTCTTGATGCGGTCAACCAGCACCGCAAAAATCAAACCGATGCCAACAGTACCAGTGACCATAACCAGCAGCCACTTAATATTATTGCCGTAGGATGATGTCCAAAAACTTTGCCAGGTGGTCTGAACTGATTCGGTGTTTAATTCGTTGGTGAGCGCGTAACGGTAATTCTCCATTACTCCCCAGCACGGTTCACCCTCTCGACAAGTGGTTGCCGCGGAGGCGGTGCCGTCATTGTTTTGAAAACTCAGCCCAACAGTATTGACCATTGGGTAGACAATAAATATGGTCATTACGATCAATGCGGGAAGCAAATAAAGCCAGGGAACTCCCATTTTTTGCTTCATGACAGGTAATGCGGTTGCTCTTGCCATGCTACCTCCCCATGGTTTTAAGAGAGGAGGCGCCAAGATGGCGCCTCCAATTTCGTTAGAACTACTGAGCCATTGCGTCAGCTTGAGCTGCCGCGATGGTATCCAGGATGGCGGTCAAATCACCACCATTTACAAAGTCGGTAATTCCGCTGAATTCAGCGCTGCCAAAGCCGCCGGGAATGGAATCGCCGATATCAGGGGTGAAGCCAGTTGCGCCGGCAAGCAGCCCGGCTTTCTTGATCGCTTCGGGAGAAGCATAAGCGGCATTGCCAGTCGCGTTCGGGGTCAGATCAAAACCAACCTGTGCCCATATTTCACCGCCCTTATTGGAGGACAGGTACTTGACAAGCGAGCGCACTGCCGGGGTGTCATTGAAGGCCATCAGCCAGTCAGAACCGCCCTGCAGACCTTTCGCGCCGGGGACGCCAAAGAAGTCATAATCAACACCGTAGACTTTGTCGGGATAGGTACCTAAAAGGGTGCCGCTCGCAAAACCAGATTGCTTCACCATGAACGCTTCCGGAACATCCGAAAAGACTTTCAGGATGGCATCGTTGAAGCCGGTCGAAAGCGTACCTTCAGCGCCGGCAACGGTGTACTTGGGATCTTTAGCCCATTTGCCATAGATCTCGTAAGCCGCTTTTACCCCAGCGTCGTTATAGGGAATTTCGCCAGCGATGATCTTGGAGACATATTCGGGTCCCTGGGTTACGAGCAGGATGTCCTGGATGAAGTCGGTACCGGTCCAGCCAGTGGCATCGCCAGATTCCATACCCAACGACCACGGTACCTTACCATCAGCAACCATCTTTTCCACTAGGGCATCAAGCTCTTCCCAGGTGGTCGGGACGGTGTAGCCAGCAGCCTGGAAGTTTGCGGGGCTGTACCAAACAAGGGTCTTGACGTCTGCTTTTACCGGCAAACCAAGCCAGCGGCCATCGATGGTACCAATTTCGCCCCAATAGCCGGCATAATTGGCAGCATTCGCGCCAAGGGTGGTCATATCTACCAGTTTATCTTTGTATTGGGAAAGTTGGGTCACATTCCAGAAAGTGACGTCCGGGGGGGTACCAGCCTGGACACGGGTGTCCAGCAGAGCCTGGTCACGCGAGGATTCTGGGGTCACGGTGACACCACAAGCTGCTGACCATGGGGCTAAGATCGCGGTCAGTTTGGCTTCTTCTTCACCAGACCATTGATAGAGCATGGAGAGTGTGTCTCCGGCTTTTACGCCGGTGCAGTCAATATCGCCCACAACCGGAGCTGCAGGTTCTTGGGTAGGGGCAGCCGGCTGTGCGCAGGCGCCTAGGACGAGGGTGGACACTAGCAAGACTGCTAGTATGGTCCATGGGATACGGTTTTGTTTCATATGATTCTCCTCTCGAATTTGAAACAGTTTGAAAAAAACACTAATTGACACATTACTAAAACATTCGACTTTCTTCTAATTCACGGGTTGATTCCCGAATAATTAGCGTAGTAGGGAGAGAAATCATCCGACTTTCCGGGAAATCCCGTTTCATCAGACGCATTAATAGGTAACACGAGTCCTGGGCAATCTTGCGTGCAGGCATACGAACTGTAGTTAAGGTTGGTGAGATGTACGATGAAAGCGGGATATCATCAAAGCCAACAATTGAAATATCATCAGGCACAGACAACCCTGCTTCGCGGATGGCATTATATGCCCCAAAAGCCAGGGCATCACTTGCGACGAAAGCCGCGCTGAACTTTTTACCAGAGTCCAACAAGGATTTCATCTGCTTGTTTCCGCTTTGAGTCTCAAAATCACCCTCGCGCACCAAAGCCGGATCGTAAGGGATACCAGCCTCCTCAAGAGCCCTTCGATACCCATCCAAGCGTTGGACAGCGGAGGTGTACGGCAAGGCTGCGTTGGTAATGCAGGCTATTTGGCGGTGTCCCAGGCTGATCAGATGTTCCACGGCTTCTTGTGCTGCCCCCAAGTTATCCACATCCACAGAATGCAGTGTCGATTCTGGGATATAGCCCATCACCACCACGGGGATGTCGGCTTCCTCCAGCGCCTTGATGCCTGTATCGTCCGTGCGAGGGGTCATTAATATCATCCCGTCAATGTGATGTGCCCGGGTTAATTCAAGATAGGTTTCCAGTTGTTGCCCTGGTTCAACCCACTCCACCAGCAAACTCAGTGAGTGTTGTTTGACCACATCCAGCGTGCCGCTCAAAATTTGGGGCAGGAATGTATCTGAGGCAATGTACTCAGGACTGCGGGTTAGGATAAGTCCGATGTTTTTGGTTTGATTGGAAGCAAGTGCTGTGGCGGACGCGTTGGGATAGTAACCCAGTTGCTGGGCAGCCAGACGGACTTTTTCTGCCGTCTCCGGGCGGATTGAAAAGCGATGGACGTCATTTAGGACAAAAGAGACAGTAGTTCTTGATACTCCTGCCAGGTCTGCCACGTCCTGACTGGTAACTCTCCTACTCATTAGTTTCCTTAGCAACTATTAACGCGCGTTAGTAAAGATTAACAATAGGATAACAAATTTGAGCCCGAATGTCAATACCAAGAAGATTGCTCATGCGAGACCAGATTTTTATTCGTCCAAACTAATGACACAAAAAGGATCCTAAATCCCCATTTCCTTTTATAATCTACCCACAACACCTATGGCCAATCGCATTAGCTACCTTGTTTCGAATATTTTCCGCATCCGCCCTGAGGACAAAGTCCCGGCATCCGTGGCGAAGAATTTTCGCCATAACGCCATCATCAACACGCTGGACATCAGTTTCTTCTTTATGTCCGACAGTTTTTGGAATATCAACACCATCATGCCTGTCTTTGCCGCCACCCTCACCGATAATCCTTTCATCATTGGTCTGATGCCGGCTATCGTTAACGCTGGCTGGTTTTTGCCTCAGATGTTTCTTGCATCCAGGGTCACCCACACTCGCAAGATTCTGCCTCTCTCGATCCGCTTGGGCGTTGCCGAAAGAATTCCCTATTTGTTTTTTCCGTTTCTTGCGCTTGCCATCCCTAATATCGGAAAATCTACTGCCCTCATCCTTCTCATTCTGCTTACGACCTGGCGGGGTATCGCCGGCGGCATGTCTGCCCTGCCCTGGCAGGAGGTCATGGCTCGTGTTATTCCCATCAGCCATCGTGGGCGATTCTTTGGTTTTTCGCGCGTCTTTGGTCAGGGAGCCGGCATCCTCGGATCGGTGATCACTGGTCTCATCCTCGCCAATTTGAGTTATCCACGTAATTACGCTCTCGGTTTTGGAGTCGCCGTGATTATCCAATGGCTGTCATTCTTCAGCTACATCCAGAATCGCGAGCCAGAACCGGAGCAAGTTAACCCGTCTGCCTTGAATCCCGAGCCACCAAAAGCAAAAAAACCTGCCATCGATTTCAGTATGTTTGGGCGAATTCTAAAACAGGATGCCAATTTCCGCCTTTACCTGATCGCCCGCTCGATTTCTTTCATTGGCAACATGGCTACAGCCTTCATCGCGGTTTATGCGATCAAAACCTTCAACCTTCCCGATGAGCAGGCAGCTATCTTCACCGGCGTCATCCTCGCCAGCGGCGTGTTGGGTTACGCTTTCTGGGGTGCTGTTGGCGATCGTATTGGTCCTAAGAAAATCATGGTTTTGTCTTTTATCTGCTGGTTTTCCGCTCTCCTGGTTGCCATCATCAGCAAAAACATCTGGCTTTACTACCTGGTCTTTGCTTTGTTTGGTCTCTATCACTCCGGAGTTGGCGTCGGCGACAGCATGCTCATTATGGAACTGGGCGAAGAATCGCTCAGACCCACCTACCTGGGCATGGGTCGCACGCTGACAGGCTCTTTCCTGCTGCTTGCTCCTGTGTTGGCTGGTTTGCTGGTAGACCAGTTTGACTACAATTTCATGTTTATCGTGTCAGCCTTCTTCATTGCCATCGCCACCCTGCTCATGATCCGCGTCAAAGACATTCCCCGGAGTTGATTCTCAGAGGGTTTTCAATTTTAGTGACAAGCACTAGACAAGTAACATTGATTCAAAAAGACCCCAGGTTGGGGTCTTCTTGTTATTGCGAGTAGCAAACTTTAGATAAAGAAATGGGTGTTCGAGTTGCTCGCCGCCGCTGCCATGGTTGCCACCCCTGCCAGCTCCACACCATCGACCAGCTCTTCCTGCTTGATGCCCATCAATTCCATCGACATCTGGCATGCCAGCAATTTCACGCCATTTTCCCGGGCAGTTTTGATCATCTCAGGCAGTGAATCGACGTTATTCTTGCCCATAATAGCCTTAATCATGGCAGTTCCTGCTCCAGCCATGTGCATCTGTGAAAGTTTCAGCTTGTTTGCTCCCCTCGGCAGCATCCAGCCAAACATCTTTTCAATGAATGACTTTTTCAGAGCAGGAGCCTTGGGCTTTTTCAGGATGTTGAGACCCCAGAAAGTGAAAAAGAGCGTCGCCTGTTGACCCATGGACGCGAATCCGTTGGCAATAATGAACGCCGCGATCGCCTTATCCAGTTCCCCGGAGAATACCACCATTGTCAGGTCTTCACCTTTGGTATGTTTTTGTGCTTGCGTCTCACTGACTGGTGCTGCTGCCACCACTGCAGTACCCTTTTGCACAACCGCGGTGATCTCTCCTGCCTTCGCCTCAAGGGATAACAAGCGGTTGCCGGTAGATTTTGCCCACGCTTCCACATCCCGCGCGAAGCCCAGATCCGTCGCCTTCACCGTCACCTGGTCGCCGTCTTCCATCTCTTTAACTTTGGTGTAAAGCTTCAGGATCGGTCCCGGGCACTGCAAACCGCAGGCATCCAACTGGTACTGATTGCCTCCGATGACCGCTTTCACTTCTTCTTTTTCCACATTAACCACGGGTTTAACCTCCATCAGCTTTGGCTCTATGGGTGCCGCAGCCCCTAACGCATAAGTTTTATATCCTCCAGAAAGGTTGTAAGCATCAAAGCCCTTCTGGCGTAGCAGCCTTGTCGCAAAATAGGAACGCTGCCCGGTGGCGCAGTTGACCAGGATCTTTTTGTCCTTTGGTAACTCAGCCAGGCGGCTTCTTAGCTCAGCCAGTGGGATATTGTGCGCGCCTTCCACTGCTCCCACAGCCAGTTCTTCCTGCTCCCTGACGTCCAGGCGGAACCATTCACTGCTATCCTGAGCCGCAATCTCATCCCAGTGCTTCACCGGGCAGTCCCCCCTGAGCATATTCGCGGCCGCAAAGCCAATGTTGTTCACTGGATCTCTCGATGAGCCAAAGGGCGGAGCGTAACTCAGTTCCAGATCCTCCAGGTCAAAGACAGTCAACTTGCCGTGCATTGCCGTGGCAATCACATCGATGCGTTTCTCCACGCCCGTTGTTCCCACCGCCTGGGCACCATAAATCTGACCCTCGGGTCCGAATAATAGTTTCAGATGGATCGGGGATGCTCCCGGATAATAGCTGGCATGATTATTATTGTGCGTTGCCACCGACTCGAACGCTATCCCTGTCTGCGTCAACTGCCGGCTGTTCAGGCCGGTTGATGCCACAGTCAGATCAAATACTTTCACCACCGAGGTACCCGACACGCCCTTGAAGGTCATATCCCTGCCGGCGATGTTATCCGCCGCCACTCTCCCCTGCCGACTGGCTGGTCCTGCCATTGCCAGTGACGTAGGCTGACCGGTGATGGCAGACTTCACCTGCACCGCGTCCCCAACCGCGTAAATGTTGGGATCCGAGGTCTGCATGCGTTCATTCGTGACGATGTGCCCCCTCTGCGTCACTTCAATCCCGCTTTCCTTCGCCAGCTTCGTGTTCGGACGTACGCCAATTGACAGCACCACCAGGTCGGTCTCCAATTCCTTGCCACTTCCGGTGCGCACCTTTAATGCACCACTGCCTTCCACCTTCTCGATGGCCTTAAGTCCATCACCCAACACCAGCCCGATCCCATGCAGCGCCAGGTGTTCGTGCACCTCCACTGCCATTTCGTAGTCAACCGGCGCCATTACCTGGTTCAGCATTTCCACAACGCTGACGCTTATCCCGGTCTCCGCCAGGTTTTCCGCGACTTCCAAGCCGATGAAGCCACCCCCAATCACCACAGCCCGCTTGACTTGCTTCGCTTGGATGTAGGCATCAAGCGCGTCCAGATCGGGTATGTTATGCAGCTCGAACACTCCCTCCAGGTCCACGCCTGGCAATGGCGGTACGATTGGCTCTGCGCCAGGCGCCAGCACAAGCTTGTCGTAGTTTTCGATGTACTCCCTGCCGCCGGGGTGCTCCCTGATCAGCACGCTCTTGCCCTCACGATCAATCGCAACCACCTCGCTGTTGGGGCGTGCGTCGATGTTCAGCATCCCCTTCAAGCTCTCAGGTGTCGTCACCATCAACTTCTCCCGCTCGTTGATGGTGCGGCTCAGGTAGTATGGCAGCCCGCAATTAGCGAACGACACATACGGTCCCTTCTCGAGCATAACAATTTCCGCTTCCTCGTCCACACGCCGCAATCGCGCCGCCGTGCTTGCCCCACCTGCCACCCCGCCTATGATTACTACTTTCATTTATGCCTCCTGAGACAATATTCTTAAAATTGTTTGTGCCTGATACATATGGCTCTCAAGCTGCCTGCCAAGGATCCTGCGTAAAATATCGATAACGGTTGCCAATTCCGGTTCTGCCAACATATACCAAATCGTTGTCCCTTGCCGTTCCGCCCGCACAAGCCCTCTCTCACGCAGCACGCGTAAATGCCGTGAGACTGA
>CAZOYK010000065.1:0-12361 GCA_964584065.1 uncultured Anaerolineaceae bacterium | reverse complement strand
ATCCACGCTCCCACACGGGGAGCGACAATTTCGCTTTGTCGTTGTTCGTTGTTATAGCAATTTCAATCCACGCTCCCACACGGGGAGCGACCGTCGAGGGAATTGCCAACGGGATCGAGGCGGCGATTTCAATCCACGCTCCCACACGGGGAGCGACTACTGCGATGACCAAATTTACCATCGTCAGTGAGATTTCAATCCACGCTCCCACACGGGGAGCGACCAATAAAATCTCCTGCGTCAATGTTGGAACGGTATTTCAATCCACGCTCCCACACGGGGAGCGACACGAGTTTGATCTGTCAAGCAATTCATCCGCGGTATTTCAATCCACGCTCCCACACGGGGAGCGACATAATGAGCTGTGGGTATCCGGGGTTTTGAGTAATTTCAATCCACGCTCCCACACGGGGAGCGACATGCTTGGCAAGTTGGTGATCCTCGTCATGGACGAATTTCAATCCACGCTCCCACACGGGGAGCGACCATCCTGGACGGTGGTCATTTTTCCTCCGCATCCATTTCAATCCACGCTCCCACACGGGGAGCGACCAGCGAACGAAGCTGCATTGGTTTACATAGGATCATTTCAATCCACGCTCCCACACGGGGAGCGACACTGCGCGCCGAGTACACCGCCGTGATGCCGGAATTTCAATCCACGCTCCCACACGGGGAGCGACATGCAGGTTTCTGTCAGCCTGCGCCACGCAATACAATTTCAATCCACGCTCCCACACGGGGAGCGACATGCCGGCTGCTTACCACTATAACGATCTCCAAATTTCAATCCACGCTCCCACACGGGGAGCGACCAGGTCGTGCCCAGACCTGCCCGTAAGGAGGTGGATTTCAATCCACGCTCCCACACGGGGAGCGACGACCTAGACAATCTATACAGGTATAGTCCTATTATTTCAATCCACGCTCCCACACGGGGAGCGACCTCGCTCAGATCGCCGCTCTTCCCGGACCTGCCCATTTCAATCCACGCTCCCACACGGGGAGCGACCCGTCAAGGGCGGGATCGTGGCGCCAGGCGTGATATTTCAATCCACGCTCCCACACGGGGAGCGACCGAGTAAACCCGGCAGCCGTACACCTCTTTGAGATTTCAATCCACGCTCCCACACGGGGAGCGACTGAGCCGGTATCTGGAAGCAGAATACATAAACCGATTTCAATCCACGCTCCCACACGGGGAGCGACCAGCGTCTCGATCTCGTCCTCCGGCAGTGTGCCATTTCAATCCACGCTCCCACACGGGGAGCGACAGGCGACGCAGTCGGTGCAGTCCGCGATGGTCGAATTTCAATCCACGCTCCCACACGGGGAGCGACCACCGCTAACGGGCTGCGTGATTATCCCAAGCTCAATTTCAATCCACGCTCCCACACGGGGAGCGACTAGCAAATCTTTGGAGGATATTGCGATGGCAGAAATTTCAATCCACGCTCCCACACGGGGAGCGACGTTAGGGAGAAGCTAACTTTGGAGACGACATGCTATTTCAATCCACGCTCCCACACGGGGAGCGACGTGCCGGCGTCAAGGCCACTGATAAGCTTAGCGTAATTTCAATCCACGCTCCCACACGGGGAGCGACAATCATTCGCCGGTAATCGCCACTCGTTTGTATCATTTCAATCCACGCTCCCACACGGGGAGCGACCATGCCAGGCCGTACCTCCTTTTGGCAGCTCCTCATTTCAATCCACGCTCCCACACGGGGAGCGACTCGTCAAATACGGATTTCCATCATTATCCTTGTGATTTCAATCCACGCTCCCACACGGGGAGCGACGTTTCTTCTCCGCCACATCCTCGACGAAACAGTTATTTCAATCCACGCTCCCACACGGGGAGCGACGCCACAGATCAGCCAGGCAAGCATACCCATACACATTTCAATCCACGCTCCCACACGGGGAGCGACGGCAATATCTAGTCTGTTATCATATCACATCCCATATTTGGGGGTGTTTATTCTTTTATGACTAGTAATCCTAACTTTTCTAGCTACATTTCCAATTCTTTTGTATAAAATTGCTGATTTTTACCTGCGAACCTCTCTTCACTTCTATGTTCACTTGGGGTTCGCAATCACACCAATAACGGGCCTTCTATATCCAGGCTGGGTTTCGCTCCAATATGAACCACTTGTTTCCTGTATTCATTTCCAATCAAATAAAAACGAAGGCTATCTTTTTCACTATCAATGATTTTTGAAAGGTCATTTTGCACCTGTTTGAACCGGGTTGCATCAATGATACATTCAAATACAGAATTTTGTACCCTTTGTCCATAATTTTTACAGTGTTTGGCTACTTTTCGCAATCTTTTCTTACCCAACGCTGTCTCAGTATTTACATCATAGGTGATCAAAACCATCATTTTATCACCTCACTAATTCCAGAAATATGGTGGATATGCATCGAGATCTCCACGAATGTGCCGGGCTAGTAATAATGCCTGGACATAGGGAATCAAGCCAAATTCAATTTTTTCTCTCAAGAAAGGATGCATGATTTCTTCTTTTTTCTTCTCTTGCCAGGCTGTCAAAACGGTTTTCTTGGTTATGTCGTTCATAATGATGCCCCCGCTCTCTTTTTGAATGAACCCATCCGGATGGATTTGTTTTCGGTTGATTAGTGTAAGAGCTAAGCGATCTGCAAAGATTGGCCTCAATTCTTCCATCAGGTCAAGCGCTAAGGATGGTCTTCCTGGTCGATCTTGGTGAAGAAAGCCGACGTATGGATCCAGGCCTACGCTTTCTAGAGCAGATAATACTTCACTGGCTAAGATCGTGTAGAAAAAGGATAGTAAAGCATTGAGATTGTCGAGTGGGGGGCGACGAGACCTTTCGGTAAAGAAAAAGCTTTGTTTTTGGTGTAGGATGAAGTGATTGAATACGCCAAAGTAAACTCGTGCTGCATTGCCTTCAAAACCCATCAGGTCATTGATATTTCGACAGTCTTTTAATGAGCGCACCAGTACTTTTAGTGAAAGTGAAGCTTCATTTAGCTCTCCCACATCTACAACCAAGGCATGATCACGCGTGGCTCTCTCGATAACTTTTCGCGAATTGTAAATTTTCCCGATCAAAAAGGATGAGCCAAGCTCCACACTAGCTTCATTATCTTCAGATAGTAAATATTGCCTTTTTCTTAACAGGACATTACCTTTGGTTCTTCCGATTACTCTGGCCAGGAACCTGCCATAAGGCGATAAGAAGGCAATGCCGATATTCCTTTCTGCACAGGATGCCATCAGTGCTGGGCTAGCGCCCGCATATCCGAAACACAAGATATTCTCAATATTATGAAGCGGTAAATGAACCGCAGTTTGGTTGTCCCTTTTAATGACAATCGTCTCACCTTCCAATGAAAGGTAAGCATCGGGTGATGTTACATAAATTACATTTAACAGCTTTCTCATTTAATCAACATCAATCATATTCTTTATGTATTGAGCTGCACTTGCGTGGTTTTTTTGCAAGTTGGGTAGACAAATATCTTTCAAGGAACAGGACTGGCAGGCTTTAGTAGGTTTCACCTGAGGAGTATGCCCTCGACGGTAATACATGTGCATCTCATCAGATATTCTCTTAACATGGCTACGGAGATCTTGCGTCATTTCGACTTCAACTCGTCTTCTAGTGCTACCGTAGTATAAGTGACCCGATTGTATCGTTATAGAAAGCATTTCTTCGAGACATATTACTTGCGCACATAGTTGTGAGATGTCACTGTTATCTTGTTTTTCTTTCCCACGTTTATATTCAACGGGGGCCGCTAGATACTTGCCTTGACGGCCATAGATAGCGACGCCATCAGGAGATCGGTAAAACTCGACTACATCGCACACACCTTGCAGTCCCAAGAAATGTGAAGCGACCGGCATAGACCGGGCGATGATTACATCACCTCTCACCTCAGTAAAGAACGGATCATCTACCCGGTCATGCATGAGTCTGCCTTCTACCGTCAGCACATTTTCGACCCATTGGTTTTCTACATGGATCAGCGCCCACTGCCGACGGCAGAAGCAAAAATGCTGGATGCCGGATAATGGCAACATTTCATCATGTGAGTTTGTGCTCATAATACCTCATCCGCATCCAATAATTCTAATCATTCTCCTACGATTACTTCACAACGCAAATCGGGTAAACTTGCCTCCACTTCTTCTTTGACAGGAAGATAATAGTCGGAAATACTATTAGGCTCGTTCTCGCCACTCAAAACTCGAATTTTTTCTCTTACAGCCCGGTGGACTTTTGCTGAAGAATATTGTCCATGCGGGCTGTTATGCTGCCACCAATAGACCCTGATGACCTCCATGCTGCCTTCTGGCCTGGCAGATGAGGCATCATTTCGAAAGAGTGTCTTGAGCGCTTCTTTGATTGCTTCAGCGTCAGCTTGAGAAAATCCGGTGGTGGAGGCTAACTGTGGATTCATGCTACCATAAAATACATACACGCCATGGTCCACCCGATGTTTCATTCCCATCGTGTCGCTAGCCTTTTTTGAACCATCCCCTTCGCCGCTTACACTTTTCGTAATCTGTAAGCTGGTTACACGGTCTGACACCGGCGCAATGGAAAAGGCAGGGTGGATCGAGACTGGTCCGCGTATTCCGATGGAGACACCGGATTCATCGCTTTTGGCGCTTTTATAAGCAAATAGTTGGCCAAAAGCTCTTACATCAATCCATTTTTCGCAAGCGGCTTTCCGGTAATCTTGCTCGTTCTTTAAGTTAACGTTTTTAAGTTCGCCTTCTGCCCTGGATCGAAGAGAACGATACTCATCAACTCGGTTGTCATCTGATTGGACAAAGATTGTTTGACCAGATTGCATCAACCGATTCCGAATTTTCCTTTTAATGCACACATCGGAAAGCTCTCCATGCCCGTCGTAGTTAACCCTGGGCCGGTTTCCGTTTAATGGGTCTCCATTGGGATTGGCGTGCTGGACACCTACCACAACTGCAAAATCGATTTTATTTTTAAGAGTCTCCATGAAATTTTCTCCTTTCGATGTTTATTGGTTTAGGATTGTAATTCTTCATCTGGTTCTAATATTTCACCGGAAGCTGCCCGCAAGAATTCCTTCTGGCAATGATAACCAAGCAAAAATTCTCCGCTCAGGCGTTTATCATTGATAAAGTCTTCGGGTGCAAACATGGCGATAACTTCGTCAATCATGCGTTGTCTTCTCTTTGATTTTCCTCCCAGGCGGACTTTGTATGGAGTGAGCGCCAGTTCGATGGTCCTCCAGGTTGTGTAGGGCCTTTCTGCAAACCTTTGCATTAACCGGGCTGCATTCGTGTCTCTCTTCTCTTTGGCCTGGTTTAATGCCCATTCTTCTAGACTATCAGCCAGGGCTAATAACCTTCCATATAGATAATCTCTTGTGTTTCGATTAGGATCGAGCGCCATATCATAAACCTCCTTCGATTTATATTTGCGATACAACGCACAGGCAATGCTGAGCGTTTTATTCCATTCATATTCGGTCCTGTCTTTGGGGTCTCTCATCCCAACTCGATTACTTGCCCTACGGATGGTTGATTCGACCAGGTCTCGTGGTATCGATAATCCATCGATAATGCATGGAAGGATGCGGGAGATCGTAGATTTTTTTAACTTGTCATCGATCCTACGCCCATAAGCTGCTTCGGCGATGTCTTTTGGCGAAGGCGCACCAATAAATGGATAGCTCACCTTTTTTGTTTTACCAGAAGTAGGATCGATTCTATCCATGAGTATATAACGATGTAACCAGGCGCAGGTTGAGTGCCATTGATCTAACCTTCCCAGGAAATCGGAACCGCTTAGTACTCTGTAGTAGGTAATCGCCATCCGCCCTGTTGTGGCTGAATCGAGAGCCATCACCACAATACTGGTAGTATCCCCAAGTTTAATTTGGTATCCAGCAATCTTTTTCTTTAACTGGTAGGCTACAGCTTGGGCAGTGTTGACAGCTCTTGCAGTTTCCAAGGGCAGTATATCCACTCCAAGAATGCTCAGAGGATCATCGGTGGGGTTGGGAATTGAAACTCCAGTGGTTGCCCAGGCGACAATGGCCAGGTCGCCCTGCCGGAAGCCTTGCCGGCTGATCAGCCAACGCAAGGCGTAGTGAGCTTTTTGGGAAGCGATAAAACTTGCACCAGCAGCCTGATCTGCTGAAGTAAACCTACCCAAGAATGTAAAACCTGATAGATCATTTGCTGAAATTAGTTTGGCTTTATCCCCATCGTTTCGTATCTTGGCTGGATGCTGATCTGCTTTGAATTCCTGGATACCAGATATATAGCACAGGGTCCTTTCATCTTTGGTGGTGGAATAATACTTAATCCATTTATCCCACAGTGATTGGTCTTTCCAAACTTTAGGTTCCGGGTCGACAGGTAACTCAACCTCCCAGCGCACAAAAGCATCTTCCGGATTGCTATTACTGACCTTAAAAATCTCCGGAGCTTCTCCTTGTTTATCATCCCATTTTTGTAACAATTTTCCGTTTTCATCTGTGAACAAAACTTTATAATTTACCAAATCTCGGATCACTTCACCTTTTTTGATGTAATGGTAGATCGAATTGGTTTTTGGATGGCTAAACTCAGAGCTACACCAATTACCCAAAAGTACTTCGTAAAGATCATAACCTGTTTTTTTTGAACCACCAAATTCCTGATAATCCTTGGCGATGTATTGCAATTTGTCGCATAATGGGTGGGCGACAAGGCCGCTGGTTCTACCGCTGGATGATTCTGTGCAAGGGATGATGGTCCTGGCATCTGATTTGGGGACAACCCTTGCCCGCAGAAAATTGCCATCTTCATCCAGAGCTATTTGGATTTGCGCCATTTGGGTGGTGTGACAAATGGGTAAAAGTGGAACCTCATTATCGGAAGTCTCTGATCCAATGTAGCTCTGGCAGTTATCATAAGTTTCAACAAGTTTTTGTATCCAGCTCATAGCTAAGCCTCCTGGAATTTCAAAAGGCTTTCCTCCTGTAGTCCTATTGAAACAGGTGGAGTGGGCTTCATAGGTCTTAAGAATTTCCGAATTTCACAGACTTCTGGACGAATGAATTCAATTACACCATCTGTCATCTTGGGTCTCCAAAAGCGTGCGTAAAATTCATTTTTTCCAATCTCATCTGGATAATCAAATCCATGGAACATCAAGCCAAAATCCAGGCTGCCATAATGATCATAAAACCCTTGCTGTTCGCCAAATTTACAAGGTTCCACATAACCCTGGCATTCACGCGTACCTAGGAAAATATCTCGCCTACCGCCGCGCTCGATCATTCGTTTGGCTACAAAATAATGTTTATTCTCGTTTCTATCTTGTGTCATGTCCTCCCGGTGAAGATTCCATTCAAAATGTGCCTGAACCTGGTATTCAACATCTGTCAGGTAGGTGTAAATGGCCAGGTCATTGCCACCACTAAATTTTATGGGTCTGGCATTGCGTGTATCGGTTCTAATGGGGTTCATCACCCTGACTTTATCGATGATCCAAATGATGGTTGGTTTCCAATAAACCGAACCCAGAATACCTTTTAGTGATTCATAGGTAGGTACCTGGTAGGTGTATTTTTCTCCACCAACTCGGGTTAATGGATCGGTAAAAAGCGCAAATTTTCCGGTGACTTTAAACTCTACAATATTTTCCATGCAAACCTCCTTAGAAAATCAAGTTCTCCATGCTGCTATCGGTCTCAAGCGTCCAACCCATTTTGTCATGGTAATGTGTCTTATCCAGGTAGAAGATGCCGGTGCCTTTTTGAACCTCCTTTATCACTTCTTGATCGGCCAATGCCCTGAATTCGTGTGGAAAAAGGTTCACTGAATATCTCTGAGCTTTGCGAATGAGCTTCTTTTCCCTTCCTAAATCGTAAGCGCAGCATAATTTCGCGATGATCTCTTCGCCTGTTTCTCCGTAAGGCGCAACCACACCAGCTGTTGGCGAGCCGATGACTTGGAACATTCTTGCGGCAGATTGAAAAGCTTGTTTGAACGATATTCTTGGAGCAGAACCATTGATCCGCTCATATTCACTAACTGAAACTGAGTTCATGGATAGTAAATTATAAAGATCGTCTTCTCTACCAATGAGAGAATTCTTCCCTACCGGATATTTCATTTCATTTTTCCTTGCATAATAGTAATACTTGTAATAGTTGGCCATACTCTTCAATCCGATCAAGTCATAATCAAATAATTCAGGATTACGAGCGTACTCTGACAATACTCTTTCGCTGATTTCTGAGCCAATGTGTATGTCTGGTAGCTGTTCTAAGTTTTGTTTGGAAGGGTTGATTACTCGCACAATTCCCTTATCTCTAAGTCCATGGCGATTACATCGACCAGCCGCCTGTGCTATTGAATCTAAGCCAGCTAAGTAGCGGATGACAACATCGAAATCGATATCAACGCCGGCTTCTATTAATTGCGTGCTAACGCAGATCAAAGGTATTTGTTTCAATTTTTCCCTAATTTCTGTCAATACATCCAACCGGTGCGCAGCGCACATATTTGTGCTTAGGTGATAAACAGGCTGCACATTGATTGAAACCAATGACTGGTATATGTCTCTGGCTGCTTTTTTGGTGTTGACAACAATGAGAACGCTACCGTGTGTTTCTAGATCACTTCCGGCCTGTTTTGTTGTTTCTTCGACATCCCATCCTGCAGGTTTTCTTTGGTCCAACACTGTCACACGCTTCAATGCTTCGTACAGATTCGCTTCATCCGAGATGATATGATATTCTGACGTGAGTAATAATCTACGGTGCTCAGCCTCAATCTTATCTAAAGGTGGTTGTGTGGCTGTGCATAAAATAATAGAAGAGTTACACCCTTTTACTAGGAAGTGAATGGCGGTATTTAACATCTCAATGCAATAGATTGGCACGGTTTGGACTTCATCCATTATGATGACAGAATTGGCCAATTGATGCATTCTCCGTGCTCCACGAGTGCCGCTGCCAAATAATGCTTCAAAAAACTGCACTTGAGTCGTAAAGACAATAGGGGCATCCCAATTCTGAGCTAGCAGGTTTTGTCGCATGCTTTCTTCTTCTGGGGTGAGGTTTGAGTGATGCTCCAACACGATCCGATCTACATAATTTCCAGTTTCATCTTTATCTTCAAGAATTTTCCGGATTTCATCGGCATTCTGATCAATGATCGATGTGTAGGGAATAATATAGAAGATGTGTTCCAACTGATGCGTTTGTGCATGGTGTAAAGCAAATCTCAAACTGGCTAAGGTTTTTCCACCTCCGGTTGGGACTGTAAGTTGGTAAATTCCTTTTGGTTTTGTGGAAAAATCCAGACATGCCTTAGATACAAGCTCTCTAATCAGATGAACATGGTTCTTGTTAATTTTGGATTTGAATTCAGAAATTTTTCCATCTAAGCGCTCGATTAAGATTTGCCAATCAACATAATGCCCATATTGGCGGATGTTTACATTTCTTGGATTTTCAAAATCTGATGTATCTAACCGGTCTGCGTCTAATAGACAACTGAACAAGAAACGAATGAGTAAGCTTATTTTGAATTGAAAAGTGTTAATTGAATCCTTTTCTTCTTTTAGTCCTTTTATTTTATCTACAATCTGACCAGCCAATTGTTCCTTGAACAGATCTGCAATTATTTGTCGTGTTTCTTGATCTAAGCGTGAAAGAGCTTCTTCTTTGTGTGTCTTTTCAAGCGATTTATTAATCCTTTTGGTGAATACATCTTGTCCATCGGGAGAAATGCAATCTATCAATCCAGAATGATGCGAGGCTAAACAAAGGCTTAAGATTTGGGCTGCGATTTTTCCTTCTTGATTTTGATTTATGAGTTTTTCAAATACGAGTTGAGCGCCAGCGCTTGAATGGTCGATCTCCCCTCTTTTATTTTCCACGTCGACATAGCTATCAGCATCCGGATCGATCAATTCGTTGGCGGAGCGAATGTAGTTTTGAAATTCAATACTACCTTTGCCCAAATCATGCAACCAGCCCAGAATCTTGCCAGCGTCATGTAGATTAACCTTTGCAGCCAATTTGCCTGCAATCAAAGCAGTATTTTCAAGGTGTTCTTGTAATGATTGCTCGATGCGATCTTTCTTTCTAAAATGAGCCAATAGTCCGAGTTCTCTGGAATTAAGTTGATAAATTGCAGCCAGTTCCTCCACCTCCCTCTCCATCCTTCTCCTCAACTCCACCGGCTCCAGCACCTCCACATCGGCGCCCCAGCCGCGCACCCAGGGGATCATCTCCTGCCATTCGCTAATCTGGGCACTCCATTCGCAACCACCATCCGGCAGCTCGATGATCTGTTGGGTGCGGTGCCAGATGCTTTCTTTGAGGCGCCGTGCTGCCTCGCCGGGGAAGAAGCGCATGCGCACATTGACCGGGGGATGGTCCTGTGTCCAGATACCCCAGGCGTGTTGTAGGATTTGCTCATCGTCAAAATCGGGGGGCAGCTCAAACCGCTCCAAATGGGCGTAGGCGCTTTCAATGCGCTCGATTTTGAAAGTGGCCAGGCTGTTGTAGGTCTCATTATGACCCACCAGGTAGGTGCCATCGGACCATAAGGATGGTTCGATCAGGTAAGGATGTACCAGGTGGAGGCGCAGCTGGTCCGAATGTAAGGCTAGGTAGTTGATCTCCAGCTTGCGTTGCTCGGCCCAGGCACGTGTCACTTCTTCCAGGGTTTTTACCCGTTCGGGATGCGCGTCCTGCTGTAGAACCTGCCCGGCGGCGCGCACCAGGCGCGAGGTCATGGGTTGCTTCAGGGCGATAGCTAGCTTCTCCAGAGCGCTGGCGACATGCGGTTGAGCGATGCGTGTCTGTCGAAAGGCGCGACGGGCGGCCAAGTAGAGCGCCAGGGCTTCATGAAGGTCTACTTTAATTCCGGAGAGATAGCGCGTGCGGTCGATGAAGTAGCGCCCCGGTTCGAATTCGAAGATGGGTAATTCCAGGCTGAGTTCTTGGCGGTCTCTGAAAATGGTGCTACGTTCCACCCTCAAACGTTGGGCCAGTTCATTATCGCTAAGCGGCTTCAAGGTATACAGTCGCTCAATCTCACGTAACCGCTCGGCTTTGGTCATTCCGTGCCCCATAAACCCTCCTTATTAAAGAACTGTCGATGGGATGAGCGCTCTCCCCTTAGCTACTCATCCCCCAAGCATAATGATAATACAGTTTTGTTCATACTGTATTTTATCGGCAATAGATTTGTTACGAATCTGTGATTTGGATAATTTATATTGAGTATACACTTGGGGTGTTGCAGGTGTTGCAACAATACGGGCAGATTTAAAAGATGTTCAAAATCTGTAGGATTATGATGACCTTGTGATCCGAAAGTGGACTTTGTGAAAGTTTCAAATGCTTTTCTAAGTCGCTCGCGATGAAGTAAACTAAAAGTTGATGTTACATGACGCGATAATACCCACCTAGGAGTAGGAGCATTTCAGATTCATTTCGCGGCAACAGGATATTTTTATCTGCAGCGGCGCTAATCTTTTTAATATCCGTTTGGTAGTCTTTCATATTCTTACACACTATTGCTTCGATAATTTCCTCGTTTACCCTAAGGATACTGCTATTATCGACAACTGTCTTACCAGATACTATGGGCAACACTGCGGCTGAACCGTTTTCACAGGAAACCAACTGGCGCTTACCTTCTTTAGGCGGAATGTAATTCAGTACGACAATTTTAATTTACCACTAAAACCTAACCCATTAACCTTCTTTTACATCCAATCTGCCAACCACATTACCACCGTCATCAACCCTAGCGCCTTCCCCGAGTTCTATATATATTCTGACTACACCCGTCACAATAATATCTCTCACCAGCCCCATCGAGCGCGGCAAAGAAGCCGAGATAGTCGTACAAACCTTACCCAACCTGACCTGAAATATTTCCTATGTCACACCACTAGGAACTCTTTCTGATGCAAAAGACCTTGGCACTTCGACCTCTGGTTTTGACGGGAGATGCACTTTCAATGGGGAAATCGGTGGCAACACGACCCCAGGCATAGAAACTATCTTCTTGCTTCCCTCCTGATGACATCCATGATGCTATACAGATGCATGATGTGGAAAAGTATACACCCATTCTGCGTTAGAAGTCTCAATTCTAAGTCTCAGCGGATGTATAGACATTTGATTTCTGGTAAATCTACGCTAAACAGGCTCATGTTGAGCAATATTGGTAGAAAACAAAACCAGAGACCGTAAGGGTACTAAGAATTCACCCATCTTGCGGTCTCTGGTTCGTCTTCAGCTCCTCGACCAGGACTCGAACCTGGAACCTAGCGGTTAACAGCCGCCCGCTC
>CAZOYK010000064.1:0-12366 GCA_964584065.1 uncultured Anaerolineaceae bacterium | reverse complement strand
GCGATATGTGGGTCAGCACGGCAGGACCGGCAACCATCAGCCCGGGCGAGGTGAACGATTACGCCATCCAGTACCTGAACCTGCAGGCTGAACCGATCTATGACGCCATAGCTGTCATTCAACTTCCGCTGGCAGGAAAATACATCAGCAGCACTGAGGGCGGGGTTTATTGGCCGGCACGGCATCAGGTTTTCTGGGTGTTAGGTGATATCACGCCTGGATCACAAGGAATGCTGACCGCGCGTGTACGTTTTGAGTGGGGCTTAGCTTCCAGCTACACGGACGGATCGTACACAATGCTGGCAGGCAGCAATTATCAGAGCGAGGCAATTAACTTTGCTGAATACCTGAATTTTGATAAAGACGATTTAGAAGACATTATTACGATTGAGACTTCCACAATCCCTGCAAGCCCGAGTTTTACCGAGCTCTACAACCAGGCGATTGCGGAGGGTTTTGAATCCCGGGAAGCCTACAAAAACTTCTTCGAAGGTGGAAAAGTCTCCTATATGCTTACAATGCGCACACCCGATAAACGAACAGCACGCTTTATCAGCCTGGATGAAAATGGTTATGCTTCAGCATCCACAACAGACGGCAGCACTTTTTTCTCAATCGAAGATCTAGAAGGTGGTCAATCCCTAAACTTACTGACCATGGAAATCACACTCTGGGGAAGCTGGGAAGACCCCGCGGCTCTCAACAACATTATGGCAGTGTGCAACTACTCCCGTTGTATGCGCAACTGCACTATGAAAAAGCTTGCTATTGAAACAATAAAAAATGCCGCTAAGAGAAGTGTGGAATGGCTGCTTTGGTCGCCACTTTTTGGCCCAGTCGTTGGGGCAGGATTGGCAGTTTATGAAGTTGCAGACATGGCGAATGAGACCTACATATGCCACCAAAGTTGTTCAACAAATCCTCTAACCGGTTGTTGTGTTGCCAATGAAGTATTGTGGTCACCATCATACTGGATGGGCAATTCCCATTGCAACAAATTCATCTGCGATCCCTCATCGCTATCCTTCCCTACATTCGCAAATAGTCAAACGCCTTGTACTTACGGTTACCGCTGTGTGGCTGGCAGCAATAGCCAGGGTGGTTGTAAGCCCTGCATCGAAGACTACAAGCTTATGTTGGATCCAATGGGCCCTGTAATGATCGAGGGGGAAACCTGCTCTGAGAATTCAATCAATGGCTCAAAAACCAAGTGTAGTGATCTGACAATCCGGGTAGCCAAAGACCCCAACGCGATTTACGGACCGCTTGGCGACGTTTTGCCAGAGCAAGTGATGGATTACCGCATCACATGTGAAAATGAAGGTGAGGGGGATGCCTATGGGGTCTATATTGTCAACGACCTGCCGGAAGAATTAGATGAAGACACGCTTATGATCAATGATGGCGGCATATATCTCTCAACGGAGCGTCAGATCATCTGGTACATCGGAGAGCTGGCGCCGAAGGGAGAAGAGGGTTCAGAGGCAGAGGTTACTTATACAGCCCAATTGAAACCAGGGCTGGAGAATGGCACAGCTGTGGTAAACCAGGCAATTGTTTACTTCCCCAGCGTGCCCGAAGAAACCCCCACCAACACCTGGACCAACCTTGTTTACCCCCTGGCTGCCACACCGATTCCAGAACTTGAAACGGATTACATGACCTCCCTTGCCATCACCCTCGCGGGTCGCCCTGCTGGCAGCCTGACTTTCAACCTGGAAAGTCTGCCACTTGGTGGCACGCTGGAGGGGGAACTGCCAAACCTGACATACACCCCCGTTGAGAATTTCAGCGGTACTGACTTCTTCACTTTCAGCGTTAGTCTGGATGATGAAACAAGTCAACCAGCCCAGGTAACCATCAACGTTTTGGCGAGTGGTGATGTAACCGGTCCGAGCGTTTTGTGGGTTATGCCGCAGGACCAAGAGATGGGCGTGGAGTATTCCGAAACACCCATCCGCACCATCCCTGAAGGAGACGTTTACGCGCCGGTGATCGTGGCCAAATTGAGCGAAAAAGTTCAGGAAGAAACCATCAATTCGGATAGTGTGTCTGTGCTGGAATATGGCGGGCCTGTCGTCCCAAGCAAGGCGACCTTTGACCCGGCAACCAACCTCCTGACGATCCAACTGCTCTCGCCCTTGGCAGGAATGAGATCGTATATGGTGACACTGACCACCCAGATAACGGACCTCAACGGCAACCCCCTGAGCCAGGATTACAGCTGGCAGTTCTTCACCTTGATACCGAATAGCGTCTACTTGCCGATGACGATCAAGTAAGCATTTTTTGAACTTCACTTCAGACCGGGACTGTTGAGACGTCCCGGTCTTTTATTTCTGCAGAAAATAGTATCGCTTTCTTGGTTCCCGGCGATAAATCCTGCAATCTTTATCCACCCTCCCCACCCCGAAAGCATTTTCATTTGACCCAACCACAGCTTTCCGCAATATTCTTGATGAATGCTTGTGTCAATCTTGACCAGTTTCCATCGTTATTTTATAATTTTTAAATCCATTCCAATCAGCCAACAAAATGGCTGACTCAAAGTTGAACATCGGGTTTTTTATGCGACCGAAAGGCAAATTAGCTGAGTTGCACAAGCCAAGCCCAAAATTGTCGGGCTCCATCTCGTGTGGATCTTACTTAATTATTGAAAAGTTCGCATTTTCCTTCCAGAACTTTTCCAAAGTGTAAGATCTCCGAGCCTTTAAAGTGACCGGGGAGGCCAAAATGTCCAAGAGCCGCTGTGTTTTAATGGTAATCATCCTGTTATTCGTTTTAATTCCCTCTCAAAGTACTGGCGCTGAAAATCAGATTGAAGGTGCCATCCAATCTGTTGGTTTCAGCCAAATTGAAGCAGGGGATAAGCACACCTGCGCCGTTACTGCAAGCGGCGCGAGCGTATGTTGGGGTAAAAATACTACCCGCGAATTAGGGACTTTTACGCCTGCGGAGAATTATCCCTTCCCGATCCGACCGCAAGACCTGACCGATAGCGCCTCTGCGATCACTGGCGCAGTTAATCACAGCTGTCTGATCAACGCGCAGGGAACCTGGTGTTGGGGCTACGGTTTTTACGGTCAGATGGGCGATGGGGAAGCCGCACAGAACCAGACGCCAGGTCAAGTGATTGGCTTTGCCAACCCATTGCTTATCTCGGCAGGCGGCAACACCACCTGCGGGGTCAACACGAGTGGCCAGGCATACTGTTGGGGAAATGGACTCCAGGGAGAAATGGGCAACGGAACAGATGTGGCCATCAACTCAACCCCCGTTCCAGTCAGTCTGACTGGCCTGGAAGTGTCGAAAATTTCAGTAGGTGCCGCGCATGTCTGTG
Source organism: uncultured Anaerolineaceae bacterium (assembly GCA_964584065.1). Taxonomy (GTDB): domain Bacteria; phylum Chloroflexota; class Anaerolineae; order Anaerolineales; family Anaerolineaceae; genus Mesolinea. The sequence continues at coordinate 9,026 of CAZOYK010000064.1, read as the reverse complement.
CTGTCACGACCGGTGGGGCAGCCTATTGTTGGGGAAAAGGCACTGATGGGCAACTGGGTAACGGTTCATGGATAAACAGCAACTTGCCTGTTTTGGTGAGCGGATTTGGTAGTGGCATGGCAGATATCAGCGCCGGCGCTCTCCACACCTGCGGACTCACGACTGGAGGCGCAGTTTGGTGCTGGGGTTACGGAGAAGAGGGTTACCTTGGGAATGGGGGTTATGGGGAGGGTGCAGACAGCCCGGTTCCGGTGCAAGTGACTGATCTGACCAGCGGCGTTAGCGATATTGCCTGCGGCAATTACCATTCCTGCGCGGTGCAAGGGGGAGCAGTTAAATGCTGGGGCTACAATGGCTATGGAGCCTTAGGAGATGGAACATATGAGGACAGATACACTCCAGTGCCAGTCGTTGGTCTGGCTGGACCGGCAATTGCTGTTTCGGTAGGTCGATTGCACTCCTGCGCCCTGTTGGAAGATGGAACCATCCAATGCTGGGGATACAACAGTGAAGGGCAACTGGGAATTGGGGTTGTGGACTACAATGTTTATTCTCCACAGACTGTACCAAATGACATCGGAAACGTCATCGGCGGTCTCAGTTACTCAGGCGACCAGCCAACCTGGCATGAGATTATTGTTTCTGCCCACCTCTCACCTGAAGACCCTCCAGTTGGCTACTCAGCCACGGCGAAAATCAGTCTGAACAATCTCACAGCACTTCCGGATGGCACTATGTATGGTTTGGGGAGCCTGCCCGATGGTGATTATTATCTCTCCGCCTTTTTGGACGTGGATGACAGCGGCTCCTGGCCGCCAGGGACGACGGAACCCATTGGCTGGTATGACGCGGGCGCGGACGGCAACCCCGACCCGGTGACAATTACGGGTGGAGCCAACCTTTCTGGGTATGACATTGAGCTCTTGGACCCCGTGGCTGAAAGCTTCACCCTGACTGTCAGCGTGGATCCGGTGGGGAGCGGTACGGTTACGGTCTTACCTGACCAGGCCACTTACACCTCTGGAACTGAGGTCACCCTGACTGCCCCCGCCGACCCCGGATGGACTTTTACTGGGTGGACTGGAGACGCAACTGGATTGACTAACCCACTGACGATCATCATGGACGCAAACAAAAGCATTATCGCCAATTTTAGCCAGGACCAATACACTCTGACAGTTACTCCGGTTGGTTCCGGCTCGGTTGATATTGACCCGGTTCAAGCTACTTATACCTATGGAACGGAGGTCAGCCTGAGTGCCACCGCCGACCCCGGCTGGACCTTCACGGGTTGGGACGGTGATGCGAGCGGGGATGTAAACCCGCTGACAATCATCATGGATGCAAACAAGAGCATCACCGCCCATTTCACGGAAGAAACTTTTGAGCTTTTCCTGCCGCTCATCCTGAGGTGATCGTTGCACCCATCAATTTCAGAGAGGGCAGTGCGCGCTGCCCTCTTCTTGTATCCATTGCCCTTTTTGTTTTTTTACAAGGCACCCTGTGCCCGCAACAAAGTAGATGGCTATCTGGAGTCCGGCGAAAAGTCTAGTCGGTTCGAATAGCACCTCGTAGGGACAGGCCTTGTGCCTGTCCAGTCAAAGACCAGGTAACCTCGGTCCTCAAGAGGGTGGTTCCCAAGGTGTGACCCCTACAAGGACATTTCCGAGTAGGGGCACGGCATGCCGTGCCTGCCTTTGCGGGATGCGGTAAACGAAACGGTTTACCACGGGGGATGACTCCTACCTATGGAGACCTGACGGTCAACCTCCTCGCACGGTCTGCCCACACGCGCTTTCAGCGCTGGGGTGCTTCGCAAGAGACCGGCGAGAACAAGGTTAATTGTTGTAGGGACAGACCCCCGTGTCTGCCCGGTTGAGACCGCGGGTAACCACGTCCCTAGAATTGGCGGTGGCCAAGGGGTTACTACCAGGGCACATTGGGTAGGGGCACGGCATGCCGTGCCTCCCCGCTGCAGGACGCCATATCTGCCCGGGTCAGCACAGGGTTTTGTGTGGGTCGGACAGAATATCGGCGAAGCTGTGTAACGAGACTGCCTCAATGCGTTATTTCCATACAAACCTTGCGCAGGCTCGCTCCAACATCCACATCGTTGGCGAAGTGGCGAACCCCGCAAACAGAATCGCGGGGCAGGAACGCGTCATTCCGCCATACATGCTAAATCGTAGGGACAGGCCTTGTGCCTGTCCGGCCAAGACCGAGGGTAATCACAGGGGGGGCACCCCTACCGATGGAGACCTTGCGGTCAACCCCCTCGCACGGCCTGTGCCCACCACGAAGTGGATGGGTATCTGGACACCGGCGAGAACAAAAGATGTCTACCCCAGCCAGGTGTAGCGGTCTTGCATATATGCTTTCCAGCCCTGCATCTCCTCAGTCACAAACCCTCTGAACAGATCTTCCGCATGCACGCTGACAAAACGACCTTCTTTCTTCACCAACCTCTTCCAGATATCGGTTGGAGTAGCCCCCAAGCCGCTCAGTAGCGGCGAAGTGATGCGCTTGAAGTCTCCATTCGCGTCCGGAGAGATGTGCAGCAGGCTAACCACGTCCGCGCCCAATTCATGCGCCGCTTCCATCTTCGCTGCCAAAAATTGCTGCCGCATGAATTGATAAAATGGTTCGTAAAAAAGCGCGTCCATGCCCGGCAGCAGGTCCATATCCACGATGCAGTCCAATTCATCAAACAGGTGCTGATAGATCTTCCGCCTGTCAGTCCCGCTTTTGGCGATTCCGAGGTAATTGCTGCCATAAGACTCGGTGTATTTCCACTCAATCAACACTGCCTGCCGCTTTTTGTCTTGATCCTCAAACATCACGATTGCGTCGGCGCTGGTGAAGTTCGCCCCGCGCGTGCGCTTGCCGTTTTTGGAGGCTCGTTCGCCAAGGTAATTCTCCTGCCCGATCCATTCAAAAGAAACAAAGAACCCATCTTCAACCGGGATCATGTGGTCTATCTGGGGAAAAACAGGCCTCAACAAGTTCGCCAGTTCTGCAGGTTTATCGGTAAATGGAAATAGGAAATTGATGCACGCAACCTGGGAACTGCACAGGTGATTGCTGGGCTTGCCAGCCTGGCCTTGATGCCAACCAATGTTGTGACGTGCAAAAAAGTCCATGGCGGCTTGCCTGATCGGCGGATAGAGATTTTCCTCCGCGAATTCCGGTGGAAGGCAAAACGGGCGGGGTTTGCCTTTGAATAAGCCTTCTGCTTTGGCCTGCTCTGAAATCGTGGCTGATGTGTGCTTAAAATGAACCTGTTTTGGTTTTTCGCTTTCGAGGAATTTACCCACCGCTTCTCACCCTTCCTTTGCCCTTATCAACTGGGTCACATATGGATTCTTGCGCCTTCGATGAGATTATACCTTTCCTTTCCTGGAGTGGGTTCAGAATTCTTGTAGGGGCACGGCATGCCGTGCCTCTACCTCGACGCCTCACCTCTAGTTGTGTCATGTGCCCCACTCTCGTCGTGCTATAATGAACTATCTACCTTAAGGTTCGTTTGTAAAGGGGTTTTATGGCTTACTACTTAGATTTATTCTCTCCTCTGACCTATAAGGCTTTCTTAAATTCTGAAAGAGACATCACAGGTTTTAGACCCAAACAGAAAAATGCCGCCAGCAAACTTAAGCCCGGTGATATTTTGATCTGTTATCTAACAAAAGTATCCCGGTGGGTTGGCGCCTTGGAAATCACCAGTGTTATGTTTGAAGATTCAACTCCGCGCTTTGTTTCTAATGAGGATCCTTTTGTTGTTCGGTTTAAAGTAAAACCTTTAGTTTTTTTAGAACCAGAATCCGGGATTCCGATAAGAGAAGATATAGTCTGGAACAACCTGTCTTTTACTGCTCATCTGCCCAAGGAAGGTTCCCAATGGACTGGTCCACTTCGCAGCAGCCTAAAGATGATCGACAAAAAAGATGGGGACTACTTGTTAAAGTTGTTAAAAGCCCAATCTCAAACTCATCAAGATTATCCTCTTGATGTTGAGCAATATGAGAAATACCTTACCCGCACCACTACGGTTCACCAAGCAGATGTTCCTGTGTCTATCCCAGAAGATCTTGAAAACCATTCAGGTGAGGTAATCGAAGAAAAGGAAGTCAGGGAATCCGTAAAGATTCAAGCCCTTATTGCATTAATCGGGGAAAAATGGGGTTCAAGATTTGGTTGCCCAGGAATGACCGTAATCTGGTCCTGCAAGAATGGAAGCCAGAGGGCGATGTCCTGCTCAACACCCTGCCCTTGAATTACGATGTAGTGACAATAAAAACCATTGAACAAATAGACGTCTTATGGCTCAGAAGAAGGTCCATTGTCAGGGCTTTTGAAATTGAGCACACGACTTCGATATATTCGGGCATTCTCCGCATGGCAGATCTGTTAGCGCTGCAGCCTAACATGGATATTAAATTGCATATTGTTGCACCAGAAGAACGAAAGGAAAAAGTATTTTCTGAAATCCAAAGGCCGGTTTTCTCTCTTCTCGAAAAAGGGGCGTTGTCCCAGTACTGTACATATCTTTCTTATGACAGTGTCCGGGAACTTTCCAGGGAGAAGCACTTAGGCAATCTATCCCACACAGTCCTTGAAGATTATGAGGAGAATGTGGAATAGTTTTTTGGGATTGGAGTTGGAATGTCTACTGATAAAACTACCCGAGCCAATGCAAGTCAATTCTTTGTAGCAGGTGAACTCTGTCGAAGAGGTTACCTTGCAGTCGTGACTCTTGGAAATACTCCCAATACGGACATCCTCTGTTCTAACCTGGCAGGCACAAAAGCTATTCACATTCAGGTTAAAACCTTTGTTCCAGGAGGAAGAACTTGCAGCGTTGGCGCAAAGGCAGAAATCTATACTGGAGAAAACTTCTTTTGGGTGTTGGGGGGTATACCCCATCCACACAATACTGCAGAATTCGAGTATTACATTATTCCCAGCCTGATTATGTCCCAAAATGTCAAAAGTCACCATGCTGCCTGGCTCGCTTTGCCTGGAATAAAGGGGCAGAAGCGCAAGGATAGCAAGGTGAGGACGGTTCTCTTGCCTCCACATACATCTCCTGACGCTTGGGATATTTCCCCTTATCGTAATCGATGGGATTTGATTGAAGAAAAATTGAAATAGTTTTTATTGATGATTGGAACAGGATATTATGCCTTATTACCAGCCAACTCTCAACGCTTTGATGCAATACAAAGCTGTCTTCGATCAGGAAGAATTAACTCCCGCGAAAACCCCTGAAGCAGTTCAACTCATCCACGATAACAGTTTTGCTTTTATCTCTGCCTGCTGCCTGGATAGAGGTACAAAAGCAGAGATCATCTGGACTATTCCTTATTGGCTCTATCAACAGGTAGGGCACTACGATCCTTCGCGTTTCTACACATTAAGCCGGGATCAAATAGCATCTCTATTCGACAAATTGCCTCAGAAGCCTCGCTATACCAACGCGGCTCCCCGTACATTTCAAGAAATCTGCAGGATCGTTGTCGAGGAGTTCGAAGGTAATGCTGAAAACATCTGGAAAAACCGCCGTGCTATGGATGTAAAGCGAAAATTATTATCTGTATTTGGCGTTGGAAGCGGCATTGCTAATATGAGCGTTGTTTTAATTGAAGGTCTTTATCATCTCACATTCTCAGATCTTGATTATGCAAACATGGATATCAAGCCCGATGTCCATACCATGCGCGTTCTTTACCGTCTTGGTGTTTCTCCTGCTATCAGTGAAATGGAAGCAACTATCGCCGCCCGACAACTAAGCCCCACTTATCCTGGCGCGATTGATGGCCCTCTGTGGTCAATCGGCAGAAATTGGTGCCACCCGACTAATCCTGTATGTACCTCGTGTCCTTTAAATTCCTGTTGTGAAAAGGTAGGGTTATGAAACGCATAGTATTAATTTCTTGCGTAAAAACGAAGTTGGATCACCCCACAAAAGCTGAGGATCTTTAAATCAGTGACTTGTTTGTAAAAAACCTTGCTTTTGCCAGGAAGCTAAAGCCTGATCACATATTCATTCTCTCTGCAAAGTATGGGTTATTGAAACTAAATGACAGAATCGCCCCGTATGAGAAAACACTGAATCAGATGCCAGTTCAAGAAAGGCGAGCCTGGGCTTCTGGAGTGATTTCTGAGCTTCGTAAGTATTCTGATCTCGAGCAAGATGAATTCATTATCCTTGCAGGCGAAAAATATCGCGAATTTCTCCTCCCATACATGCGCAACTACAAGATACCGTTCGAAAGTCTTTCTTTTGGAAACCAGTTAAAGGCTTTGAAAAAGGTTCTTGGTTCCTAGGACCTAAAAGCGCTTAACTTCTTTTTCACGCCATGTTTACCAACAGATTGCTAGCACTTACCTCTCCAACAACTTCCTCACTGCCTTGAAGATCTTGCCGTTCAGGAGCAGGGCGAGGGCTTCGGGGACATTCATGGCCACTCCGCCATACACAAAAAACATAAAAGTCTTATTGATAACGACATTTATAATTTTCTACCTTGTTTCTCCAGAGTCTGAAGCATTGCTTAATTTCTAATTCCTGATAATCGCAACATGCAAAAGACAATTTCTGGAACATATGACGTGCCGACTAAATTTGTGTATCATTTTTTGCAATTATTGGTATACAATATAAATTGTGAATCAAGAATGATCCACAAGCTGTAACTTGAGAGAAATGGACTGCGATGGAACCTTACTTACCCGATCAATTACCACTTGATGTCACATCCTGGAATTGGGAATCTTTAGCCCCATTGATTGGTTTAGCTAACCGTAAGTTAGCCTACTACGATGGTATCTTGTCCTCAATCATCAATCCATCCTTGTTTCTATCTCCGTTGGAAACGAAAGAGGCTGTCCTCTCATCAAAAATTGAGGGTACCATTACGACGATTGATGAGGTGCTGAAATATGAAGTAAATCTGATCCCAGCAAGCATTAGTAAACAACAGGATATTCAGGAAGTCCTGAACTATCGCGCGGCGATGCGCAACGCGATAGGCTGGATCGAACGGCATTTGCCACTGAACTATGCCCTAATATGCAACATCCAAAAAGAATTGATGACCGGCGTCCGGGGTGCAACAAAAACTCCTGGTCAGATCCGCAAAGAACAAAATTGGATTGGAAAACCTCATGCGTCAATCGAACTAGCTTCTTACATTCCACCCGAGCCGTTAAGTGTGCCCGATCACATGAACAATCTGATTGATTACTTGCAATTGGATGATCAGGATCCGATCCTACAAACCGCCATCATGCACGCCCAATTTGAACTTATCCACCCCTTTCTGGACGGAAATGGGCGTACAGGGCGCATCTTAATCCCACTTTTTTTGTGGCACAAAAAAATTATCAAGGCACCAGTTTTCTATATCAGCGAATATCTGGAGGCAAATCGCGATCGGTACTACGATTGCTTGCGATCCATTTCTCAGGATGGTGATTGGGAAAGTTGGGTAAGGTTTTTCCTGCAGGCTGTGACAAAGCAAGCTGAACAGAACGCCAAAAAAGCCAACCAAGTGATTTCCCTATATCAACAGATGAAATTGCGCATTACAGCAATATCCAATTCTCCCCATGTTATCCAGATTTTGGATACTATGTTTGTTAATCCAATAATTGATAGTACGAGTTTCATCAGGCAGTCTGGTTTGAATAATCAGACGGGTCGAAGAATTTTGAACAAACTCAAAGATAAAAAAATCCTATCAACCCTTCAGCCATCGGCTGGCAGCAGACCTGAAATTCTCGTGTTCAAGGATTTAATGGATATTCTGTGATTTGTGTATCATTTATTTCGCAGATTTGAAACACAAATGAATTAGTGTATCAAATCTGGACCACAAAATAACGGCTAGACCGCCTTATCTTTCTCCAACAGCTTCCGGATACCCTTCAAGATCTTGCCGTTCAGGAGCAGGGCGATGGCTTCGGGGATGCGCATCGGCGCGCCGCCGACGGAAAACGAACGCAAGGGGGCATCCATGACCGAAGCCTGCATAATGCGCTGATTAACTTCCTGGTATTCCCCGCCTCCAGCAACCTTTTTCCGCCCTTCTCTGCCAACGATCGCCGCGAGCAGCCTGCCCCTGATGCGATTACGCGCGTCCCAAAACGAGGAGTTGAGGTCATATACCCTGGGCTCGCCCTGCGGGTCCACTGGCAGCGGGCTGCCATAAACAGCCTCAAAAGCCGCATCCGAAGTTTCCAGAGCTCCAGTTCCATAGGCGTAATATCCCGGCGCGGACTGGCTGTAATCCGGCACGCTGACGCCAGGCTGATCGCTCGCCAGCACGACCACAGCCTCAAGCGGGGTATCGGCAGCCGAAGTGCCCAGCAGCAGCCGATAATTACCCGCCTCGACATGCCAGGCGTGGATGGCGGCATTCCAATAAGCGAAATCACCATGCTGAAGCTTGAAGCTAAGCTTTTGGCTTTCGCCAGGCGCGAGCTCCACCTTCCGGAAAGCTTTCAGCTCTTTTTGCGGGCGGAAAAGGGCAGACTTCGGCGGCGCGACGTAGAGCTGCAGCACTTCCTTGCCCAGTCGTGAGCCCGTGTTGCTGACGCGCACGCTGACTTCCAGCGTTTCCCCGGGCGCAAGGCTGGTTTGGCTGAGCTCGAGCTTGTCGATCTCAAAGCTGGTGTATGACAAGCCAAAGCCAAAGGGGAAGGCGACCGGTTTGGAAAAGCTCTGGTAGTAGCGATAGCCGACGAAGACGCTCTCGCGATAGTGGGTGTTGAAGCGCTTGCCAAACTGCCCGTAAGCCGGCGTGTCTTCCAGCGTAAGCGGCCAGGTCTCGGCCAGTTTACCGCAGGGGTTGACGCGCCCCAAGATCAGCTCGAGCGTTGCTGCCCCCACCATCTGCCCGGCGAGCCCCATCAGCAGTACGGCCTTGACCTTGTCCAGCCACGGCAGCCTCACCGGCGAGCCGGCATGCAGCACCACGACCACGTTCGGGTTCTCGGAGGCGACGCGCTCGATCAGGGCGTTTTGC
>CAZOYK010000063.1:7423-12436 GCA_964584065.1 uncultured Anaerolineaceae bacterium | reverse complement strand
CGAAAGCCCGCATGGCGAGCACGTCGGCATTGGTAGGCTCGGCCGCTTTGGCGGCATCTATAACGGAGAGAGCCTGGTTGAGGGCGTCGCGGCGCTCCTGGTCTGTGGTGAGGCTGGAGGAGGAGTAGGTGAGAATGCGGGCGAGCTCGACGCGCACAACGGTGTTGTTGGGCTCGAGAATGAGCGCTTTGTTGAAGGACTCGATGGCTTTGGCGAGGTTGCCGGCCTGGAAGTGGGTCTCGCCTTCGGTGATGAAGGAGTTGACCGTGCGGGTAGGGGTGGGGGTGGGGACGAAGGGCGGCCAGATCTCGCCGCTGGCATAGTCGCGCAGGACGGCGACCAGAACCACGATCACCAGCAGGATGAGCATGATGCGGTAGGGGTTGGAGCGATTGCCCGAATTGCGGAAGAGGTCCTTGCGTTCGTCGATGTACATGTGCTTAGTGAGTTCCCGCGGGATCAGGGCACGGGCGTTGCGGTGGGTCCGGTGATGACGGTTGCAGTGGGGACCGGGGTGGCGGTGGGCGGGTTGAGCAGGTTTTCTTCGCAGATTTTGATGATCTCGCCGGCGTTGAAGACACCGTCGGCGTTATCGGCCACGTTTTGCAGCAGGGCGTTGGCGAGCGTGACTGCTTCGTTGCAGCGGTTGATGCGCGCCAAAGCGAGGCCATAGCGGCTGTAGAGCTCGATCACGCCGGTCGCGTAGGAGAGGGGAATGCCCTCCACGACCTGACCATCTTCGGAGGTGCCGCCGCGCACGGCGGTCTCGAGAAAGGGCAGCGCCTGGTTGTATTGCCCCTTGCGGAAGTAGAGCGTGCCGAGGTTGGCGTAGAGGTTGGGATCCTGCGGGTCGTCGCGCAGGGCAAGGCTGCCGTATTGGATGCCCTTATCCCATTCGCCGAGCATGCTGTAGACACGGGAAATGAAGAGGTTTGGGGTGGGGTCGGTGGGGTTGAGGGAGTAAGCTTTGGTGAACTCGAAGACGGAACGGTCGAGCTCGCCGGTGTTGATCAGATTGCGCCCCAAGGCCATATGGACCCGGGCAATGTGGGGGTTGATGGCGATGGCGGCATCGAGCTCAGTGACAGCTTCTTCGTAGTTGCTGGTGATCTCGAGCACATAGCCCCGCGCCCAATAAGCCTCGAGCAGGTTGGGCTCCAGCGCCTGGGCAGTGCGGGATTCTTCGATGGCAAGGTCGATGGTGTCGAGCTCCTGGACGCCAGCTTCGACGCGCAGGGCGAGGATGTAGGCGAGTACGGCATGCGCCAGACCGCTGTTTTGGTCGAGCTCAATGGCACGCCTGGCATCGGACTCGCCGTCGAGGTATTCCCTTTGGAAAGCCTTCGCCCAGCCGGAGAGGGCGTAGGCATCCGAGGCGGTGTTGTCGAGCAGGATGGCGTTTTGGGCGTTGACCTGGGCCTGGACGAGCTGATCGGTGTAGATCTGCAGGCGTGAGATCTTGAGATAGTTGCTGATGTCCTGCGGGTTGGCATTGATGGCGCCTTGGTAGGCTTCGATCGCTTGCAAATATTTGCCCTCCGCGGCGAGGGCGTCGGCTTCGGCGACAAAGGATTGGGGGTCTCGCGTGGGAGTGGGGGTGGGGACGAACGGTGGGTCCATCATGGGGACTACTACGACATTGAGGTACACCAGCGCGCCGATGGATATGAGCAAAAAGGTCAGCAGCCAGGGATTTACCTTGCGGCGCTTCTTGCTCATGGAGAGTTTACTTCCCTTAAGATACATAAAACGATATTATCATTATTTTTGTATCATCGTCAACCGGGGTATTGGAGTTAGGTATTTATTGTAGGGAATACGGCTCGTCCCGTTCCGCGCGCGGGTAGGGTGGGTTGGCGTTCACGAGCAAGGGAATAAAGAAGATGTCTTAAAGCCAACCCATCAGATTGAGCGGTTGTAAAACGGTGGGTTGGCTATTCCGAGGCTCGGGTAGGTGACCGTGCTGTGACGCCAACCGCACCCTACAGTTATCGGACACCGAAGATAGAAGGTTATTCCAACACTCTTTTTGTCAGGTTCAAATACGGAACCTGACCTACGAAGACGCTAATTTGGTGAACATCAAATGGGTTGTCTGGAAGGGTGCGTCACATCCCTAACCAGCGGGTGGCTTTCTCGGGAAGGTTGGCGATACTGGCCTGGACAAAGGTGCACTGGGGTAGGGATTCGATGAAGAGCCTGCCGTAAGGCTTGGAGAGGACGCGCTTGTCAAGGATGACAACCACACCGCGATCGGTTTGGGTGCGGATCAGGCGCCCAAAGCCCTGCCTGAAGCGCAGGATCGCCTCGGGGAGGTTGTATTCGTGGAAGGGATCGTCGAAGCTTTCCGAGCGGGCAGCAATGATCGGGTCGCTGGGCACGTCGAAGGGCAGCTTGGCGATCACGAGGACCGAAAGCGCTTCACCGGGCACGTCCACACCTTCCCAGAAGGCACGCGTGCCGAGCAGCACCGCCCGGGGAGTGTCTTTGAAGGTTTCCAGCAGCGAGCTGGCAGAAGCGCCTTCGCCCTGCTCAAAAACGGTGATGTCGTGCTTTGAAAGGGGCGCCTGGATGGCTTTGGAGGTCTTTTGCAGTTGGGCATAGGAGGTGAAAAGCACCAGCATGCGCCCGCCGCTGGCGACCGCCAGGCGGATGACGGTTTCGTCGATGGTGCGCTGGTGACCGTAGCTGTCATTTGGCTCAACGATGTCGGTGGGCAGGTAGACCAGGGCGGAGTGTTCGTAATCGAACGGCGAGCCAACCATCAGTTCGTCGGCGTCCTCGCCATTCAGGCGCTTACGCAGGTAGTCAAACTCGCCGTGGGCGGTAAGGGTGGCGGAGGTCAGGATGACGCTGGCCTTCTCGTGCCAGAGGTATTTTTCCATCAAAGTGCCGATGTGCAGCGGCGCGATCTGGAGCGTGAGGCGACCCTGGAGGGGGTCCAGCTCGACCCAATAGATCTGGTCGGATTTGGGGTCCATGGTGAGGCTCTCGACGTTCTCGCGGATCTCGCTGAGGTTCTGGTTGAACATCGCCAGGGTGCCAAGGAGGTCTTCGGCGTCTTCGGATTCCATCGAATCCATCCCACGCAGCCCTTCGCGGATCTGGCGGAGGATTTTCAGGAGGGCATCCAGGTCGCTGGCTGCCTGCTCCCAGCTGATCTCGACGTCCAGCCAGGCAGGCATGGTGCGAATGGCGCTGAGAATGCGCGTTTGCTGGGGGTAAGTGCCGAGGGGTTTGCCGTCGCGCAGCTCCAGCAGGAGGTTGTCGAGCGCACGGAAGTAAGCCGTCATTTCGTTGTCAAAGCGAAAGGCGCGGTCGGTAGCTTCGGCGATGAGTTTGTTGAGTTCGCCAAGCTCTGAGGGTTTCAAGAGTCCATAAGCAGTGGAAAGCAGGCGCCCCATGAGACCCTGTTCGTGGCTTCCGAGGTCCCGCACCATGCGGTTGACGTCCTGAGCGCGCAAGCGGTACGCCATGGCGTCGGTGGTGGCGGCTTCGAGGTGGTGGGCTTCGTCGATGATGAGGTAGTTGTAGGCGGGCAAAACGCGGTTTTCGGTGGCGGCGTCTGCCAGCAGCAAAGCGTGATTGACCACCAGGATATGCGCACTCTCAGCAGCCATGCGCGCCTTGTAGAAGGGGCAGCGTCCGCCAGTGCGCTTGACGCAGTTTTCGAGTTTGCAGCCCTCATCCTCAGCCGAGATGCGGCTCCAGGTGAGGCGTTCCACCGGGCCGTTCAGGTTGATTTCGGCCCGGTCGCCGGTATGCGTGCCTTGCAGCCAGACGAGCGTCTTGCCGAGCACGCGCAATTCCTCCAGGTTTTCCGGTTTGCGCCGGCGCATGGCATTGAAGCGGCGCGGGCAAAGGTAGTTGCCGCGCCCTTTGAGCACTGCCGCCTGGATGTCCAGTCCGGTAGCTTCGATCAGGTCAGGGATGTCCTTTTGGATCAATTGATCCTGCAGGGCGATAGTGTTAGTGGAGATGACGACCCGTTCTTTGTTGGTGAGAGCCCAGGCAGCCCCAGGGATGAGGTAAGCCAGCGATTTACCAGTGCCGGTACCGGCTTCGACCATCAGGTGCTGCCCTTCGTTGAGGGCGTTCCCGACCGAGCGAAGCATTTCCACCTGCTGGGATCGGTGCTCGAAGCCTGCGATGTGCTGCGAGAAAGCCCCACCAGGCTCCAGCATCGCGGCAAGGTCCTCAACATTGATTGGTTGAAGCTCCTCGTCTGGCTGAAGTGGTTTTGTGCGCACGGGTTTGCCAAACTCGAAGAGCAGCCCGCCTTCCTGGTCGAGCACGCGTTTGGGCTGGATGCCCTGCTGGATCAAGCTCTGCAAAACCCAACGGAAGGGCAGTTCTGCCGCCCATCCCAAGCCCTGGCTTTGTTTGACCATTTCTGCGATCAGGTCGATGGGAAGCTGCCCAAGTTTCTCGTAAAGCTTGTTGTAAACGCCCATGGTGGCACGGGCATCGTTGATGGCGCGATGAGCCTCACTGAGAACAACGCCCAGCTGGTAGCAAAGCGAGCCAAGTCCGTAACGAGGCGCGCCCGGGATCAGCACCGCAGCCATCTCGTATGTGTCGATCACCGGATTTTTCTTGAAAGCGCCGTAACGCTGGAAGAAGCTGATATCGAAGCCGACATTTTGCCCCAGGATGGGATGATCGCCAATGAAGGTTTCCAGCTGCGGGTAAACATCCGCCAGCAAGGGGGCATTCATAACCATGGCGTTGGTGATGCCGGTCAGGTTGGTGATGAATGAATTGATCGGCTTGCGCGGATTGATCAAGGTTGAAAATTCGTCCAGAACGCGGTTTTCGTTGAATTTCACCGCACCGATCTCGATGATCGAGTCGCTTTTAGGGTCCAAACCAGTTGTTTCTATATCCAGGGAGACAATTACAGGCATGGAACAAATTATACCCTGATGTCTGAGCTATTCGTACCTCTTATTTCTAAAAGGGGATTACAGGTGAGCTATTGAGCACATTTGTCAAAAGTTAATACCATTCCAA